>NZ_JAPYKM010000007.1:0-229502 GCF_029623465.1 Pseudomonas sp. RIT-To-2 | reverse complement strand
AGATATCTCAATATCTAATTTTATTTTCCGAGAGTCGGGATTGTGCGGGGGTGGGTTTTGTGGCGCCCTTGAGAGCGAGCGCCGCCCGCGCGGCGCGTTCGCGAGCAAGCTCTGCTCCAATACCAGGCTGTACACCCAAGCGTCCCGGCTGCGCCAGGCCGCTGGCTGAAGACGCTCAGGCGTCGCTGACCCGTTCCACAAAGCCCCAGCGAGCGAATTCCGGTGCGAACTCATTGAGCGTCAGCAAGCCCATGCAAGGCACCGCGCCGGTCTGCTGCACTTGGCCGCGGGCCAGTTTGCACGCCAGAAGGACCGTGGCCATGCAGGGGATTTCCGGGCCGTTGCCATCCGGGGCGGTGAGGTGCCAGGTGCGGTCGGCTTGGCGGCCATCGGCCTGCTGGCCCTTCACGCGCACACGCATGCCGCCCAGATCGCTGCCGAAGCGGTCCAGCAAAATGTTGGCCAGGCGGTTCAGCCGCCCGGCGTGGCGGGCCACGGGAAGCGCCAGGCCTACCCGGCGCAGGGCAGCCACCAGCCACAGGCCCAGGTGCTGGATACGCAGTTCCAGCGCCGCATGAAAGCTGACCCGCTGCACACCCGGATAACGTTCGGGAAACAGCGCCAGGTCCGGTACGTCACAAGCTGCGCCCCAGCGGCTGCCCAGCTCGGCGAAGCTGAAGCGGCGCAGGTCCTGCCAGCCATGCACGGTGGCCCAACGCCCCGCCTGCCAGCGCTTGAAACCTTGGCCGGCGTAGCCGAACACGGCCTTGATGGTGGCCTCGCCCCGCGGTGCCTGCTGGCCCGGCGCGATGGCGACCTCGACAGTGTCAAGCCGCGTCCACCCCGTGGTCATCTGGTCTACCACCGCCGAGGACAAACCGGGCAGGGTGCTGGCCCCGGTGACGGCCAACACCCCGGCGGCGCGGGCGGCGGCGTCGACATGCTGGCTGAAGTCGGCGACGAAATCGCGGCCGTCCGACAGGTCCAGGTAATGCGCGTGTACCGCACAGGCCGCCAGCGCCACGCGGTAGTCCTGGCCTTGATAAGGGCCGGCGCAGTGGATCACGAGGTGGGGGCGCAACTGGGCGAGACGGGCCTGAAGGTCAGGGCTGTCGATATCCAGCGCCGCGGTCGTGATCTGGCTGGCCGGCCCGAAGCATTCGCTGCCGCTGACGGGTTTGCGGCCGGTGGCGATCAGTTCCAGGCCAGGTTCCAGGGCCAGGCGACGGCAGATGCGGGCACCGAAGTTGCCCAGGCCGCCGATGATGATGACGCGCATGGTCGTTCCTTGAGTGGGGGCGTGGGGGCAGTATAAGGGGGGACGGCCGTTGAGCGCATGGCTGGCTACCCCAATTCACCCCCCCTGCAACTGCCGCCGATACTGCCCCGGCGGCAACCCATGCAACTGCCGGAAGCGCCGCGAAAAATAAGCCTCGTCGGCAAACCCGCACTGCCGCGCGATATCGCCTACCGGCCTCAGGCTCCCCTCCAGCAACTGGCGCGCCAGGTGCATGCGTCGTTCCAGCACCAGTTCGCTGAAGCTCTTGCCGATTTCCTTGCGCAGCCAGTGGGTCAGGTAATGCGGCGACAGGTAGGTGGCGGCGGCGACCTTCTTGAGGTCCAGTTCGGGGTCGGCCAGGTGCTTGCGCACGTACTCGCTCATGCGCTTGAGTGCGTCGCGACGGCTGACCTGGGCGGCCTTGCCGCTGGCCAGGGCCTTGAGCGGTTCGGCGAACTGGCTGCATACCCCGCCGATCATCTGCAGCAACAGGCCCTTGAGCGACTCGCGCATGCCGAACTGGCGGTCGCGGTCCAGTGCCTGCATCTGCTCCAGCAGGCCGCACACCTGGGCAAATGCCTCAGGTTCAAGGATGAAGTCCAGGTGCTCCTGGAAACGGAAGGGCGCCAGCTCCGGCGCCTGGGCGATGGACACGTCTTCCAGGTCCAGCGGGTCGCACGCCAGGTGCGGCAGCAGGAACGCCTGGGAGAAATTGATCACGCGAAAGTGCGCCTGTAGCGGGTGCGGGATCATGTGCACCCGGTGCGGCAGGATGAACGCCAGGGCACGGGTGGGGAAAGGCCGCTGCACGTTGCCGATGTGCTGCACGGTATCACCGCCCAAATTGACCTGGATCTGGAAATACTCGTGGCGGTGCGGGGCGGTTTCGGCCTTGCGCACGTTTTCGTCGCGAATGTAGAAATCGGGGTGTTCACTGCGTTGCTGCATGCCGAAGGTGGGCACGCGGCTGGAAGACTGCATGGGCGTCGCTCCTGTTGGCCAGCCGTGGCGGGTGGGCGGTCAGGTCTGTTGTTTGGTGTGATTGTACGATCTCCTGTTCAGGTTTGCGCAATTTTGTGCCGTGGCCACTGTGCAAAAAGTCGAGTGCGAAGAATTTCGAAGCAACCGCTCTGCTTCCGCACGCGCAGCCATTCAAAGCCAGTTCTGGCGGCATTTTTCTTTTTGGACTTTTGCCTGTGCACTGCGCGCTCAGTGCAAAAACGTTCTAACCCTGCCATTGCTTTCCGGCGGTTGTACGATCACTTTGAGGGCGTCCCATTCGACATCTATCAACAATAATTAGAAGGTGTTCGTACCATGCAGACGACTCCCCGCGAGTACCTGGTCCCGTCCAGCCGGCAGATGCCCAATGTGGACCCCGACCTCACCACCGCCCCCCAACCCGAGGCGGTCGAACAGACCCTCAGCGCCGCCCAGCTCCCCACCCGCCGGCGCTGGTTCATGCTCTCGCTGTTGCTGATCGCGACCATCATCAATTACGTTGACCGGGTGAACATTTCCATCGCTGCGCCGTTCATGGCCAAGGACCTGGGCCTGGACAAGATCCAGATGGGCCTGGTGTTTTCCGGTTTCGCCTGGACCTACGCCCTGGCACTGGTACCCGCCGGTTTCATCGCCGACCGCTTCGGTTCCCGCTTCACCTACGGCTTGTCGTTGATCACCTGGTCGGCCGCCACCGTCGGCCAGGGCCTGGTGGGCGGTTTTGCTTCGTTGTTCGGCCTGCGCCTGGCCGTGGGGGCGCTGGAAGCCCCGGCCTTTCCAGCCAACAGCCGGGCGGTGACGGTATGGTTCCCGGCCAGGGAACGGGGCTTGGCCAGCAGTATCTACGTGTGCGGTCAATACCTGGGCACGGCACTGTTCACCGGTGGCCTGCTGTGGCTGGCCACCACCTATGACTGGCGCCATGTGTTCTACAGCACCGGGCTGGTGGGCATCCTGTTCGGCATCGCGTGGTTGTACCTGTACCGCGACCCGCTGGCCTGCAAGCGTGTCAGCGCCGCGGAGCTCAAGTACATCGAAGACGGTGGCGGCCTGGTCAAGAGCAGCCAGCAGCGTACCCGCTTCAATTGGCGCCAGGTGAGTGAACTGTTCGGCTACCGGCAGATCTGGGCGATCTGCATCGGCAAGTTCGCCAGCACCTCGGCGCTGTATTTCTTCCTCACCTGGTTCCCCACCTACCTGATCGAAGAGCGCCACCTGACCATGATCAAGGTTGGCATTTTCGCGGTGATGCCGTTCCTGGGCGCCACGGTCGGCATCCTGCTGGCCGGTATCGTGTCGGACACGTTGATCCGTCGCGGCTACTCCATGTCGTTTGCCCGCAAGCTGCCGCTGGTGGTCGGTTCGATGCTGGGCATGTCCATCGTGCTGGTGAACTTCACCGACTCGAACCTGGTGTGCATCGCCGTGCTCACCACCGCGTTCTTCGCCCAGGGCATTGCCTCGGCATCGTGGGCCGCAGTGTCGGAAGTGGCGCCCAAGGAACTCATCGGCCTGACCGGGGGTGTCACCAGCCTGGCGGCCAACATCGGCGGCATCGTCACCCCCATCGTGATCGGCGGGATCGTTCATGCGACCGGCTCGTTTGCCTATGCCTTCTGGTTCATTGGCGCGGTGGCGCTGTGCGGCACCCTGTCTTATTCGCTGCTGCTGGGGCGCCTGTATCGCATCCAGTTGCGTGCCCGATAGCACTGCTTTATCCATGACGGCGCTGGTTTCGTCCAACTTTTCCGGCCCCCGGCGACGTACGCTGGGGGTGTCTACCGCACTGCTGCGAGAACGCTCATGACCCCATACGTGTTTGCCCCCGCCCAAAGCGTGACCCTGGATGTGCAGGGCAGTGATGCGCGCTTTCCGGTCAACCGCATTTTCTGCCTGGGCCGCAACTACCCCTGGGGCGATGCCCAGGACGCGGTGCGCCAGGCGCCGTTGTTCTTCATGAAACCGGCCACTGCCGTGGTGCCGGCCGAAGGCGAACTGGCCTACCCGCCGCTGACGGGCGATTTCTGCCACGAGATTGAATTGGTCGTGGCCATCGGCACCGACGGTGGCGATATCCCTCAAGAGCAGGCGCTGGCCCATGTATGGGGCTACGCTGCGGGGCTGGACCTGACCCGCCGCGACCTGCAGATGGCCGCCAAGGCCGCCGGCCAGCCCTGGGAAGCAGCCAAGGCCTTCGACGGCTCGGCGCCCATCAGTGCCGTAGTGCCGGCCAGCCGCATCGGCCATCCCGACACGGGAGCGGTGTGGCTGCGTGTCAATGGCGTGGAGCGTCAGCGTTCCAGCCTTGAGCAGCAGATCTGGTCGGTAAGCGAAATCATCAGCCGCCTGTCCCAGTCCATCCGCTTGCGTGCCGGCGACCTGATCATGACCGGCACGCCGCCGGGCGTCGCCGCCCTGCAACCGGGCGATGTCATCAGCGCTGGCATCGACGGTGTCGGCCAACTGGACGTGCGCGTGGGCGCACGTCCTGACCTGAATTCGATTTGACCCAAGGAGCAACAATCATGACCGCAACCAACTCCCGCAAAGTCGCCCTGGTCACCGGCGCCGGCAGTGGCATCGGCCGCGCCGTGGCCCTGGGCCTGCTGGCCGACGGCTTTACCCTGGTGCTGGCCGGGCGCCGCCCCGAGCCCTTGCATGAACTGGTGGAAAGCGCCCGTGCCAGCGGCGGCGAAGCCTTGGCGGTGCCCACCGATGTACGTGACCCGGCTAGTGTCGACGCCCTGTTTGCGACGGTGGAAGAGGTGTACGGGCGCCTGGACGTCATCTTCAACAACGCCGGGGTCAACACCCCGGCGGTGCCCATCGATGAACTGGCGGTGGACCAGTGGTTGAACGTGATCAACACCAACCTCACGGGCGTGTTCCTGTGCAGCCGTGGTGCTTTCGGCCTGATGCGCCGCCAGCAACCCCAGGGCGGGCGCATCATCAACAATGGCTCGATCTCGGCTCATGCCCCACGGCCATTCAGTGCTCCGTACACCGCCAGCAAACACGCCGTGCTGGGCCTGACCAAGAGCCTGGCGCTGGACGGCCGCGAGTTCAACATCGCCTGCAGTCAGATAGACATTGGCAATGCCCTCACCGAACTGTCGGTGCGCATGACCAAAGGCGTGCGCCAGGCCAACGGCGAGATCGCCGTGGAGCCGATGGTGGACGTGCAGCATATCGCCGACGCCGTGCGTTACATCGCCGGGCTGCCGTTGTCGGCCAACGTGCTGAACATGACTGTGATGGCGACCAACATGCCGTTTGTGGGGCGTGGGTAAATCCGTCAGCGGCCCAAAGCCCTCGAGCCATGCACCAAGGCGGACCAGGTGATGCCACCGGCATCACTGGCCCGCCTTGTATGGCCTGCGCCGGAGCGCCGCGATGCCGTCAAGCATTCAATCATTCTGTTGAGGTCCTGCCATGAAACCCGAAATCCTCCAACTCAGCCCCATCCTCATCCCCGAGATCCGCGAGCGCCTGGAAACGCTGTTCACCGTGCGCCCCTATTACCAGCAAACCGACAAGGCCGCTTACCTGCGTGAGGTAGGCGGGCAGATTCGCGGGGTGGTCACCGGCGGGCACACCGGCATCACCCGCGAGGTCATGGCGCAACTGCCACGCCTGCAAGTGGTGGCGGTCAATGGCGTGGGCACCGATGCCGTGGACCTGGCCTATGCCCGCGACCGGGGCATTACCGTGACGGCGACCCTGGGCGCGCTCACCGATGACGTTGCCGACCTGGCCCTGGGCCTGCTGATCGCCGCCTGCCGCGGCCTGTGTACCAGCGACCGCTATGTGCGCAGCGGCCAGTGGCCGCACAGCGCTACGCCGCTGGCCCCCTTGCCCCTGGCCCGGCAGGTCAGCGGCATGCGCGTGGGTATCGTGGGCCTGGGGCGGGTGGGGCGCGCGGTCGCCACCCGGGCCGCGGCGTTCGGTTGCCCTATCAGCTACACCGACCTGCGGGCCATGGACGATGTGCCTTACACCTTCGTCGCCGACCTGGTGGAACTGGCGCGCCAGAGTGATGCGCTGATCATTGCCGCGGCGGCCGACAAGGCCGAGGGCATCATCGACGCCAACGTCCTGCGGGCCCTGGGCGAGGGTGGCTACCTGATCAATGTGGCGCGCGGCAAGTTGGTCAACGAGCAGGACCTGGTGGCGGCGCTGCAGGCCGGTCATATCGCCGGTGCCGGGCTGGATGTGTTCGTGGACGAGCCCCATGTGCCCGCGCCCTTGCTGGGCCGCGAGGACGTCGTGCTGCAACCGCACCGCGCCAGCGCCACGGTGCAGACCCGCACGCGCATGGGTGAAATGGTACTGGCAAGCCTTGTGGATACCTTTGCCGGCAAGCGCCCGGTCGGTTGCGTCACCGGCTGATGCAGGTGCGGCGGCCGGGTGTGTATCACGCCGGGCGCCATGGCCTACAAAGTCGAAATACTCCCGCTGTAGTGGCAGGCGCATAGTTTTTCCAGCGACGGAACGACACGCCAGAGGCGGGAGGCCCCATGAAAGGTTTGGCTGCTGCAATCGGATTGCTATTGAGTGTTACCGTGCTGCCTGGACAGGCAGCCACCTACTCCAACGGAACGGCCACGGCGACATTCCTCGTGTCGCTGACCATCACCGCCAGCTGTACGGTGTCGGCCAATGCCATGGCCTTCGGCAGCACCGGCCTGCTGACTACCGCCGTGACCGGCAGTACCACGCTGTCGGTGACCTGCAGCAACAGCACCCCCTACAACATTGGCCTCAACGCCGGCGGCGTCACCAGCTCCACGACCACCACGCGGCTGATGGCCGGCACCGCCACCGGCAATACCACCAGCACCGTGTCGTACAAACTGATGCAAGACTCGGCGCTCAGCACCAACTGGGGCAACACCCAGGGCAGCGACACGGTGGCCGGCACCGGTACCGGCAGTGCCCAGAGCCTGACGGTGTATGGCCAGGTACCGACCCAGACCACGCCTACCCCTGATACCTATAACTCGACGGTCACCGCCACGGTTTATTTCTGACGGGGAGTTTCACCCATGTCCATGTTTCGCAGCACGCTGTGCGGCCTGTGCGTGGCCGCGTGCCTGAACGCTCAGGTACTGGCAGCGACCTTGCAAGTGGCACCGGTCAAGGTGGACTTCACCCAAGGGCAGAACGCCGCGGGCCTGGCACTCGACAACCCCGGGGACACACCGGTGTACGGCCAGGTCCGGGTGTTCCGGTGGGACCAGGACGCCAACGGCGATGTGCTCAGCCCCAGCCCCGAAGTGGTGGCCAGCCCGCCGATCATTCAACTGGCCGGGCATGGTCAGCAATTGATTCGGCTGATACGGGTGCAAGCCGGCAACCCGGCGGTGGAGCAGAGCTACCGGCTGCTGATCGACGAGATCCCGCCGCCGGGCAGCGACCAGCCGGTGGGCGTGGCCATTCGCATGCGCTACTCGGTGCCGGTGTTCGTCGCCCCCGCCCGCACCGCGCCGGTGAGCCTGGCCTGGCGGGTGGTACGCGACGCGGGTCAGTGGCAGTTGCGCTTGGCCAACAATGGTCAGCGCCACACCCAGGTAGGCGCCTTGAGCCTGGTGGACAGCGCCGGCCACGCCTTGCAGGTCAGCAAGGGCCTGCTCGGGTATGCCCTGGCCGGCCACGCGCGGCAGTGGCCGTTGCCCGCCGCCAGCCCGGCGCGGCTGGATGGGCCGCTGCTGATCAAGGTCAACCTGGACGGCCGCCCCAGCACGTTCAAGGTGGCGGGCGAGGGCTGAGGTGGGGCGCTGGCATGGCAGGTTCGAGTGAGTCGAGATGAACCCCGTTCGCGCTCCTCGCGTTACCGGATGGTCCTGGCCATGGGCATGATGGCTGCCTTGGGCATGGCCGCGGGGCAGGCGCGTGCCGCGGGCGAGTTGTACCTGGAGGTGCAGCTCAACGGCCAGCCCACGGGCACCGTGGCACATTTCAGCGAGCAGGGTGGGCACCTGAGCACCGATGGTCAGTCGCTGGATGAGGTGGGGCTGAACCTGGCGGCTCTGGGGGTGAGCCCCTCGCGCGTGGTGCGCCTCGATGACCTGCCTGGGGTGACCTACCGTTATGACGCCGGCCAGCAGAGCGTGGACCTGCGCCTGGCCGACAGCCTGCGCAAGCCCCGCCACCTGAACCCCGGCGCCACGGCGCAGCCCCGGCCCAGCGCGGTGGACCGCGGCCTGGTGTTGAACTATGACGCCTATGCCTCGCACGATGACAGCGGCAACCGGCTGGCGTTGTGGAGCGAAGAGCGCTTCTTTGATGCCCATGGTGTCTACAGCACCACCGGTACCGCCTATTCCTACCCGGCCACCGCCGGCCAGCATTATGTGCGCTATGACAGTGCCTGGAGCCATTCGGACCCCGACACCCTGAGTACCTGGCAACTGGGCGACACCATCAGCGGCTCGCTGGACTGGACCCGTTCAGTGCGCCTGGGTGGCGCACAGTACAAGAGCAATTTTGCCCTGCGCCCCGACCTGGTGACCTTTCCGTTACCCACCTATAGCGGTTCGGCGGTGGTGCCGTCGGCGGTCAGCCTGTACGTCAACGGCATCCAGCAGTACAGCGGCTCGGTCAGTAGCGGGCCCTACATCATCGACCAGACGGTACCGGGCATTACCGGTGCCGGCCAGGCGACGGTAGTCACCCGCGACGCCTTGGGGCGGTCGGTCAGCACCTCGGTGCCGCTATACGTGGACACTCGCCTGATGGCACCCGGGCTGTCCAGCTATTCGCTGGAACTGGGCTACCTGCGACACAACTACAGCGTCGACTCGTTCGACTATTCGCCGCGCACCGCCAGCAGCGCGTCGGTGCGCTACGGCCTCAGCGATGCCTTGACCGTGGAAGGCCATGGTGAGGTGACGCCGGGCGTATACAACGCCGGTGGCGGTGCTCTGTACCGGCTGGGACAGCACGGCGTGGTCAATGCTTCGCTGGCGGCCAGCGCTGGCATGGCGGGCATGCAATGGGGGCTGGGCTACCAGTACATCACCCCGCGTTTCAGCATCAATGCCCAGACCTTGCGCACCGCGGGCAATTACGGCGACCTGGCGGCCCGCGACGGTACGCCGGTGCCCAGCGTCAGCGACCGCCTGACTCTGTCGTTCCCAATGGCCAGCAACCAGAGCCTGTCGCTCAGTTACCTGGGCTACAAGGTGCCGGGCAGCGGTGCCTCGCATGTGATCAGTGTCGGGCATTCCCTGAGCCTGTCCCATCGGCTGTCGGTGACGCTCAACCTGTACCAGGACGTGC
This sequence comes from Pseudomonas sp. RIT-To-2, assembly GCF_029623465.1. Classification (NCBI taxonomy): domain Bacteria; kingdom Pseudomonadati; phylum Pseudomonadota; class Gammaproteobacteria; order Pseudomonadales; family Pseudomonadaceae; genus Pseudomonas; species Pseudomonas sp. RIT-To-2. Next base: position 219,940 of record NZ_JAPYKM010000007.1, on the reverse strand, counting down.
GCGACCCTGCATCCCGCGGAGCGTTTGTGAACCTCAGTTACTCTCTGGGGGAACGTACGTCGGTGAGCAGCAGTGCCAGCTACCAGGGCAAACAGGCCGGCTATGCCGTCAGCGCCGCCCAGGCCCCGGACTACGGCGGTGGCTGGGGTTGGGGCGCGCAGACCAGTGGCGGGGGCGGCAGCGACTACCAACTGGCCCAGGTGCAGTACCTGGGCGACCACGCTCAGGTCACGGCCAGCACCCAGCAGGTCGCGGGCAGCCAGTTGTGGTCAGTGGACACCACGGGCGCGCTGGTGTGGATGGATGGCAGCGTGGAGACCGCCCGGCGTATCGGCGACGGTTTCGCCCTGGTGTCCACCGACGGCGTGGCCGGTATTCCGGTGGTTCACGAAAACCGCGAGATCGGTACCACCGACAGCAGTGGCCATTTCCTGGTGCCGGACCTGGATGCCTACCGTGGCAATCAGGTGTCGATCAACAGCCTTGGGTTGCCCGCCAATGTGCAGGTGGCCGCCACCAACCAGGCAGTGGTGCCGCAGTCGCGCTCCGGCGTGCTGGTGCGCTTTGCCCTCAAGCCCTACCAGGCGGCGTCGATCATCGTCCAGGACCTGGCCGGCAAGCCGTTGCCGGCCGGTTTGCGCGTTCACTCCATGGAAGCCGGGGCCGACACCGTCATGGGCTATGACGGCATCACCTTCGTCGACGGGCTGGTGGCGCTCAACCACCTGCGGGTGGAGGGGCCGCAGGTGCGATGCCAGGTCACGTTCGCCTTCAACCCGCCCACCGGGCAGGTGCTGCCTACCCTGGGGCCGTTTCCCTGTGTACCGCTCAAGGAGGGCGATTGATGAGGCAAGCCAGGATGATCAGGCCAGATCGGCGTGGGTACAGGAGTTGGCGTGGCGTCGGGATGAAACGCGTGTGCGCTGGCCTGTTCTTGCTGCTGACGCTGGGCTTCTGCGCGTCGGCGCAGGCGACCAATTCCTGCACCGCCAGCAGCTCCGGCGTGGCCTTCGGCACCATCAGCCCGATTGCCAACATCGCCACCAGTGCCAGCGGTTCCATCACCGTGACCTGTACCTGGGACGCGGCGACGCTGCTGCGCTATGTACTGGTGTGTGCCAACCTGGGCACCGGCGACAGCTCCAGCAGCGCCGCGCCCCGCAGCCTGGCCAATGGCAGCAACCTGCTCAGCTACAACCTGTACACCGACTCGGCGTATTCGGCCATCTGGGGCTCCACCAGCAACACCAGTGCCACCACCCCCTTGTCCATGACCCTGAGCAGCACGCTGGCGCTGGTGTCCACCAGCAGCTCCGCCACGGCGACGATCTATGGCCGGGTACCCGCGGGCCAGACCACAGTGCCCACGGTGAGCAATAGCAGCACGGTCTACAGCGAGAGTTTTTCCGGCGCGTACACGCGGCTCGACTATCAGTTCTACGAACTGATTGTCCCCACGTGTGCGTCCATGGCCGCCCAGACCGTGCGCTTTCCCTTCGTGGTCAACGCCACGGTCATCAACAATTGCAACATCACCACCACACCCCTGAGCTTTGGCAGTACCACCTTGCTGAACAGTGCCGTGACCTCGAGTACGAGCATCAGTGTGCAATGCACCAATGGCGATGCCTATGAAGTGGCGCTGGATGGCGGTACCACCAGTGGCACCGTCGCCAGTCGGCAGATGGTGGGTGCCAGTAGCGGCGGCAAGGTCAGTTACCAGTTGTACCTGGACAGTGCCCATGCCACGCCCTGGGGCGATGGAACCAACAGCACCAGCATGGCTGCGGGCACCGGCAGTGGCAGTGCCCAGGCGCTGACGGTGTACGGCCGTGTGCCCGTGCAGTCGGTGCCGACACCAGACAGTTACAGCGATACGGTCAAGGCCACCGTCTACTTCTGAGTCGGCTGGTCATGCAGAGCGGTGACGGCCTGCAGGCAGCCATTGGCCAGCCACGGGCAGGCTCGCTGCCAGTGGAACCGGGCGGTGGCGATGGCGTGCTCGTTGTAGAACACCAGGTCCAGCTGGCTGGCACTGAGGTCCAGCTTGACGAAACCGGCCTCGGAGGCGGCGAAGGCATGGGGTTGGTTGACGTGCAGCAACGGGTAGAGTTTCTGCCCGCCACCGCCGGAGATCACCCAGGCGGGTTCGCCCGGGCGCAGCAGCAACTGATGACTGTGGTCGTGGCCGGACAGGTACAGGTCCACGTGGTGGCGTAACAGCGTGGGTAGCAAGGCAGCGGCCAGTTGTGAATCCTCGTTGTGCTCACCGACATTACGCAGGGGGTGGTGGGCGGTGACAATGCGCCATACCGGTTCGGGTCCCGGTTGCTCGAAGGCCTGCTCCATGACCTGCACCTGAGCTTCCAGATCGGCGGCGGCCACCGATGTGTCGAGGAACACCACGCGCAGCAGCGGCCGGCCATCGACCTGGCCGAAGTCTCGGGTGTAGCTGTGGTCGGGCATCTGCCAACGGCCGGAGCCCACATGGCGATGCGCATAGTCGAGCTCAACCTGCTGCGACACCGGGTAGTCGTGGTTGCCCAGCACCGCATAAAACGGCACATGGCTGAGCCATCGGCCGCGGTAGACCTTCTCGAACCGGGTCTGCCAGCTGACGTCGTCGACACCGGTCAGGTCCTTGCCGTAGAAGTTGTCGCCCAGCAACGCCACCAGGTCCAGGCGCCCGTCACGCTCTGCCACCGTTTCCATGGCCCGGCCCACGGCCCATTGCTGCAGGCTGCCACTGCCCTGGTCACCCAGGGCGATCATTGCCACATGCCCGGGGGCCAGGCCGGTGAGGGGCGTATAGGCTGCCACTGGGTAGTAATACACCCAGCTCGCGCCCGCGAGGGCACAGGTGCCGCCAGTCAACAAGATAGCCAGCAAACCGTTGCGCAGCCGCCGCCAGCCGCTGCGCCGGTGTGGGGGAGTGTGGCGTATCGCACTGCCCATGGGTGTGTTGCCTTGCCAGGTGTCCCGGCATCAAGGGGTGGACGGGAGTCGCGGGTAGAACAGCAGGGTCATTTCGCCGCGGTCGTAGCGGGTAGCGCCGGTGGGCAAGATGGCCAGTTCACGTTTATCAGTCTGCGAGCGCACCCGCAACAGCAGGGCTACCGGCCCCGCCTGGCGCTGGCGGGCCAGCCATGGGTTGATGCCGTCCATGTCCACGGCACGGCCTTGGGCATCGGGGTAGCCCAGGCCGTATTGCGCTTCGCCGGTGACGTTGTACAGGGTGATGTCGGGGCGCCCGGTGTGCCAGGCCAGCCCCGACGCCGCCCCCAACTCGTTGCTGGCCAGGGCGTGGGCTTCACGCAGGGCATCGAGGTGCTGGGCAGTGAAGGTGTCCGGCGTTTCGCTGTCGGTGATGCTGCGCGGTACCGCTGCTGGCAGCACGGCCACCAGTGCGAGCATGGCCAGCGCCGGAGTCAGAGGGTGGCGTAACGGCCGCATCACTGCCAGGGCGTTGGCGACGGCGAATACCCCCAGCCCCAGGCTGATCAGCAGCAGGTGCAAAGGCTCATCCACGTAGAGCGGCCGGGTGAGTTGCAGGCCCGCCAGCACCAGCAGGGCAGCAGCCCCCAGCGCCAGGTTGAACAGGGCGTTGGCGCGCAGCCAGGCGCCGGCGCCCGCCCTCAGACGCTCCACCAGGGCATGGCCGATCAACAGGGCCAGGGGTAGCAGGCAGGGCATGATGTAGGTGGGCAGTTTGCCGCGGCTGAGGCTGAAGAACGCCAGTGGCAAGGCAAACCACAGCAACAGGAAGGCGATGGGCTGCGAACGTCGCTCCCGCCAGCCCTGGGCCAGGGCCTTGGGAAGCCACAGTGCCCATGGCAGGCTGCTGGCGACCAGAATGGGCAGGTAGAACCACAGGGGGCGGGCGTGCTGGGCATTGTCCGCGGCGAAGCGGCGTACGTGCTCATGCCAGAAGAAAAAGCGCCAGAAATCGGCTTCCTGCTGGTGGATGGCCAACGCCCAGGGCAGGGTCAGCAGCAGCGTGACACCGACCGCGATCAGCCCGTGGCTGACCAGTTCCGGCAGGCGACGTTGCCAGGCCATGTACGGCACGGCGACCAGTACCGGCAGCAGCAACGCCAGGAAGCCCTTGGTCATGAAGCCCAGGGCGCAAGCCGCGCCAACGAGTGCCCAGCCCACCCGCCGCTGGCGGCGGCCGGAGCTGGCCAGGGCAAACCACAGGCTGGCCAGGCTGGCATTGACCCACAGGGTGAACAAGGGGTCGAGGTTGGCGTAGCCGGCCTGGCCGGCGATCAGCCCAAAGCTCATGTACACCAGTGCGCAGCTCAGGCGCTTGTCGCTGCCCGGCCACAGGCGCCCGGCCAGGAAATAGGCCAGCAAGCCGCTGAGGCCCAGGCTGATGGCTGAGGCAATACGCACGCCGAACAGGGTCTGGCCGAACAGGGCCTGGCCCAGCGCCAGGAACCAGTAGCCGCCGGCGGGTTTTTCGAAGTAGCGCAGGCCCATGAAGTGCGGGGCTGCCCAGTGGCCGCTCGAGAGCATTTCCTGGCTGATCTGCGCATAACGGGTTTCGTCGGGAATCCATAAACCGTGGAAAGGCAACGGCACGGCATACGCCAGCACGAAGACTGCCGCAATCAACAATAGCCCATGGCGCGTAGTAGCCGCGCGCAGGACCGTGGCCGGCACGCGGTGTAACAAAGTATTCATCGTCAAAGACCCACGAAAGAGTATTACGGCGTGGTGATCAGGCACGCTGTTGTTACACAGTTATTAAGGGCGACAACTATAGAGTAATCAGTGATTGGAAATTAATGATGAAACTTCACATTACAAATTGCTCGGTGGCTGGGCCAACTTCAGGCGGGCGAGGGCCTGCGTCCATTTCTCCACGTTCATGACCCCGAGAACGGCCGCCTTGCCCTGTTCGTCCACGGTCATGAACAGTGCGCTGCTGTACTCGGCGCTGGCTGCGCGGGGGTAGCCCAGTTGCTTCTCCACATGGCCGATGCAGCCGCTGTGGGTCACCGCGACCAGGTTGCGCTGGGGCACCTTGTGGGCGATGACATTGGCCAGCAGCGAGGCGTCGCAGTCTGCCAGCCACTGTGGCGCGGGGACCGTGCGGTCGACCATGTAGAGGGCGGTCTGGGTGGTGCGGGTCAGGGGGCTGGCGAGCACGTCGGCATGGCCCATGCCCAGGCTTTTAAGGGCCTGGCCCACGGCCGCGGCGGTTTCGCCGCCCTGCCGGGTGATGCCATCGGCAGGCCCCAGGCAGGGGTTGCCGGAGCGGTCGCAGCGTTCGGCGTGCCGGACCAGCACCACCAGTTCGCCCGCCTGCCAGTGGGTCAGCAAGCCAGCCGCAAGCGCGTTGTCACCGCGGCCCAGGTCCATCGGCGAACGTGGCCACAGGCCGAACGCCCATAGCAGGCCCGCGATGATCGCCGCGGCCAGGGTGGTGGTCAGGGTCGCGCGCAGCCAGAGTGGCCGGCGCCGCGGTAGGGTGGGCGGCGAAGCGGCGGCGCTGAGGGTCTGGGCCATCGGTGATGCTCCTGCTGAACGGGGTGAACAGTGATTCACCGAGTTGAGTGCTCGATTGTTACAATGGAATGAGCACTAAGGGTGAGGAGCAAAATAAAAGGCAAGGCGTGGCAACGCGATGAAAAAGATGTAAAAAAATCGGAACGAGAAAGTGCAGGAGAAGTTGGGTTGGAGAATGTTCAGCGTTTGTTTGGGTGCCGGGTTGGAAAGTGTGTTAGCAGGAAATCTTTTGTAAGTATTTAATCAGGTCATTGCCTTTATCGGGCGCCGCAGAATCACAGGGGGCCAACAAGGCGGTCACGGTGAGCTCACAAACATGACGGGCCCGAAACAGAGGTGGGAGCCGAGCTTGCTCGCGAACGCGCCGCGCGGGCGGCGCTCTATCTCAAGTACGGCATGAACCCCATGCCATGCACGCCCTTACCCCGCCTTGCGCAAGGTAAAGTTGATGCGCTGTGGCCCCATCACCGGGTGGTGGCCTTCTTTGAGCGGCAGCACCCCGTGAAAGCGCAGGCGGTCGACACCTCCCCAGACCATCACATCGCCATGCAGCAGCGGCACCCTCAGCGCTCGATCGCTGCGCTGCAGGCCTCCCATCTGGAACATCGCTGGCAGGCCCAGGGACACGGAAACGATGGGCGCATCGAAATCGCGCTCATCGCGGTCCTGATGCAACGACATGCGCGCGCCGGGTACGTAGCGGTTGATCAGGCAGGCATCGGCCCGGAAATCGACGAAGCCGGCCTGGGCCGCCGCGGCGGCGGCAAGGCGCAGGAAACTCTGCGGCAGGCCAGGCCAGGGCAGGCCGGTCTGCGGGTCGACACCGGTGTAACGGTAGCCACGGGCGTCGGTGGTCCAGCCCAGCGGGCCGCAGTTGCTCAATGCCACCGACATGTTCTGCCCGCCTGGCGTCACCATGCGTCGAAAGGGCGCAGCCTTGAGTACCGCGCGCAAGGGTGGCAGCAAGTCGTCGATGAAGGGCAGGGCGAAGGCACGCAGCACGAAGGTCTGCGGGCCGATCTGCTCGGTTCTGGGCGGCTGATGGCTGGCCGCCTCGTCGAACAGGTCCAGGTTCATGGCGCGGGGTTACAGCGCCTTGCTGATACGAATATCGGTGATAGGGTCGGCGCCCTCGCCATGAATGGCCGCCAGGGCGGCCTTGGCTTCGTCCAGCGAGCCGGTTTCAAGGTGGGCGAAATCCCAGCGGCGTTCGCCGTTGATCTTGTAATGGATGACGTACTTGGTCACGGTGGTACCTGCAGGTAGGGTCAACTGAACTTGGAAGCCGAGCGGCGCACGATTTTGATCTTGTGGGTGAAGGCCTTGCGGTGCGCGCCCATGGCCAGCTTGGCGCCGGTGGTGTCGATGGTGATGTTCCAGAACCCGGTGCTCGGCGCAGTGATCTTGGCCGGGAAGGTATCGAACTGGCCGCCGTGGTAGGTGTGGCGCCCGCCATTCTTGAAGCTGCGGAAATTGGCGTCGCTCATCAGGCGAATATTGCAGCGCTGGGAGCATTCGATGACGACCAGGTCGTCTTCGTTGAGGTGCTCGCGCTGGTGTACGAATTTCATGCGTTTCTCCGGGATGCATCTTTTGGCAAACCAAAACGATACCATGGTCGGCCCTGCGCCGCCGTGTTTCATGCGCAGGGGCAGGAATATTTGCGACCAATTGGAGCAAATGGCCACTTGAGGTGGTCACACAGTCTTTTGCAAGGGAGTTTCGGGTATGAAATGGGCGTGGCTGGCGGTAGTGGGATTGCTGGGTGGATGTGCCAGCGTGGCGGAAATCGAAAAGAGCCCGGAGACCATGGCGGTCATTTCCGGCAAGTCGCCCCGCCAGTTCAGTGACTGCGTGGTGGGGCACCTGGCCGAGACGCGCAAGCCCTCCACGGTCGAGCCCTGGCGCGAGGGGTTCCGGGTTATCGTGCCGCAGAAGCTGTCTTCCAGCCCGGCGGCGATCATCGATATCGACAGACGCTCCAATGATGGCAGCAGCATCCGGCTTCACGAGCGCATTTCCAACGTGCCCATCCGGCCGCATGATGTGCAGCGGGCGGTCACGGCGTGTATTTCCGGGGAGTGAATGGTTGAAGGCCTGCCGTTGTGCCTTTATCGCCCTTGAGATCGCGCGCCGCCTGCGCGGCGCGCGATCTCAAGGGCGGCGAAAAGGCCAGAGGCACATACCTGGCAGGTTCTACTTGCACACCACCGTCACCGTGCGGCTCGTGTAGTTGCCGATGTCTGCCCCCAAGGTCTTGTCACTGTCCTTGGGGGCCGTGCCCGCTGTGCCGACGATGTCATAGCGGCCGCCGTCGCAGGCCTGGGCGGCTTTCTGGTAGCAGGCGTCCCACGACGCCGCGGCGCCAGAGCAGTCGATGCTCAGGCCTTGCTTGCCGTTTTTCAATACCGTGGGCGTGGCGGACGCACACCCACCCAAAGCCAGGACCGCGAAAAGTGCCAGGAGTCTGTTCATCAAAGGTTCATCATTGCAGAAAGGTGGAAGGGCGGCGACGCGAGGGTCGGCCATCCTGCCGCGGGCGCCAGGGTGCGCCATCGGGGGATGCCTGATGCTATACAAGGCGCCGGTCGGCGAACAGCCCTCGCGTGAAATTCTGCCTTGCGATGCTGGCGTCAACTGCTAAAACCATCCCCATGGGATGAAAATTGATGGCAGCATGGAACTATCTCCCCGTGGTTTTCTCTATTTCTCCATCGGTCGGCCAGTGGCAGGGCATTGTAAGGTGGCCGCCGCCTGATTAGACTGCGCCGAAACTCGTAAGCACAGCCCTTTGTAAGGACTCATATGATCAAGAAATGCTTGTTCCCAGCAGCCGGTTACGGCACTCGCTTCCTCCCAGCGACCAAAGCCATGCCCAAGGAAATGCTGCCGGTGGTCAACAAGCCACTGATCCAATACGGTGTCGAAGAGGCATTGGAAGCGGGTCTGAACCAGATCTCCATCGTCACCGGCCGCGGCAAGCGCGCGCTTGAAGACCACTTCGACATCAGCTATGAGCTGGAAAACCAGATCAAGGGCACCGACAAGGAAAAATACCTGGTCGGTATCCGCAAGCTGCTGGACGAGTGCACCTTCTCGTACACCCGCCAGACCGAAATGAAAGGCCTGGGCCACGCTATCCTCACCGGCCGCCCACTGATCGGTGACGAGCCGTTCGCCGTGGTGCTTGCCGATGACCTGTGCGTCAACCTGGAAGGTGACGGCGTGCTGGCGCAGATGGTCAAGCTGTACAACCAGTTCCGTTGCTCGATCGTTGCCATCCAGGAAGTCGACCCGTCGGAAACCAACAAGTATGGCGTGATCGCCGGCGAGATGATTCGCGACGACATCTACCGCGTCAACAGCATGGTCGAGAAGCCCAAGCCAGAAGATGCACCGTCGAACCTGGCCATCATCGGCCGCTACATCCTGACCCCGGACATCTTCGACCTGATCGAGCAGACCGAGCCAGGCAAGGGCGGCGAAATCCAGATCACCGACGCCCTGATGAAACAGGCCCAGAACGGCTGTGTGCTGGCGTACAAGTTCAAGGGCAAGCGTTTCGACTGCGGCGGCGCCGAAGGCTACATCGACGCCACCAACTTCTGCTTCGAGCACTTCTACAAGACTGGCAAGGCGTTCTAAGCCCAGCCCTGTCGCTGTACCCGAACACGCCGCGGCTCAGCCCGCGGCGTTTTCGTTTTCGCTTTGTGCCACAGCCGGCTGCGGTATATTGGCCGTCTGCCAAGGAGACCTGACATGGCCCACGATTTTGATCTGTTTGTAATAGGCGCCGGTTCCGGCGGTGTTCGCGCGGCGCGGTTTGCCGCTGGTTTTGGTGCCAAGGTAGCGGTGGCCGAGAGCCGCTACCTGGGCGGTACCTGCGTCAACGTCGGCTGTGTACCGAAGAAACTGCTGGTGTACGGCGCCCATTTCGCCGAAGACTTCGAGCAGGCCAAGGGGTTTGGCTGGACCCTGGGTGACGCCGATTTCAACTGGCAGACGCTGATCGCCAACAAGAACCGCGAAATCCAGCGCCTCAACGGTATCTACCGCAACCTGCTGGTCAACAGCGGCGTCACGCTGCTCGAAGGCCATGCCCGTATCGTCGATGCCCACCACGTGGAGGTCGACGGCCAGCGTTTCAGCACCGAGCGGATCCTCATTGCCACCGGTGGCTGGCCGCAAGTGCCGGATATTCCGGGGCGTGAGCATGCCATCAGCTCCAACGAGGCGTTCTTCCTGCCACAGTTGCCCAAGCGCGTGCTGGTAGTGGGTGGCGGCTATATCGCCGTCGAATTCGCCGGCATTTTCCATGGCCTGGGTGCGGAGACCACCTTGTTGTACCGCCGTGATCTGTTTCTGCGCGGCTTCGACCGTTCGGTGCGTGAGCACCTGAGCGAAGAACTGACCAAGCGTGGCCTGAACCTGCAGTTCAACAGTGACATCGCGCGCATCGACAAGCAGGCCGATGGCAGCCTGCTGGCCACACTCAAGGATGGGCGCGTGCTGGAAGCCGACTGTGTGTTCTACGCCACCGGCCGCCGGCCGATGCTGGATAACCTGGGGCTGGAAAACGTCTCGGTGAAGCTGGACGACAAGGGCTTCATTGCCGTGGACGAACTGTTCCAGACCAGCGAGCCGTCGATCCTGGCCCTGGGCGATGTGATCGGCCGCGTGCAACTGACCCCCGTGGCCTTGGCCGAAGGCATGGCCGTGGCGCGCCGCCTGTTCAAGCCTGAGCAATACCGCCCGGTGGACTACGCCCATATCCCTACGGCGGTGTTCAGCCTGCCGAACATCGGTACCGTGGGGCTCACGGAAGAGCAGGCACGGGAGCAGGGCTTCGACGTGCAGGTGTTCGAGAGCCGTTTCCGGCCCATGAAGCTGACGCTTACCGAGTGCCAGGAACGCACGCTGATGAAGCTGGTGGTCGATGCCGCCAGCGACCGCGTGCTGGGCTGCCATATGGTGGGCCCCGAGGCGGGCGAGATCATCCAGGGCCTGGCCGTGGCGATCAAGGCCGGTGCGACCAAGCAGGTATTCGACGAGACCATCGGCGTGCACCCCACGGCGGCCGAAGAATTCGTGACCATGCGTACGCCCGTGGCAACATAATGAATTGATACGTATTGGGATGTATCAACTGGTATTTCCAACAGTATCGGTGGATCCATCCCTACGGTATCGCCCTGGCCCTGTCGAGCTGTATTTGCGTTTTGTTACATCTTTGAAAGTGCCGCTTTTGAGCCTTTGTTGTGGGGCGGCGGGCATTTTCCGATAGCGCCAACGCTACCTTCCTACAGGCAGGGTCACCCCTGCCGGCATTTATTTTTGGTTTCCCGATTACATACTGCCGCCGCGCAATGAAGCGCAGGGCAATGGCACCACCGGTGCACTGCCTGCCAACGTATCCACGGGAAACTGAACGCATGAAAACCCAACGCGCAACACTGATTGTCGGCCTTTGCTCCCTGCTGGCCTTGCCAGCTGCCATGGCCGCTGATGGCCAGATCGACTTCGTCGGTGAAATCAAGGGCACTACGTGTGAAATCAACGGCGGCACGCCCGACTTCCAGGTAGACCTGCCCTCCGTGACCTTGACCGCCTTGTCTGCCCCCGGCCAAGGTGCCGGCCGTACACCATTCGACATCCGGCTGAGCAATTGCACGCCCGACAGTGGCCGGGTCATGACCTATTTCGAGCCGGGCCCTACCGTCAATCCCCTGACGGGGCGCCTGCTTATCGATGGCGGTGTTGATCAGGCCACCGAGGTGGAGGTGGGCCTGCTCAACGTCCGTCACGAGCCGATGGACGTCAGCAAAGGCGCCGGTGAGCAGAATTCCCAGGCCGTCGACCTGGTGGACGGCAACGCCCGACTGGATTACTTCGCTGAATACGTCGCGGTCGGCGCCGTCACCCCGGGTCAAGTCCAGACCCGCATTCTCTACTCCATCGTGCACCCCTGACGTGCTCGCGAGGCCGGCCGCTGCGCCGGCCTTCGCGCCTTCCTGCGCCTGAAGGGAATCATTGCGATGCTCAAATCATTTCTGGTTTCGCTGGCAGCCTTGCTGCTGGCAGGGACTGCCCATGCCAGTGTGGTCATCGGGACCACGCGGGTGATCTACCCGGCCGGCGCCGCCGAGGTGACCGTGCAGGTATTGAACCGCGACCCCACGCCGGCTTTGCTGCAGGTATGGCTGGATGACGGTGACGCCGCGGCCGACCCTCAGGCCATCCAGGTACCATTTCTGGTCAGCCCCGCCATGTTCCGCGTGGAGGCCGACAAGGGCCAGGCCCTGCGCATCATGCACACCGGTGAGCCATTGGCCAGCGACCGCGAGAGCCTGTTCTGGCTCAACATGCTGCAGATACCGCCGCGTGCCGAGGTACCTGCCAACCAGTTGCAAATGGCCATTCGCACGCGGATCAAGCTGATGTATCGCCCCCAGGGCCTGCCTGGCAAGGTCGCCGAAGCGCCCGCCGGCGTTCGCTGGCGCCTGGTGAGCGAGGGGGGCCGGCAGGTTCTGCTCGCTGACAACCCAAGCCCTTACGTGGTCAATCTGGGTGAGGTGAACCTGGTGTCGGGCGGGCGTGCGCTGCAAGCCGGTGCCGGGCATGTGCTGCCCTTTGCCCAGGCGCGTTTTTTTCCGGATGGCACCGCCTCCATGGGGGCCAATGCTTCTGTCCGGTACATTGCCCTCGACGATTATGGTGCCGGGCGGCCGGGTGAGGCCCAAGTGGGTATGCTATGAGCCGCTTGCCGGCGCGTGCGGTCGCCGTTGCTGCCTGTACCGCCATTCAGGGAGCCTTGGCGATGGAGCCCCGGGTTGAATTCGAGCCGCGTTTCCTGCGTCCAGGGGCTTCCGGCGACGTGGACCTGAGTGCCTTCTCCCTGCCGGCACAGGCGTTGCCGGGCGAGTATTGGCTGGACACCCAGGTCAACGGCCGTGCGCTGGGGCGCCTGTTGATCCCCTATCGCCGCGATGAGCGGGATGGGCGGGCTCACGCCTGTTTCGACCTGCCACTGCTCAAGCGTCTGGGCGTGGATATCAGCCGCCTGGCCAGTGCCGATGAATCCTGCCGTTGGCTGCCCGAGTGGGTCGCCGAGGCAGACCAGCAACTGGACCTGGCCGAACAGCGCCTGGCGTTGCAGGTGCCCCAGGCATGGCTGGCTCGTGAGGCCCGCGACCAGGTACCGGTCGAGCGCTGGGAGGCAGGTGTCAGCAGTGCGTTCGCAGGTTATGACCTGTCGTTTTTCGATGTCGACAGCCCCCAGGGTGGCGCCCGCACACAAGGCTACGCGGGCCTGTCCAGTGGGGTGAACCTGGGGGCCTGGCAATGGCGCCACCAGGGGGCATTGTCCAGCAACGGCGGTTACCAGGTGCTTGGCCATTACCTGCAGCGCGAGGTCGCGCCCTTGGGCGCTCAACTGCGCATTGGCCAATTGAACACCCAGGGTGAGTTATTCGAGTCCGTGCAGATGCGAGGGGCCTCGCTGTTCAGCGATGATCGGATGTTGCCCGCTTCCCAGCGTGGTTTCGCACCGGTGGTGCGGGGGGTAGCGCGCAGCAACGCACGCGTGGCGATCCGCCAGGGCGAGCGCCTGTTGCGCGAAACCGTGGTGCCGCCCGGCCCCTACGTGATCGATGACCTGTACGCAGCCACGGTGGGCGGTGACCTGCAGGTGACAGTGACCGAGGCTGACGGTAGTGAGCAGCGTTTTACCGTGACCAATGCCGCCGCGCCGCTGGCCTTGCGCAGCGGCCAATCGCGCTTCAGCCTGGGGCTGGGGCAACAGCTGGGCCACCAGCAGGAGAACGCGCCGTGGTTCGCCCAGGGTGCCTGGCAGCAGGGCTTCAACGACACCTTGACGGGCTATTCCGGCGCTATCCTGGCCGCCGATTACCAACAGGCGCTGCTCGGTGCGGCGCTCAACACACCCATGGGGGCCATGGGTCTGGATGTGGCTCAGGCCCGAGCCCGCGACGACCAGGGCCATCGGGCGCGGCTGTCCTGGGGCCATTTGCTGGCCGACAGTGACACCCGCCTGGGGCTCAGTGTGCAGCATGCCTTCAGCCCGGGTTATCAGTCGCTGGCGCAGGCTGGCCGCGCGCAGGGCAAAGGCGCAGACGCTCACTGGCGTGAACGTACGCGGGCCACCCTGAACCTGAATCAGCCGCTGGGCAGTGCCTGGGGCCAGCTCAATGTCAGCGCCTGGCGGTCCAGCGGCTGGGAGCAGAGCAGCGACTTCCAGGGGTATTCCTTGAGTTACGCCCACCGGTTCGCCGACCTCGGTTATGCGCTGAGCGCCAGCCGGGAGCGCGACGCCCACGGGCGTGACAGCACCCTGTTGCAGTTGAGCATGAACATGCCCCTGGGTGGGTCGCGTGGCAGCCTCACGAGTGGGCTGTCCCATAGCCCCCGCCTCAGCCAAGGGCAAGTGGGTTACCGCAACACGCACGGGCCGTTCAACTACGGCGCCAGCGTCAGCGCCAGCCAGCCCGGTGACAACGGCTACCTCAACGCCTACGCCGGCTGGCGGGAACCCTACGGCGAATACAACGTAGCTGCTGGGCAGGGGGCGGGCAGCCGTCAACTCTCGGCCAGTGCGCGCGGCGCGGTGGTTGCCCACGGCGGGGGAGTGACCCTGGCCCAACCTCTGGGTGAAACCTTCGGCATCGTCCAGGTGCCCGAGGCCAAGGGCGCTCGGCTGGTCAATGGCAGCGAGCTGCGGGTCGACGGCCGCGGGTTCGCCATCGTTCCCAACCTCATGCCCTACCAGGTCAACCGGGTGGACATCGATCCGCTGGGCTTGCCGCTGTCGGTGGAACTGGCCACCAACAGTCAGGAAGTGGTGCCGCGCGCCGGCGCCGTGACATTGCTGCGCTATCCCACCCAGTCGGGGCGTACGGCGCTGATTCACCTGCGCCTTGCCGATGGGCGGCTGTTGCCGTTCGGTGCGCAGGTGGCCGGTACCGACGGCGTGGCCCTGGGCGTGGTGGGCCAGGGTAGCCGGGTGCTGGCGCGCGGCCTGAAAGCCCAGGGGCAGTTGCGCCTGCAGTGGGGCGAGCGCGGTGAACACCAGTGCGCCGCCGATTACGCTTTGGGCAGGGCAACAGAAGCGCTGGAGGTGATCAGCGTGATGTGTGAGCAGACCATGGAGGAGGCGACATGAAACAGACCAAGGGCTGGGCGCTGGCGTGCCTGGTGGCGGCCAGTGGCCCGCTGCACGCGGCGTGCCAGTATTACGACGGGCAGGGTCCGGTGGTGGCCTTGGCCACCCTGGACTCCCCGATCGTGGTCTCCGCGCTGCTTCCGGTAGGGGCTACACTGAGCTCCCGCGTCTTCAGCGGCGGGTCCACGGGGTTGGCGTGCACCCGGGACACAGAGCTTGATACAGGCTGGGTTCACGCGCCGGCGGCAGGCGCGGGAACGACCGAGCTGGAGGGCGTATACGCCACCAGCGTGCCTGGCGTAGGCATCCGGATCCGCGACCAGGGAACGGACGAGGCGTATCACTGGCCGCGTCGGCGAACGCCGCTCGCCGCAGATCATTACACCCCTAGGGCAAGTTACCGGGTCGAATTGATCAAGACCGGCCACGTGGTCGAAGGGAGTCTGCGCTTGCCTGTGGAGGCGGTATCGCAGCAGTACGGGGAGCTGGAACCTACCCGCCTGCGGTTCTTGTCGCCAGAGGTCGAGGTCATGCTCGACAAACCAACGTGCGACGTCGCCTCGGACGCTCATGTGATGGAGGTGAACCTGGGCGAGCATCATCCCAGGGATTTCGGTGGAATGGGCAGCGGGACTGTCCCGCAGCCGTTCAGCTTGCGCCTGGCCTGCCAGGGTGGGCAAGGCGGGGACCCGCTCTTCGTGCACGTGACCCTGACCGACGCCACCGACCCCGGCAACCGTGGAGACGTGCTCAATCTGCGCAGCAGCGCTACCGCCACCGGGTTGGGCGTCCAGGTGCTGCGCCCCAATGGCCAGCCCGTGTCCTACGGCGCCGACTCACCCGTGGTCGGCAACCAGGGGCAGTTTCAGGCCGGTTCGGTCGTGTACGGCGAAGCGGTGTTCACGGTGCCGCTGCGGGCCCGTTACGTGCAGACGGGCCGTGTAGTCACCCCGGGGTCCGCGGGGGCCCTCGCAACCTTCACATTCGCGTACAACTGATCTTCATGCAATTCTTCTATATATTAGGCACGCTGATAGGCAAAACCAATCATGCAGATCAGCTTTGCCAATGAGCGTTCAGCGGCTCATGTGTCTAGTATGAGCCTCACAACGTTTTTCACCCGTTCGACAACCCATGGAGATTTACCGATGCCGATCATCAACAGCCAAGTCAAACCTTTCAAAGCCCAGGCTTACCACGGCGGCAAGTTCGTTGAAGTCACCGAAGCCGACCTGAAAGGCAAATGGTCTGTCGTATTCTTTTACCCAGCCGACTTCACCTTCGTCTGCCCAACCGAACTGGGCGACCTGGCTGACAACTATGCTCAGTTCAAAGACCTGGGCGTTGAGATCTACGGCGTGTCGACTGACACCCACTTTACCCACAAAGCCTGGCACGACACCTCGGAAACCATCGGCAAGATCCAGTACCCGCTGATCGGTGACCCGACCCACGCCATTTCGCGCAACTTCGACGTGCTGATCGAAGAAGCCGGTATCGCTGACCGCGGCACCTTCGTGATCAACCCGGAAGGCCAGATCAAGATCGTCGAACTGAACGACGGTGGTGTTGGCCGTGACGCTTCCGAGCTGCTGCGCAAGGTCAAGGCTGCTCAGTACGTTGCTGCCCACCCGGGCGAAGTCTGCCCAGCCAAGTGGAAAGAAGGCGAAGCCACCCTGGCTCCTTCCCTGGACCTGGTCGGCAAGATCTGAGTCCCCATGGCGATGATCAGCTGCATCATCCCATAGCTTCATCATCGCCCTGAACACGCCCGGGCGAATTCGCCCGGGCGTCGTTTTTTATACTGTCTGAAAAAGGAATCGCCCGCATGTTGGACGCCAATCTTAAAGCCCAGTTGAAGTCGTACCTGGAACGGGTCACCCAACCGATCGAGATCGTCGCCTCCCTCGATGACGGCGCGAAGTCCCAGGAATTGCTGAGCCTGCTGCGTGACATCCAGACGTTGTCGGACAAGATCACGCTGCTGGACAACGGGAATGACGCACGCAAGCCGTCGTTCTCCATCAACCGCCCTGGCGCGGATATCAGCCTGCGTTTCGCCGGCATCCCCATGGGCCACGAGTTCACCTCCCTGGTACTGGCACTGCTGCAAGTCGGTGGCCACCCTTCCAAGGCGAGCGCCGAAGTGATCGAACAGATCGCCGGGCTCAAGGGTGAATTCAATTTTGAAACCTACTTCTCGCTGTCGTGCCAGAACTGCCCGGACGTGGTCCAGGCGCTGAATCTGATGGCGGTGCTGAACCCCAACGTGCGCCATGTGGCCATCGACGGCGCGCTGTTCCAGGCTGAAGTCGACGCCCGCCAGGTGATGGCCGTGCCTAGCCTGTACCTCAATGGCGAAGTGTTCGGCCAAGGCCGCATGGGCCTGGAAGAGATCCTCGCCAAGATTGACACCAGTGCCGGTGACAAGGCGGCCGAGAAACTCAACGCCAAGGACGCCTTCGACGTGCTGGTGGTCGGGGGTGGCCCAGCCGGTTCGGCCGCGGCTATCTACGCTGCCCGCAAAGGCATCCGTACCGGCGTCGCCGCCGAGCGCTTTGGCGGCCAGGTGCTGGACACCATGGCCATCGAGAACTTCATCTCGGTGCAGCACACCGAAGGCCCGAAACTGGCCGTTGCCCTGGAAGAGCACGTCAAGGAATACGACGTCGACATCATGAACCTGCAGCGTGCCGAAGCGCTGATCCCGGGCAAGGATGGGCAACTGCACGAAGTGCGCTTCGCCAGCGGCGCGAGCCTGAAGGCCAAGACCGTGATCCTGGCTACCGGTGCGCGCTGGCGCGAAATGAACGTGCCGGGCGAGAAGGAATACCGCAACCGTGGCGTGGCGTACTGCCCGCACTGCGATGGCCCGCTGTTCAAGGGCAAGCGTGTGGCGGTGATCGGCGGCGGCAACTCTGGTGTCGAGGCGGCCATCGACCTGGCCGGTATTGTTGCCCACGTGACCCTGCTGGAGTTCGACAGCCAGTTGCGTGCCGACGCGGTGTTGCAGCGCAAGCTGCACAGCCTGCCGAACGTCACGGTCATCACCAGCGCCCTGACCACCGAAGTGACCGGCGACGGCCAGAAGGTCAACGGCCTGCGTTACAAGGACCGCCAGACCAGCGAAGTGCACACCGTGGACCTGGAAGGCATCTTCGTGCAGATCGGCCTGCTGCCCAACACTGACTGGCTCAAGGGTACCATCGAGCTGTCCCAGCGTGGCGAGATCATGGTCGATGCCCGCGGTGAAACCGACCTGCCGGGTATCTTCGCGGCAGGCGACGTGACGACCGTGCCGTTCAAGCAGATCGTCATCGCCGTGGGCGAGGGCGCCAAGGCTTCCCTGGCGGCCTTCGACCACCTGATCCGCACCTCCGCGCCGGCCTGATCACCCGGCACCTGCGAAAAAGCCCGCTGGCCTCATGAAGGTCAGCGGGCTTTTTTGTGGCAACGAGGGGGTGTCAGAAATTCGGCTGAATGATCTCTACCCAATATTCGTCCGGGTCCTTGATGAACGCGATGTTCTTCATGCGGCCATCGGTCAGGCGCTTCTGGAAGTTAACGCCCAGGGCTTCGAAACGCTCGCACGCGGCCTGGATGTCGGGTACCGACACGCAGATGTGGCCAAAACCGCGCGGGTCGGTATTGCCATTGTGGTAGGCGAAATCGGCATCGTGTTCGGTGCCGTGGTTGTGGGTCAGCTCCAGAATGCCCGGAATCGACTTCATCCAGGTGTGGCGTTCGGCGTCGTCACTCGGGATCTGCGCTTTGTCCACCAGCGCCAGGAAGTACAGGCTGAACTGGGCTTCAGGGAAGTCACGCTTTTCCACCAGGCTGAAACCCAGCACACGGGTATAGAAGTCCAGCGATTGCTCGATGTTCTTCACCCGCAGCATGGTGTGGTTGAAGACAAACTGCTGGGTGGCGGCATCAGGCTCGGCGGTCACGCCGGGGAAGGTATTCAGTTCATGCAGGCTCATGGGAACTCCGAACAGGAAAGATAGAAGGCGATGAAACGACCAAGTCGTTCCAGCACAATGGGATAAGAGTTCTTGTTAAGGCCTGCCATGATACGCAACTGTGTCGCTCAGGCCAAATGCGCGGGCAATAAACACAAATCGCGGGCAATAAGAAGCCCGCCGAAGCGGGCATTGGGGCGCTAGTCCATTAGCAGATTCCATCCTGTAAGATTCGATGTGAAAATCCTGTGAAAAAAAATCGACCTTACTCGCCGTTTGTCAACGACGGACCCAGCTTTCCACCGTCGCGGGCCCGTACTGCTGTTTCCAGGCCTTGAGGCCGCGGTGGTTGCCGCCCTTCGTTTCGATCAGCTCGCCGGTGTGCGGGTTCTCGTAGACCTTGACCGTACGCGGACGGCGATGCTGGCGCGGCGGGTTGAAGGCCGCGCGCTGCAGCCCCTGAGCAGGGTCGAGAATGGCGACGATATCGCGCAGGCCCTTGCCATACTGTTTCATCAGCTCCTGCAATTTCTGCTCGAACTCGATTTCCTTTTTCAGGCCTGTATCGTTCTTCAGGGCTTCCAGTTGGGCAAGCTGCAGCTGAAGTGCCTTTTCGGCGGCACGGAACTCGGCGAGTCTGGACAATGGCGTTCTCCAATCTTTTATTCATGAGCGTATCGGCCACGCGCCCGCATCGGCGGGAGGGCCGGGGCGCAGGGCAATGAAGTTGCGGGCACATCGTGAGGGCTACGGTGTGAAAGAGTAGTAGGCCTTGGTGGGGAAGTAAATGGTAATGCCTATGGACTTGTCAACTGTCACGGATGTTCGCGTTATTCATTGCTGTTTAATTGTAGGAAATAAAGGTTGGTAATTTCCGATAACTTTGTAAGAACTTTCTGGCGGTACTACAAGTTCTGCCTAAGTATTAATCAGTTGGTGCAAGTATGCAGCAAAGGGCGCTGCCTCCCCAGCGCACGGGTTTTGGCAGGATGGAGCGCCCGGGCCGCCGCTGGGCTCACAGCGCTGCGATGTGCTGGCGATAGTGGCGGTAAACCTGCTCATAGGCCTGTACGTGCGCACTGATCGGCCGGGCTGCCAAATCGTTGTCCAGGTGCACGCAGCGCTGGCACAACGTCGCCAGTTCGGCGACGTTGTCGCACCAGGCGGCCTGAATCGCGGCGCCCAGCGCCGCCGCTTCGGTCTCCCTCGGGCAGGTGATGTCAGTGTTCATGATATCGGCCACCATCTGCCGCCATGCGGCGCTGCGGGCACCCCCGCCTATCAGGCGGATACTCTGGCTGCTCAGGCCGGCGCCGCGCAACAGGTCCAGGCCGTAGCGCAGGCCGAAGGTGGTGCCTTCCACGGCCGCCCGGCACAGGTTCGCCGCCGTCAGGTTGCCTGGTGTCAGCCCCAGCAGGGTTCCGGTGGCGTTGGGCAGGGCGGGCACCCGTTCACCATTGAGAAACGGCAGCATCAGTACCCCGTCAGCCCCGATGGGGGCCATTTCCACCTGGCGGTTGAAAGCCTCCAGGCTCAGCGCGAACAGGTCCCTAACCACCCGGGTGACGTTGGTCAGGTTCATGGTGCAGATCAACGGTAGCCAGCCGCCGGTGGATGAGCAGAACGTGGCCACCTCCGGCTCCACGCTGACCCGGGGCTGGTCACTGAAGGCGTACACCGTACCGGACGAGCCCAGGCTCATGGTCACCACCCCGGGCTGGATGTTACCGGTGCCGATGGCCCCCATCATGTTATCGCCGCCGCCACTGCTGACCCGCGCCTGTGGGCTCAGGCCCAGGCGCCGCGCCACGTCGGGTAGCAGCGTGCCCACTGCCTGGCGCGGCTCGATCAGGGTGGGCAGGGCCTGTTGCAGCCGCCCGGCGGGGTCGATATCGCGCAGCATCTGCAGGTCCCACTGGCGTTGTCGGATATCGAAATAGCCGGTGCCGGAAGCGTCGCCATACTCGCTGCACGCGCGGCCCGTAAGCCAGAAATTCAAGTAGTCGTGGGGCAACAGGATGCGCGCGATCTGGCGGAATACCTCGGGGTGTTCCTCCAGGGTCCATAACAGCTTCGACACGGTGTAGCCCGGCGCGATGGCCACACCCAGGCGGTCCAGGGAGCCCCGGGTGCCGCCCATGTGGTCCAGCAGCCGCTGGTTCTGCGGGCTGGACTCGGTGTCGCACCATAGCTTGGCCGGGCGCAGCACATGGCCATGGCTGTCGAGCAGCACCAGGCCGTGCTGTTGGCCCGACACGCCGATGCCGCGCACCTGCTGGCCGTCGACACCCGCTTCGGCCAGTGCCTGGGCGGTGGCCAGGCACAGGGCCTCGACCCATTGGGCCGGGTCCTGTTCGCGCCGCCCACCGTCACCGCTGAGCATGTCGTGGGGGGCGCTGCCCTGGCCCAGCACGCGGCCGTTGATGGGGTCCAGCAACAGCGCCTTGGTGCCTTGGGTGCCGCAATCTATGCCCAGGTACATGGCCTTACTCCTCGTAGCTCAGCAGGCGTTCCAGGGTTTTGTCGACGCCCAGTTGGCGCAGGTGCTTGAGCTGGTTTTCGAAGGCCGCGATAAAAGCCGCCGACCTCGGGATGCGCGTGCCGAATATTTCTTCCACGCCCAGCAGGCGCTGGGTCAGCATCACGTCGTCGGCCACCAGCGCCTGGCAGAACTCGGCGCGTGGGTCGGGAATGCTGTAGTGGGTGCCTTTCTCGTCCACACCCTTGAGGTACAGCGCCCAGGCGGCCACGACCAGGGCGGCGCGGTCCAGCGCGGCGCCGTCCTCGATCAAGCGGTTGAGGGTCGGAATGGTGAACTTGGGAAACTTCGACGAACCATCCGAGCACACCCGCTCCAGCTGGTCGGCGATGGCCTGGTTGCTGAAACGCTCGATCAGGGTGTCCTTGTAGCCTTCCAGGTCAATGCCCGGCACCGAGGCCAGCTGCGGGGTCACGTCGCGGTCCATGTAGGCGCGGATGTAGCGCACGAACAGGGGGTCGTTCATGGTTTCGTGAACGAAGCGGTAGCCCTTCAGAAAGCCCAGGTATGTGAGGGCCAGATGGCTGCCGTTGAGCAGTTTGATCTTCATCTCTTCATAGGGCGTGACGTCGTCGGTGAACTGCACGCCGACGTTTTCCCACGCCGGGCGGCCGTTGTTGAACTTGTCTTCCAGTACCCATTGCACGAATGGCTCGCACACCACTGGCCAGATATCCTCCACGCCATGTTGCTCCAGCAGGTGGCGCTTGTGGGCCTCGCTGGTCATGGGGGTGATTCGGTCCACCATGGCGTTGGGGAAACTGACCTTTTCGCCTATCCAGCCGGCCAGCCCCGGGTCACGCAGGTGCGCGAACGCGAGCAGCGCCTTGCGCGCCACCGCGCCGTTATGGGGCAGGTTATCGCAGGACATCACCGTGAAGGCCGGTATGCCGGCCTCGCGGCGTCGCGCCAGGGCCGCGCAGAGGAAGCCGAATACCGTGCGCGGGCTGGCAGGGTGCTCCAGGTCATGCTGGATGGCCGGGAGGTGGGCCATGAACTCACCCGTGCTGTCGTCCATGCAGTAACCACCCTCGGTGATGGTCAGCGAGACGATGCGGATGGCCGGATCTGCCAGCTTGTCGATCAGCGTCCGGGGGTTGTCCTCGCCCAGCAGCATGCCGCTGATGGCCGCGATGACGCGTACCTCATGACCACTGCCGTCCCCCAGTTCCACCAGGGTGTAGAGCGAGTCCTGGGCGGCCAGGGCATCGCGCATCTTTTCGTCTTCCTTGCGCAGGCCGGCGCCGCAGATGGCCCAGTCCAGGCCTTCGCCGGTGTTCATCAGGGCGTCGGTGTAGAACGCCTGGTGGGCGCGGTGAAAGCCCCCCACGCCAATGTGGACGATGCCCTGGCTGATATCGCCCTGGTCATAGTGGGGGCGCTTGATGTGCTCGGCCAGTTGGCTGAGGTTGTCGCGGGTCAGTTTCATCGGTCCATATCCTTTCAGGCCGCGGCCTGCAATGGCTTGGCCACGGCGACGCCCTGGGCGTCGAACAGGTGGCAGTGGTGGGGCGGCAGGTGCAGGTTCAGGCGTTCGCCGTACTGGCTGGCCAGGTCGCCGCGTATGCGCAGGGTCAGGGGTTCGCCGGAGTCGGTGAGCACATGGCAAAAGGTGTCGCTGCCCAGGCGTTCGCCGACATCGGCGGTCACCGCCAGCGACGCCTGCCCGGGTTGGGCCAGTTCCAGATGCTCGGGGCGGATACCCAGGGTCACCTCGCTGCCTACGCTCAGGTTGGCATTGCTGCGCGGCAGGCTCACCCGGGTGCCCGCGGCCAGCTCCACTTCGCAGCCCTGGCTGTCGATGCGGCTGACCTTGCCCTTGAGAAAGCCCATCTTCGGCGTGCCCAGAAAACCGGCCACGAACAGGTTGGCCGGGTGGTGGTAAAGCTCCAGCGGCGAGCCCACCTGCTCGATGCGCCCGGCACTGAGCACCACCACCTTGTCGGCCAGGGTCATGGCCTCCACCTGGTCGTGGGTGACGTAGATCATGGTGGCTTGCAGTTCCTTGTGCAGCCGCGCGAGTTCCAGGCGCATCTGCACCCGCAGGGCGGCATCGAGGTTGGACAGCGGCTCGTCGAACAGGAAGATCTTTGGGTTGCGCACGATGGCGCGGCCGATGGCCACGCGCTGGCGCTGGCCGCCCGACAGTTGCTTGGGCTTGCGCTCCAGCAGCGGTTCCAGCTCCAGGATGCGCGCGGCCTCGCCGACCTTGCGTTGCACCTCGGCCTTGTCGGCGCCGGCCAGGTCCAGGGCGAAGGACATGTTCTTGCGCACCGTCATGTGCGGGTACAGGGCGTAGGTCTGGAACACCATGGCCAGGTCGCGCTTGGCGGGGCTGACCTGGGTGATGTCGCGGCCGTCCAGTTCGAGGGTGCCGCTGGTGACCTCTTCAAGGCCGGCGATCAGGCGCAGCAGGGTCGACTTGCCGCAGCCCGAGGGGCCGACGAACACCACGAATTCCTTGTCGTTCACCTGCAGGTCGATGCCCTTGATGATCGCCAGGCCTTCAAAGCCTTTTTTCAGGTTTTTTATTTTCAATGTGGCCATGAGCAACTCCAACGGTTTTGGTTCGACACACTCCCCTGTGGGAGCGGACGAAGCTCGGGAATCAGGCGACGCGGTACGTCAGGCAATAGGTGGTGCTGCGTTCCCGAGCTTCGCCCGGTCCCACAAAAAAAGCGTCATTTGACGGCACCGAACGACAAGCCGCGCACCAGCTGTTTCTGGCTGATCCAGCCAAAGATCAGGATGGGCGCACAGGCCAGGGTCGAGACCGCCGACAACTTGGCCCAGAACAACCCCTCGGGGCTGGAATAGGAGGCAATCAGCGCAGTCAGCGGCGCGGCGTTGGAGCTGGTCAGGTTCAGTGACCAGAAGGCTTCGTTCCAGCACAGGATCAGCGACAGCAGCAGGGTCGAAGCCAGGCCGCCCTTGCTGATCGGCAGCAGCACCCGCACCATTTCCTGCAGCAGCGTGGCGCCGTCCAGTCGCGCCGCTTCGAGGATGTCGCGGGGTATGTCCTTGAAGTAGGTGTACACCATCCACACCACGATCGGCAGGTTGATCAGGGTGTAGATCACGATCAGCACCAGCTTGCTGTCCAAAAGCCCGAAGCCCTTGGCCAGCAAGTAGATGGGCATCAGCACGCCCACCGGTGGCAGCATCTTGGTGGACAGCATCCACAGCAGCGTCTGCTTGGTACGCTTGGTCTCGTAGAAGGCCATTGAATAGGCCGCCGGCACCGCGATGAGCATGCACAGCAGCGTGGCGCTGAACGAGATCAGCACCGAGTTCCAGGCGAAGTGAAAGTAGTCGCTGCGTTCCTGGATGTGCAGGTAGTTCTCCAGCGTCGGGGTAAAGATGAACTGGGGTGGCGTGGCGAAGGCGTCGATCTCGGTCTTGAAGCTGGTCAGCACCATCCAGAAGATCGGAAAGAACAGTACCAGGGCGATGACCCAGGCCAGCAGGCCCAAGCCCACGCTTTGCAGGCGCCGGTGTTGCTTGAGTGTCAGGTTCATGGCACGGGCCTCAAGGCTGGTCGGTGAGGTTTTTGCCGATCATCCGCACCAGGATGATGGCGGCGATATTGGCGATGACCACGGCGATCAGGCCGCCGGCCGATGCCATGCCCACGTCGAACTGCACCAGTGCCTGGTTGTAGATCAGGTAGGCCAGGTTGGTGGAGGCAAACCCCGGCCCGCCGTTGGTGGTGGTAAAGATCTCGGCGAACACCGACAGCAGGAAAATGGTCTCGATCATCACCACCACGGCAATCGGCCGGGCCAGGTGTGGCAGGGTCAGGTGCCAGAAAATAGCGACTGGCCCGGCACCGTCCAGGCGCGCGGCTTCCTTCTGTTCCTGGTCCAGAGACTGCATGGCCGTCATCAGCAGCAAAATGGCAAAGGGCAGCCACTGCCAGGAAACGATGATGATGATCGACAGCAGCGGGTAATTGGCCAGCCAGTCCACCGGCTGGGCGCCGAACACGCGCCACAGGGCGGCGAGGATGCCCGACACCGGGTGGAAGATCAGGTTCTTGAAGATCAGCGCACCCACCGTGGGCATGATGAAGAACGGTGAGATGAGCAATACCCGCACGATGCCGCGGCCGAAAAACTCGCTGGCCTCCAGCAGCGCGGCGATCAGCACGCCCAGTACCACGCTGATCAGCAGCACGCTGCCCACCAGCAGCAGGGTATTGGTCATGCCGGGTATGAAGCCTTCATCGGTGAAGAAGAAGGTGAAATTGCCCAGGCCGGTGAAGGTCTTCTCGCCACCGTCGAGCAGGTTGTAGCGCATCAGCGAGAAGTACAGGGTCATGGCCAGCGGCACCACCATCCACAGCAGCAACAGCGCCACGGAGGGGGTGACCAGAAACCAGCCAGGGTTGTTGAGGCGGTGCTTGCCTGGGTCCGGCTGGACCTCAAGCTGCGCCTTGGCAGTGGACGTGCTCATGATGGGTACCTTGAGTGGCCGAACAGGCTGGCCAGCCCCAGGCCGGGGCTGGCCATGGCAGCGCTGTTACTTGGGGTAGCCGGCGCGCTTCATTTCGCGCTCGGTGGTCGCCTGGGCGTCGGCCAGGGCCTTGTCCACGGTGCTGGTCCCCACCAGGGCGCCGGCGAACAGCTTGCCCACCTGGGTGCCGATACCCTGGAACTCGGGGATGGTCACCAGTTGGATGCCCACGTAGGGCACAGGCTTGGCCGAGGGGCTTTTCGGGTCAACCGACTTCAAGGACTCCAGGGTGATCTTCGCGAACGGCGCAGCCTTCATGTAAGCGTCGCTGTAGGTCGACGCCCGGGTGCCCGGCGGCACGTTGGTGATGCCGTCCTTGTCGGCCACCAGCTTGGCGTACGCCTCGGAGGTTGCCCACTGGGTGAAGGTGCTGGCAGCGTCCTTGGCCTTGGAACTGGTGGGGATGGCCAGGGCCCAGGAGTACAGCCAGGCCGAGCCCTTGTCGGTTTTTTCATGGGGCGCGTAGGTGAAGCCGACGTTGTCGGCCACTTTGCTCTGAGCCTTGTCGGTGACGAAAGAGCCGGCCACCGTGGCATCGACCCACATGGCGCACTTGCCGCTGTTGAACAGCGCCAGGTTTTCATTGAAACCGTTGCTGGAGGCACCGGGCGGGCCGTACTGCTTCATGGTGTTGACGTAGAAGTTCAGCGCACCGGTCCATTCCGGGCCGGTGAATTCAGGCTGCCACTTCTCGTCGAACCAGCGCCCACCCCAGGCGTTGGCCAGGGTGGTGATCAAGGCCATGTTCTCGCCCCAGCCGGCCTTGCCACGCAGGCACATGCCGTACTGGCCCTGGTCGGGCTTGTTGAGCTTGGCGGCAAACTCGCCCATCTGTGTCCAGGTAGGCCGCTCGGGCATGGTCAGGCCTGCCGCCTTGAACAGGTCGGTCCGGTAGTAGGTCATCGAGCTTTCGGCATAAAAGGGCAGGGCATACAGCGTGCCCTTCACCGACAGGCCGTCGCGCACCGAGGGGAATACGTCATCGAGCTTGTAGTCGGGGGGCAGGTCCTTGATGGGCTCCAGCCACCCCTTGGCGCCCCAGAGTGCCGCTTCGTACATGCCGATGGTCAACACGTCGAACTGGCCACCCTGGGTGGCGATATCCGTGGTCAGGCGCTGGCGCAGCACATTTTCTTCCAGCACCACCCATTTGAGCTTGATATCGGGGTGTTGTTCTTCGAAGGTTTTCGACAGCCGCTGCATGCGGATCATGTCGCTGTTGTTGACCGTGGCAATGGTCAGGGTCTGATCGGCCTGAGCCGTGGCGCAGAGCCCCAGCAGGGCAGCGAAGCTGGTACGGGCGAGTAGGGTCTTGATGGGCATCGACATCACACACTCCTCTTCGGGCCCGGTGGGCGCGAAGCCTGGTTATTGTTGTTGTGTCTTCCTGAAGTGGGGAAGCAGCTGCGTTGATTACAGACCTAAAACGGCCGGGGGACAAATCCGCGAAGGCAGTTGCGCTGATACTATTTTGCACTGGCCGCCAAGGCCGGGCGCTGCGCGGCACCCGGCACACCGGCCTGTACCGCCGCCGCGGCCAGGTCCGCTGCAGAGGGCGGGAATGCCTCAGGCGTTGCGCGGGTGCTGCTCGGTGACGCGCTGCACCGCCAACCTGCGGTAATCGGAAGGGGTCATGCCCTTGAGCTGCTGAAAGCGCCGGTTGAAGTTGGAAATGTTGTTGAAGCCGGACTGGAAACACACGTCGGTCACGGCCTTGCGCCCATCGGCCAGCAGTTCGCAGGATTTGCTGATGCGCAGCCGGTTGACGAACTCGACAAAACAGCGCCCCGTGGCCTGTTTGAATACCCGCGAAAAATACGTCGGCTTCATGCCCAGGTGCTGGGCCACCTCTTCGAGCGGCAGGTCGCGGCTGTAGTGGCTGAAAATATAGTCCACCGCGCGGTTGGTACGGTCGATGCTGTTCTCGTCGGCCAGCGGTGGCGCGTTGCTGTCGGACAGCAACTGGTAGTCCTCGCACGCCGCCAGACGCTCCATCAGGATCAGGAAGTAGCCCAGGCGGCTGACACCGCGGCTGTCGGCGATGCATTGCATCAGTGTCGTGGCCTCGGCCAGGGTGCGGGGGCAGCGGAACTCGATGCCATGGCGGGCGCGCTCCAGCAACGGGCTCAGGCCCTTGAGCTCGCTGAACACTGGCAGGGCATTGTCGAATAACTCGTCCGTGAAGTTGACCAGCATGTCGCGCTTCTCCACCACCTGGTCTGGCGCCACCTGGCTGATCCAGTTGTGGGGCAGGTTCGGGCCGGTGAGGAACAGGCTGTTGGGGTGGAAATTGCCGATGTAGTCGCCAACGAACACCTTCCCGGAACTGGCCACGATCAAGTGCAGTTCGTATTCCTTGTGAAAATGCCAGCGCACCAGCGGGCACGGGAAGCCGTGCTGGCGGTAGATGATCGACAGGCCTTCGTGGTCGTCCATCAACTCATAGGACGGATCGGTGATTCTGCTGGGTCTGGTCATGCCGTGGCCGCTTATTGTTGTTTGCCAGGGACCCCCAGCCTACTCATAAAGCCATCGCCTCGGCAATGGCGGTTCACGCACAGCCCTTGCGTTGCACATACCTGAGTGCGTCTTCGGCCAGGCGGATGGATTCGTTCACCGGCTCCAGGTTGCGCAGGCGCACGGCACTGGCCAGCGCCTCGATCATGACCAGCATCGCCACCTTGGAGTTGCGCAGCACCGGGTGCGTGGGCGGTGCGAACAGGCACTGGTGGGCCACGGCCATCATGGGCGAAGCCGGCGAGTCGGTGATCGCCATCACGGCCGCGCCGCGGCTGGCGGCGTACTGCGCCAGGCGTAATGTGTCGTTGGCATAGGGCTGCAGGGCCAAGGCCAGCAGGGTATCGCCGGGGCCGATGGCCGCCATGCGATAGGCGGCGTTTTCACTGCCACCTTCCATGTTCAGCGCGACCACGTGGGCACAGTGGGGCACCAGGCAGGTGGTAGCCAGCCCGGCCACGTAGTGACAGTTGCCAAAACCCAGCACGTACAGGTGCCGGGCCTGGGCCAGGCTGCCGACCACGTTGTCGAAGCGTTCGTCATCATTGGCGCTGAGGGTGGCGTCGAGGTTGCCATTGCTCAGACGTACCTGCTGGCCCAGGCCGAAACCGCGCTCGGGATGCTGGGCCACCTCTGCCCGTACCCAGTCGGCGGGCGATACCAGTTCAAGCAAGTGCAGTACCAGGGCCTCGCGCAGGCCAGTGAAACCGTTCATGCCCATGTAATTGGCCAGGCGGTTGACAGCTGCCGTGGACGTACCGGCGCCAGCGGACAGGTGCTCGATGTTCAACGTCGGTGAAAGCCAGGGGTTCTGCAGGATGTAATCGGCTACCTTGTACAGCGCCGGCTGACGGTCATGCGCAAGGCCCTGGCGAGCCAGCTCCTTGGCGACCTGGACCATGCGTTGCATCAGCGGCGTTTTATAGACTTTATGGCTGAAGTCGGGAGCTGAGGTATCCATCATGACAGCGGCAACCTATGCGGGTTGGTGGGGAAATATCCACGGCTCCCGGCAGTGTAGACGCTTTTTTATATTGGATCCAATATCTCGGTATTTTTTCGCTTGGCCTCGATCCACTGGGCCATGTACTGGGTGCTCTTGTGCTGGTGATGGCGCAGCATGGCGCCGGTGAAATTACCCAGGCGGTGGGTGTCCAGGTTGTGGCGCAGGGTGTCGATGCGTGCCAGCAACGCATCGGCATGGGGACGGTAGCGGTAGCGAGCCTGCAATAACGCAGGGGCGTGGGCGTTGGCCTGCTGCCAGGCGGCTTCATCCTGGTACAACGTGACCGCGGCGTTCACCAGGCCCTCCACGTCACTGGCGACCAGGCCTGGCCACGCCAGCGTGCCATGCATGCCCTCGGCGCCAATGGGCGTGGTGACGCTGGGGGTGCCACAGACCATGGCGTCGAGCAACTTGCCCTTTATACCCGCACCGAAGCGCAGCGGGGCCAGGGCCACGCGGGCATCGCCCATCACCTGCAGGGCGTCCTCGGCCCAGTTCAGCACGCGAAAACCCTGCGCCGGGTTGTTCAGTGCCGTGGCCTTGGGCGGGGTGTAGGCGCCATACACATGCAGCTCGGCCTGGGGCAGGCGTTGTCGAATTCGTGGCCACAGCACGGTCTTGAGCCACAGCACGGCATCCCAGTTGGGCGCATGGCGGAAATTGCCGATGCTGAGGAAATGCGCACGCTGCTCAAAGGATTTGCCGGGGCCTGAGGCCTCGACCATCAGGGGGCAATGGTGCAGCAGCGCGCCGGGCACGCGGAACTGGCCGGTCAGCAGTTCGATCTCGGGTTCCGAGATCATCAGGCTGAGGTCACTGCGGTAGATCGCCGCCACTTCTCGCTGGCTGATGTCCGCCGCCGCCATGTGGCGGTACAGGTCGGGATGGTCGAGGCCGAACAGGGTGCTGAAGTCGTCGCGCTGCGGGTCCGCCTTGAGGGCGTCCTTGAGCCGCAACTGACGCGCATCGCGCAGGCTCTGAAGGTCGCTGGTTTCCAGCACCCGCAGGGCGGTGGGGCAGTGTTTCTCCACCCGCCAGCCAAACTGTTCTTCCATCATGAACCGGTCGAACAGGACCACGTCGGGGTTCAGTTCGGTGATGAAGCGGTCGAAGCTTTCGTCGTTCAGCTTGATGGCCTGGCGGGCAATGCCCAGCGCGGCCAGGTCGGCCATGTGCTCGCCATCGCCGGCGGGGCTGGCGAAGGTGACCTGCCAGCCCTGGTCGAGGAAGGCCTGAAGTATCTGCATGATGTGCCCGCCGGCTGCAGAAGAACGGGGTTCCGGCCAGACGTAGCCGATGACAAGGAGGTGGGCGGGTGGCATGGGTTGAACATTTCCGAAAAAGGTAGAAGGTAAACCTGACTGTATGCCAGACCAACAAGGCGGCCTAGGCAATGGGACAGACATAACTGGCCCGAAACAGATGCGGTCTAAAGGGCCCCAAAAGCATCAAGCCATGCACCTGGCGGCCCTGACCCAATCTCCAGGCGAACAACCGAGGCGGTCCAGGCAATCCCACAGACATAACTGGCCCGAAACAGATGTAGGAGCGGGCTTGCTCGCGAAGCGCCGCGCGGGCGGCGCACGGTCTCAAGGGCGCTGGAGAAACCCAAGCCATGCACCTGGAGGCCATGATGCGGTCTCAAGCCGGAAAAACAAGGCGGACAAGGCAATCCCACAGACATAACTGGCCCGAAACAGATGTAGGAGCAGAGCTTGCTCGCGAAGCGCCGCGCGGGCGGCGCACGGTCTCAAAGGCGCTGGAGAAACCCAAGGCATGCACCTGGAGGCCATGATACGGTTTCATGACAGGCTTTTGGGACCCAGCTGGAGATTTCATCATGGCCACCAAGCGCCAGTCGATGGTTTTGTAGCGCCCTTGAGACCGTGCGCCGCCCGCGCGGCGCTTCGCGAGCAAGCCCGCTCCTACATCTGTTTCGGGCCAGTTATGTCTGTGCCATTGTCTGGACCGCCTTGTTGGTTTGGCTTGGGATTGGGTCAGGGCCTCCATGTGCATGGCTTGGTTTTTCCGGCGCCCTTGAGACCGTGCGCCGCCCGCGCGGCGCTTCGCGAGCAAGCCCGCTCCTACATCTGTTTCGGGCCGGTTATGTCTGTGCCATTGTCTGGACCGCCTTGTTGGTTTGGCTTGGAATTGGGTCAGGGCGGCCATGTGCATGGCTTAGGTTCACCGGCGCCCTTGAGACCGTGCGCCGCCCGCGCGGCGCTTCGCGAGCAAGCCCGCTCCTACATCTGTTTCGGGCCAATTATGTCTGTGCCATTGCCTGGACCGCCTTGTTTTTCCGGCTTGAAACCGTATCAAGGCTGCCAGGTGCATGGCTCAAGGTTTCTGGCGCCCTTGCGACCGGGCGCCGCCCGCGCGGCGCTTCGCGAGCAAGAGCTCGGCGCCCCCCCTCGCTCCTACACCTGTTTCGGGCCAGTTATGTCTGTGAGATTACCTGGCCCCCCCTGGGTGCCAGGCGCCAGATTCGCAGCGCAGCGATCAGCCCTGCGCCAGTATTCCCTTGACCTTGTCGCGCAGCTGGTCGATGGAGAAGGGCTTGCCAATGCTGTGCATGCCAGGGGGGATGTCGATGTTTTCAGCATAGCCACTGGCAAACAGGATCGGCAGGTCGGGGCGTTTAGCGCGGGCGGTCTTGGCCAGTTCAGACCCGGAAGTGTCCGGCAGGCCCTGGTCAGTCATCATCAGGTCGATGGGGGCATCGCTGTCATTGATGTGCGCCATTGCCTGCTCGCCATCGGCAGCCTCCAATACCCTGTACTCCAGCTCCTCGAGCACGTCGACAATCAACATGCGCACGATCGAGTCATCCTCGACGACAAGAATGGTGTGGGGGGTGGTTTCTGGCATTGGAGCGATCCTGGACGGTGACGAGGAGGCGCAGGCTGCGCCGCCAGTCTTTAATAGTAAGCGGCGCTTTCGGCAAGTTCCGTACCGCGGCAGCAAAAGTGAAAATTACCGGCGCCTAGGATACCGGCGCGGGGTGCATATGCAAAATATCCCCCGCAAATACTGGCCAAAACCTTTGCGGCCTTCTAGAAAGCGTAGGAGATCAAGAAAAGTTCAATAAGAAATTTCTTCATCTGGTGCGGGAAATTTTGGATCTTTTACATGGAATTCCGGCAAACTCTGCCGTTTTACCACCATCTCCAAGGGCGCATGGACATGAGCAAACCCTCCAGCATCGATGAGCAGAGTTTTCGCAAGCTGCTGACTCGCAACGTCAGCCTGCCCTTGGGCGTGGGCCTGCTCAGCGGCGTGGTGTTCGTTGGCATCATTGCCTACCTGATGAACACCATCGACTGGGTCGAGCACACTGACCGGGTCATCAACAACGCCAATGAAGTCGCCAAGTTGTCCATCGACATGGAAACCGGCATGCGCGGTTACCTGCTCAGCGGCAAGGAAGACTACCTGGACCCCTTCGAGCTGGCGAAGCCGCGCCTGGCCGCCGAAGTCCCGGCGTTGCAGCAATTGGTGGCGGATAACAACACCCAGGTTGACCGCCTGACCCGCATCATGGCCCTGCAGAAAGAGTGGATGGCGTACTCACAGGCCATGATCGACATGAAGCGTACCTCCGGTGATTACTCATCGGTGGTCCAGACCGGCCGCGGCAAGCGCCTGACCGACGCCATCCGCGGTGAGTTCGACGATTTCATCGCCATGGAGCACTCACTGCGCGTCCAGCGAAGCGAAGACGTCAGCCACACCATCACCCTGTCGGTGACCCTTTATATCCTGTTCCTGGTGCTGATCAGCGGGGCGCTGGCGTTCTTTGGCCGTCGCGACATGGTCAGCCTCTCCACCACCTATGGCGAAAACCTCGACGCCCAGCGCCGCAGCGCCGAACGCCTGGAAGGCCAGGCGTGGCTGCGCACCGGGCAAACGCAACTGGCCGAGCAGGTGCTGGGCCAACTGACCCTGCAGATGCTGGGCCGCAACATGCTGCAGTTCTTCGCCGCCTACCTGGGCAGCGTGGTCGCCGCCGTGTACGTGCGCGAAGAGCACGGCAGCCTGCGCCGCGTCGCCACCTATGGCTTCTCGCGCGAGCAGGAAAACCAGGACCAGATCATCATCAGTGGCGAAGGCGTGATCGGCCAGGCCGCCCAGACCGGGCGCCTGATGCGCCTGGACGATGTACCCCAGGACTATTTCAAGTTCGCCTCCGGCCTGGGCGAAGGCCTGCCCCACAGCGTGTTGATCATGCCGACCCACAACGATGACGGCATCAACGGCGTGGTGGAACTGGGCTTCCTGCGCCCGTTGAGCGACCGCGACGTCGAGCTGCTGGAACTGCTGGCCAGCAACCTGGGCACGTCGATCGAGGCTGCCCGCTACCGCCAGCGCCTGCAGGAAGTGCTGGCCGAGACCCAGCAGCTCAACGAAGAGCTGCAGGTGCAGCAGGAAGAGCTCAAGACCGCCAACGAAGAGCTGGAAGAACAGTCGCGGGTGCTCAAGGAGTCCCAGGCCCACCTGGAAACCCAACAGGCGGAACTGGAACAGACCAACGAGCAGCTGGCCGAGCGTACCGACGCCCTGGCCGAGCAGCGTGATGCCCTGGACCTGAAGAACCTGGAACTCAACCGTGCCCAGGTCGAGCTGGAAGAGCGCGCCGAAGAGTTGCAGCGCTCCAGCAAGTACAAGTCCGAGTTCCTGGCCAACATGTCCCATGAACTGCGCACCCCGCTCAACAGCTCGTTGATCCTGGCCAAACTGCTGGCCGAGAACGCCGAGGACAACCTGACAGGCGAGCAGGTCAAGTTCGCCGAGTCCATCTATTCGGCCGGCAACGACCTGCTCAACCTGATCAACGATATTCTCGACATTTCCAAGGTCGAGGCCGGCAAGCTCGACGTGCGCCCCGAGAACACCAGCACCGCGCGGCTGGTCGATGGCCTGCGGACCCTGTTCGAACCCCTGGCGGCCGACAAGCAGTTGAGCTTTACCGTCGAACTGCTGGAGGGCACGCCGGCCCACCTGTTCACCGACCGCCAACGGGTCGAGCAGATCCTCAAGAACCTGTTGTCCAACGCCCTGAAGTTCACCGAAAAGGGGCAAGTGACCCTGATCGTCGCGCCGCAACCGGACAATGGCATTGCCTTCCATGTGCGTGACACCGGCATCGGCGTGGCGGTGGACCAGCAGCAGGCGATCTTCGAAGCCTTCCGCCAGGCCGATGGCACCACCAACCGGCGCTACGGCGGCACCGGCCTGGGCCTGTCGATTTCACGCGACCTCGCCAACCTGCTGGGCGGCTACATCAGCGTCAGCAGTACCCTGGGCAAGGGCAGTGAGTTCACCTTGATCCTGCCCCAGCATTACGAAGACATGGAACGCACCGAGGTGCACCCGGCGCCCACGGTGATCCAGGCCCCGGCCATCGCGGTCAACGAGCCTGCGCACGTGGCGGTGCCGGACGTGATCATCGCGCGCTTCCCCGATGACCGCGACAAGGGCCCCTTCGAGCGCCGATGCATCCTGGTGATCGAGGACGAGCCGAACTTCGCCCGCATTCTCTACGACCTGGCCCACGAGCTGAACTACCACTGCCTGGTGGCCCACGGCGCCGACGAGGGCTTCAACCTGGCGGCGCAGTTCGTGCCCGATGCCATTCTGCTCGACATGCGCCTGCCTGACCATTCAGGCCTGACCGTGCTGCAACGCCTCAAGGAACTGCCGGCCACCCGGCACATCCCGGTGCACGTCATTTCCGTGGAAGACCGCGTCGAGGCGGCCATGCACATGGGGGCCGTTGGGTATGCGGTGAAACCCACCACCCGTGACGAACTCAAGACGGTTTTCGCCCGCCTGGAAGCCAAACTCACGCAGAAGCTCAAACGGATTCTGCTGGTGGAAGACGATGACCTGCAGCGCGAGAGCATTGCCCGCCTGATCGGCGATGAAGACATCGAGATCACCGCCGTTGGCTTGGCCCAGGAAGCGCTGGACCTGCTGCGCGAGAACGTCTACGACTGCATGATCATCGACCTCAAGCTACCGGACATGCTCGGCAATGACCTGCTCAAGCGCATGTCCACCGAAGAGATCTGTGCATTCCCGCCCGTGATCGTCTACACCGGCCGCAACTTGACCCGCGACGAAGAGGCCGAGCTGCTCAAGTATTCTCGCTCGATCATCATCAAGGGCGCGCGTTCACCCGAGCGTCTGCTGGACGAAGTGACGCTGTTTCTGCACAAAGTCGAATCCCAGTTGTCTCAGGAAAGGCAGAAGATGCTCAAGACCGCGCGCAGCCGCGACAAGGTCTTCGAGGGGCGCAAGATTCTGGTGGTGGACGACGATGTGCGCAATATCTTCGCCCTCACCAGTGCCCTGGAGCACAAGGGCGCGATCGTTGAAATCGGTCGCAACGGCCGCGAGGCCATCGACAAACTCAATCAGGTGGAAGACATCGACCTGGTGCTGATGGACGTGATGATGCCGGAGATGGACGGCTACGAAGCCACGCGCGAGATCCGCAAGGACACCCGCTGGCGCAAGCTGCCGATCATCGCCGTCACCGCCAAGGCCATGAAGGACGATCAGGAGCGCTGCCTGCAGGCCGGCGCCAATGATTACCTGGCCAAGCCCATCGACCTGGACCGTCTGTTTTCCCTGATTCGTGTGTGGTTGCCACAGTTGGAGCGCATTTAGTGCCGTACAGCGTCATTACCCAGGGGCACCGTCCATGACGGTGGAGCGCAATACCGATATCGAGATCCGTCTGCTGATCGAGGCTATCTACCTCAAGTACAGCTACGATTTTCGCGACTACTCCGGGGCTTCCATCAAGCGCCGGATACACCATGCGTTGCGTCAGCTGGACTGCGCCACGATTTCCGCGTTGCAGGAGCGGGTGCTGCACGACCCCACCACGTTCATGCAGTTGCTGCAGTACCTGACGATTCCGGTCAGCGAGATGTTTCGCGACCCCGAACACTTCCTGGCCATACGCCGGGAAGTGGTGCCGCTGTTGCGCACGTATCCGTCCATCAAGGTCTGGATCGCCGGCTGCAGTACCGGGGAGGAGGTGTACTCCATGGCCATCCTGCTGCGCGAGGAAGGCCTGCTGGACCGCACCATCATCTACGCCACGGACATCAACCCGCAGTCGCTGGAGAAAGCCAAGCAAGGCATCTACTCCATGGAGAACGTGCGCACCTACACCGAGAATTACCAGCGCGCGGGGGGCTGTGAAGCGTTTTCCAGCTACTACACCGCAGCCTACGGCAATGCCATTTTCGACAGTTCGCTGCGCGAGAACGTGACCTTCGCCGACCACAGCCTGGCCACCGACAGCGTGTTTTCCGAAACCCAGCTGGTGTCGTGCCGCAATGTGCTGATCTATTTCAACAAGAAGCTCCAGGACCGGGCCTTCGGGCTCTTCCATGAGTCCCTGTGCCACCGCGGCTTTCTGGTGCTGGGCAGCAAGGAAACCCTGGACTTCTCCGCCTACAGCGGCCGGTTCGAGGCCCTGGCCAAACCTGAGCGGATCTACCGCAAGACATGAACCCACGGGCAGGCTATTCGGCAGTAGTGGTTGGGGCATCGGCTGGCGGGGTCGAGGCCTTGCTGCGGGTGTACGGCATGCTGCCGGCCAGCTTCGCCCTGCCGGTGCTGACCGTGTTGCACCTGCCCGATGACCGCCACAGCCAACTGGCCGAGGTGTTCGCACGGCGCATGCACCGCGCGGCCAAGGAGGCCGTGGACAAGGAAGACATACAACCAGGGATGTTCTATTTCGCGGGTCCCGGGTACCACCTGTCGGTGGAGCAGGACCGCAGCCTGTCGCTGAGCCAGGAAGAGCGCGTGCATTACTCGCGCCCCTCCATCGACATCCTGTTCGAATCGGCGGCCGATGCCTATGGCGCACAGCTGGTCGGGGTGTTGCTCACCGGTGCCAACGAAGATGGTGCACAGGGCCTGGCAACGATTGGCGAACGCGGTGGTCTGACCATCGTCCAGGACCCGGCCGAGGCGCGCGTGGCGATCATGCCCGAAGCGGCGATGCGCCTGCGCCGACCCGACCATATTCTCCCATTGAATGGCATAGGCTCATTGCTCGCCAAGCTGGAACGAAGCGCATGCTAAGCCCCATAAAAGCCAAATTGCTGATCGTTGACGACTTGCCGGAAAACCTTCTGGCCCTGGAAGCGCTGATCAAGGCTGACGACCGCGAGGTGCACAAGGCACTCTCCGCCGATGAAGCCTTGTCGCTGCTGCTGCAACACGAATTCGCCCTGGCCATCCTCGATGTGCAGATGCCGGGCATGAACGGTTTCGAGCTGGCCGAGCTGATGCGCGGCACCGAAAAGACCAAGAGTATTCCCATCGTCTTCGTCAGCGCTGCCGGGCGCGAGATGAACTACGCCTTCAAGGGCTATGAAAGCGGTGCGGTGGACTTCCTGCACAAACCGCTGGAGATTCATGCGGTGAAAAGCAAGGTCAATGTGTTCGTTGACCTGTACTGCCAGCGCAAGGCCCTCAAGGAGCAGCTCGAAGCCCTGGAGCGCAGCCGCCAGGAGCAGGAAGTATTGCTGAAGAAGTTGCAGGCCACCCAGAATGAACTGGAGCACGCGGTACGCATGCGCGATGACTTCATGTC
The DNA here is from genome assembly GCF_029623465.1 of Pseudomonas sp. RIT-To-2. Taxonomy (NCBI): domain Bacteria; kingdom Pseudomonadati; phylum Pseudomonadota; class Gammaproteobacteria; order Pseudomonadales; family Pseudomonadaceae; genus Pseudomonas; species Pseudomonas sp. RIT-To-2. The sequence goes on along the minus strand of NZ_JAPYKM010000007.1, from coordinate 182,086 downwards.
CATCGTCTCTCACGAAGTGCGCACGCCGCTCAATGGCCTGATCCTGGAAACCCAGTTGCGCAAGCTGCACTTGGCCCGGGACAACGCCGATGCCTTCACCCTGGACAAGATGCGTGGCATGGTCGAGCGCGACGAACGTCAGATCCAGAGCCTGATTCGCCTGATCGAAGACATGCTCGACGTTTCGCGCATACGAACCGGCAAGCTCTCCATCCGCCCCAGCCAGTTTGACCTGACGCAGCTGGTGGCCAACCTGCTGGACAACTTCGCTCCGCAAGTCGCCGCCGCCGAATGCGCCCTCAGCCTGCACGCTACCGAACCGGTGGTGGGCACCTGGGACGAGTTTCGCATCGAACAGGTGATTTCCAACCTGGTGTCCAACGCCTTGCGTTATGGCGGGCGCGGCCCCATCGAGGTCAGTGTGTACGCTCACAAAGGCAACGCACGGGTCGAGGTGCGTGACCACGGCATCGGCATCAGCAAGGAAAACCAGGCACGTATTTTCCAGCAGTTCGAGCGGGTATCGGCCACCCATGTGGTGGCGGGGCTGGGGCTGGGACTGTTCATTTCCGAGCAGATCGTGGTGGCTCACGGCGGTTCGATCACGGTGGACAGCGCGCTGGGCGAAGGCTCGACGTTTATCGTTAGCCTGCCGCTATAGGAATGTTCCCAACGGCACGCAACCTCTACCGGCGGCCAGGGTCACATAGGCAGCCAACCAGACAGTACATAGGCGTTACCATGAGTGAAGATGCACAAGACGTAGTCCTCATCGTCGAGGATGAGCCCTCGATTTTGATGGTGTTGTCCGATTACTTGAGCGGTGAGGGTTACCACGTGCTGCAAGCGAAGGACGGCGAGGAAGCATTCGAAATCCTGGCCCGCAAGCCGCACCTGGACCTGATGGTCACCGACTATCGCCTGCCCAAGGGCATTTCCGGCGTGCAGATCGCCGAGCCCGCGGTGAAGTTGCGGCCGGAGCTGAAGGTGATCTTCATCAGCGGCTACCCCCAGGAAATCGTCGACTGCGATAGCCCGATCACCCGCAAGGCGCCGATCCTGGCCAAACCGTTCGACTTGAATACGCTAGGCGAACAGATCCAGCGCCTGCTGGTGTGAGCCCCTGCGACGAGGTCGGCCTGAGCCTGGGCGCGTAGGGCGGCCCGATGAGCGCCTTGCTGGTCGGCTGGGTGGCACGGCTGTCGTAACGCTGCTGCAGAGCCAGGGCGGTATCGCTGCCCAGGTCCCGCGGGGCATCGCTGGTCTGCGTGCACGCGCACAGGCACGACAGCAGGGCAAGTACCAGGAGCACTCTGGCTCGGGCGGTCATCAGTGGGTTCACCTCAGGGTGACGCGCAGGTAGCGAGAAAACATCAAGGTGGTGCTGTTGGCGGGGGCTGGGTTGATGGCATAGTTGATGAAAACCGAGTTACCGATGTTGGCGTTGTACACATTGTCGGGGATGGTGAAGGTTGCCCAGTAATTCTGCTGGTCGAACATCGGCTCCCAGCCGCTTTGCCAAATGCGGCTGTCCGTGGTGAACCGCACGACATCGACTCGCGCGATGTGGGTACCCGATTGCCCGGTGTACTGCACGGTAATGTCCTTGCCGTGGATCTGAGGCGCCACCAGCGTGTACGGGTAAGGGTCAACGGTGACTGTCAAACGTTGGGATGTATAAGGGATGCCTGCGGCGTCGGTGATCACGTAGGTGACCTGAACATCGAGGCCCACGTTATCGATGAACTCTCGCCGCGGAACCCGCACCACCTTGATGCCGGGAGCGCCGACGGGCTGGATCTCCGACTCCCAGGTCGCGCGACCTTGCCAGATCAAATGAAAGCGGTCGCTGCCCTGAGCGGTGGAGAGCGGTAGCTCCACGCTCAGCGCTTGGTCATTGTAAAGGTCGCTCATCCTCAGGAACTCATGGCCGGGTTGCTTGGTATAGGCCTTGGGAATGGTGACGGGGGCCAGAGTCCTGCGCGCGTTGATGATGCGGTAGGTGCGGATCGGAAAGGTGAAGACGCTGGTGGTGGATCCGGCGGTGTCTGCGGGCTGGTTCATGGCGTGGCTCCGGCTGAAGGAGTCACCATTAAAAACAGTCGTGCGCCCTGCTGCTACTGACAGAACTGACAGGGTTGACGGGCCAGCCGGCACGGATCATGATCGAGAGCTTTCTAGCTTTCGATCATTTCCCGCACCTTGGCCGTCAGTCGGTCGAAGGTGAATGGCTTGGTGATCATCTGCATGCCTGCATCCAGAAAACCACCCCGCACCGCCGCATGCTCGGCATAGCCCGTGACGAACAACACCTTGAGGCCCGGGCGCAATTGGCGGCCGATCTCGGCCAGTTGCCGGCCGTTCATGCCGCCGGGCAAGCCGACATCGCTTACCAGCAAATCGATGCGCTGGGGCGAGTTGAGCACCGGCAGGGCGCCGCTGGCCTCGGCGGCCTCGATGTAGGCGTAGCCCAGTTCGCGCAGCACTTCGCACACCAGCAGGCGTACCGCGCTGTCATCCTCCACGACCAATACCGTTTCGCCGCTGCGGGCCCGGTGGGTTTCGCCGGCAGGTTGAGGCGAGGTAACCGGCGTGTCGCCCTTGAAACGCGGCAGGTAGAGGTTGACGGTGGTGCCTTTGCCGATCTGGCTTTCGATGGCCACATGGCCGCGCGATTGCTTGCTGAACCCATAGATCATCGACAGGCCCAGGCCGGTGCCCTGGCCGATGGGCTTGGTGGTGAAGAAAGGGTCGAATGCGCGGTTGATCACGCTTTGCGGCATGCCGCAGCCAGTGTCGCGGACGCTCAGGCGCACATAATCGCCCACCGCCAGAGCCCCCTGTTGGCGGGTGTAGGCCTCGTCCAGGGTGTGGTTGCTGGTTTCCACCACCAGGTCACCGCCATTGGGCATGGCATCGCGTGCGTTGATCACCAGGTTGAGCAGGGCGCTCTCCAGCTGGTGGGGGTCGGCTTCTGCCACCCACAGGCCGGGGTCCAGGTGCATGTCCAGGCGAATGCTCTCGTCCAGGCTGCGTTGCAGCAGCTCGTCCATGGCCAGCACCAGGCGGTTCATTTCCACGGGCTGCGAATCCAGCGACTGGCGGCGCGAAAACGCCAGTAGCCGGTGGGTCAGCCCGGCTGCGCGGTTGGCCGAGGTGATGCCCAGGTCGATGAGGTTGCCCAGGTCTTGCGTCTTGCCTCGCGACAAGCGCCGGCGCATCAATTCGAGGCTGCCGATGATGCCGGTGAGCATGTTGTTGAAGTCGTGGGCGATACCCCCGGTCAACTGGCCCACGGCTTCCATCTTCTGTGATTGGCGCAGGGCTTCCTCATTCTGCAGCACCTGAGCGGTGCGTTCCTGCACCTGCTGCTCCAGGGTTTCGTTGAGTTGGCGCAAGCGCTCTTCTCCCAGACGTCCGGCGTCCAGCGCGCTCTGCAGCCGTTGCTGGCTTTCGCCGAGGTCGTGCAGGCGGTCACGCGCTTCATATTGGCGGCGCCGGCCACGGATGGCGGTGCTCACCAGGCTGATCAGGGCCACCGGGTGGAAGGGGCGTTCCAGGAATGTAACGTTACCCAGTTGTTTGCCCAGGCGCATCGACGGCGGATGGTCGGGGCCGCCATGGTGGGTGATCAATACGATGGGCAGGTCGGACCACGCAGGCTGTTGCTGCAGGTACGCCACCAAAGGCGCGATGTCGGCACCGTTGAACGCCTCCTCGGCAATCACCGCCATACCCGCGCCGTCGTGCAGTTGGGTGCAGAGTTCGTTCAAGGTACCGGCGGCCTCTCCCTGATAGCCGGCTTCACCTATGATCGACAGCGCCACCTGGCTGTCGCGGCCCAATGGGGCGAGGACCATGACGCGTTCCGGCGCGGCAGCTACAGGGGTCACGGTCGTGGGTCCTTCAGCAGCGGGTTGCTTTCACCCACATAGGTGGGTACCCCGCGCAGCACTCCCTGGAAGTCATACAAGGGCTCCCCGACGGTCATGCCCTGGTTGCCTATCTTGTACTCGCGGATGGTGGACTCGTGGCCGCCATAGCGTTTCTTGATCACCGACATGGCCCGGCGCACCTGGCCCACAGCTTCGAAGTAGCGCAGCAGGATGACCGTATCGGCCAGGTAGGTCAGGTCCACGGGGGCCTTCATGTCGCCCACCAGCCCCTGCTGCGCCACCGTCATGAAGGTGGCGGCACCGCGGCGGTTGAGAAACAGCAGCAGTTCGTGAATATGCAGCACGGGTGAGCCTTCGCCCATCATCGCTGCCTGGTAGCCGTTGATGCTGTCGATGATCACGGTCTTGATCGCGTTCTCGTCGACCTTGCTGCGCACCCGGTGGGCGAATTCGCCGGGGGACAACTCGGCGGCGTCCACCTGTTCGATGATCATGTTGCCGCTGCGCTGCATGGCATCCAGGTCAATGCCCAGGTACTTCATGCGCTCGAACAGCAGACCCAGCTCCTCGTCGAAGATGAACAGCGCCACCTTCTCCCCCCGGGCCACGGCGGCCGCGGCGAATACCATGGCGATCAGCGATTTGCCGGTGCCCGCAGGGCCGAGTATCAGAGTGCTGGAGCCGTTTTCGACGCCACCCCCAAGCAGCGCATCGAGGGCACCGATGCCGCTGCTCAGCGGGGTGCGTTCATAATGGGCGCGGTGTTCGGCTGCCACCAGGCGCGGGAATACCTGGATGCCGCTCTGGTGGATAGTGAAATCGTGGTAGCCACCCCGGTACTTCTGCCCGCGGTATTTCATGATGCGCAAGCGCCGGCGTTCGGCGCCGTAGTCGGGTGCCATCTCTTCCAGGCGGATGACCCCGTGGGCGATGCTGTGCAGAGTCTTGTCCAGCGGCTCGCTGGTCATGTCGTCCAACAGCACCACGGTGGCATTGAAGCGCGCGAAGTAGTGCTTGATGGCCAGGATCTGGCGGCGGTAACGCAGCGAACTCTGGGCCAGCAGGCGCACTTCCGAGAGGCTGTCGAGTACCACGCGGTCGGGTTTGATGCGCTCCACCACGTCGAAGATCTGCCGCGTGGCCTCGCCCAGTTCCAGGTCGCTGCTGTACAGCAGGCTCTGTTGCTGCTGGGCATCGAGAATCATCTCTGGCGGCGTCAGCTCGAACACTTCGATGTGCGGGTCCAGCTCCCAACCATGGGACAAGGCCCCCTCACGCAGTTCGCGCTCGGTTTCCGAGAGCGTGATGTACAGGCAGCGCTCGCCCTGGGCGGCGCCCTCGAGCAGGAACTGCAAGGCTACCGTGGTCTTGCCCGCACCCGGTTGGCCTTCCAGCAGGAAAATGTGGCTGCGGCTCAGGCCGCCATTGAGAATGTCATCCAGGCCGGTGATGCCGGTGGAGGCTTTCGGTTTCATCAAGCGGGGCTCCTCGCGTCACGATGGCGTTGGCGCAAGGGCCTTGCCAGGGGCCGCTGCACTTACACTGGACAGCGGGCCCGTGGCGCAGTTCAACGAGAAGTGCCGCCCCGGCGTGCGCGGGCTAGCGAGGGCGGCGCTCCTTCAAGGGCTGACCACCTGATCGCTGGCCGAGTAAATGAAGGGGGAGGTCTGGCTGATGGAGAAGCGCACCACGGGGACGAACTTGCCCGTGACGTTCTTGTAGTCGCGTTGGATGTTCTGGGCGCCTGCTAGCCCGGCACCGCGGGTATTGGCGTTGTGGTAGAAAATAGCTTCAAGGGGCAGGTCGGTGCGGTTCTGCGGCCACGTCTTGAGCACCACCTCATTATGGAAGCGTCGGTCGGCGGCTACCTGGAACGCGGGGCGCACGGACAGCCCGAGTTGGAACATGCTTTGACTGCCGGCGAAGCTGCATTGGTGCTGGTTGCGCGCGCTGAATGATCCCGAGCCCGCCACCGCGTGGTAATGAGTCGCCCACTTGGCGACGGTGTTGATGCCTTGCGTGGAGCAATAGATGCTTTGGCTCGGGTAGGTTGGGTGAGCACCGCAGCCGTTATTGGCTCGGTAAATGCTGGCGGCGTCCGTGGGGAAATAACAGAGGAGTGTAATGAAGTAGTTGCCGTCGCGAATCGAGGCGTTGTAGTTCTTGAATATCAGCCCTTCCGACAGTGGCTGGTTCCAGGCCAGTTCGGTGATGGCCTGGTCACGCCTCAAATAACTGAACGACACGCCGCCCAGGGTCACGGAGGCTGGGCCGGGGTTCCACACGTGGTAGCCGGGGCCATAGGTGGTCATGCGGATCAGCACGCCGTCGCAGTAGAAAGCGGCCTGGCCATTGCAGCTGTTGTCCAGTTTCAGGAAGCGCCGGTTGAGCTCCGCCGCCACGCCCGCACCGCGGTCGCCCGTGGCGTTGGGCAGCAGGAAGGCATTGCGGTCCGGCGCCCTCAGGTCCAGCTTGACCACGGGGATGAGTTGGCCGGTGGCCGCCTGATAATCCTTTTGCAGATTGACGGCGTACGGCTGTGCTGCCGGCTGGCTGGCGTCGTAGAAAAAAGCTTCGATGGGCAAGCGGTCCGGCCGGCTGGGGTCCCAGGTCGCCACCACCAATTCATTGGCCCATGCAGCCTTTGCAGCGCCGCCCTGATGGCCCTCCAGGCTGGCTCGGAATTGGGTGGTGTTGGCGCTGAGCGAGCATTGGTTGTGGCTGTCATGGCCATGGGCTGCAAAGTTGGCCAGCCATAGCGGCCCGGTGATGGCTGGCGGGTTCGCAGACTGACAACTGCTTTGGTCGGCCTCGGGTGCCGCCTGCGAGGGGCTGGCGGGCGCGGTGGAGGTGGTGGCGAAACCGCAGCCGTTGGCAGGCCGCCCCTGGATGCCCGCCGTGAAGGGGTAGATACAGCGAATCTGCGGGGCCTTTCCGGCTGCGGCGGCTGTGCTGTAGTCGCTGTAGATGAAACCGACGCTGCCTTGCAGTGAACCGGTGCTGATATCGCTGCGTACCCAGCTGAAACTGACCGAGCCCAAAGCCGTCGCCGCGGGGCTGTGGGTCCAGAATTTATAGGAGGTGCTGTAGGTAACGGTGCGCAGCATGATGCCAGAACAGTAATAGGCAGGGGTGCCACCGTCGCAGGCGCCTACCTCGTTCTTGAAGCGCGTGTTCAGGCGGGCAACCAGCGCCGCGTCCTGCACTCCTGCCTCGGTGACCGCCTGGGCAGGTGGCGCGCTGGTCATTTCCGGGGGCGCGGGAGGGGCGGGCTGGGTGCAGGCGTATAGAGCGGCGGTGAGGGCAAGAACCAATGGTCGTTTCATGGTGCGCGCCTCAAGGGTGGGCCTTCATTAAAGAGGCCCGGGCCGGTGTGGCGAAACTGTCAAATCTTACAGGTGGCGACCAGTGGCGGTCACAACCCCTGTTGCAAGGCGGGGTCGTCGGGGTTCTGCTGTTCCAGCTCGGCCAGCAGCACTTGCACGTTCTGCAACTGCCCGGTCTGCTTCCAGTATTCGATCAGCAACACCCGCGCCTTGCGGTTGGCGGGCTGCCTGCGCAATATCTCGTCCAGTTGGCGCTGAGCGGCTTCCACCTGGTCCATCTGATGCAGGGTGACAGCCAGGTTGTAGCGGTAGTCGCTGTTGTCCGGCTCCAGTTCCGATGCCCGCGCCAACGCCAGCAGGGCGTACTCACCCTGGCCGTGGCGAATCAGCCACTGGCCCAGTTCGTGCTGCAGCAATGCCGAGTCGGGGTGGGCGATCAATTGTTCGGCCAGCAGTTGCCGTGAGGCATCATTCTGCCCTTGTTTTTCCAGCACGCGCACTTGCACCGCCACGGTTTCCAGGTCGCCGGGCACCAGTTCGTGGGCGTGCGCGAGCGTCGCCAGGGCTTGGGTGTAGTCGTCGTTGTAGAGGTAGATCTTCGCCAGCTCCAGTTGGCCGTCGGCATCATCCGGGGCGCTGATCAACGCTTGCACGTAATCATCCAGCACGGCATTGAGACGGGCGAAATACAGCCCCAGGTCATCGGGCGACAGGCCCAGCAGGGCCCGGGCCACATGGAAGCGGATGTCTTCATCGTCGTCATCCAGCAGCGGCCCCAGCAGCAGGCTGCGCTGTGCGTCGGGCACCAGGTGGCTGACAGCGTCGATGGCGCCGTGGCGCACCAGCAGGTTCTGGTCTTCCTTGAGGTCGGCCTTGATCAGTTTCAATGCCTGGGGGCTGGGGTAGTTGGGGAGTTCGGCCAGCAGGCTGATGCGCCTTACGGGGGAAAGGTCGGTGCGCGCCAGTTGCTGGTAAAGGACCCGTGCCGCGCCGGGCTTGCCGTTGTGAGCCTGGTCCAGCGCCTTGGAGTAACTGTGCCGCAGCTCCGGCGACGCAGGTGTCGGGGCAGGGCGCAACAGGTGCCAGGCGACACCCAGGGCAACGATGAGCAGGGCAGACAGCAACAGGGAGCGAACAAGCTTGGGCATTGACCAGTCCGAAGCGCGGCGGCTTTTCCAGGGACGGTCAGCTTGGGGCAGACGAGGGGTGGAGTCAAACGCCGGTGCAGGGCCTGCCCGTACCAATGCCGCGGGCAGGCCCTTGGGGTCACGCGGCGCTGTCGTAGGCGCCGGCTTTCTTCTGCACCTGACTGCGGCAGGCCTGGCCGAAGGCTTCGAAGATTTTCACCGAGTCGGGGTTCTGCGCGGCCTGCCATTCAGGGTGCCACTGCACGGCGAACAGGAAGGGTGACAGGCTTGGGCCATGGATGGCTTCCACCAGCCCGTCTTCGGCGCGGGCGATGGCTTCCAGGCCTTTGCCCAGGGTTTTCAGGCCTTGGCCATGGAGCGAGTTGACCTGGATCGAGTCGCTGCCCAGCAATGTGTGCAACCAGCTGCTGGCGGCCACCTGGACGCTGTGGGCGGGTGCATACTGCACGTTCACCGGGTCGTCCGGGTTTTCGCGGTGGTCATTGAAGCCGGGCTCGGCATAGACCTTCTGATACAGGTCGCCGCCCAGGGCCACATTGATTTCCTGCATGCCACGACACACGCCGAAAATCGGCAACCCGCGGGCAATGGCCGCGCGCACCAGGGGCAGGTCGAACAGGTCGCGGTCGCGGTCCTGGCCCTTGCCGGGGGTCTGGTTCTCCTGGCCGTAGAGCGCCGGATCGATGTTGCTGCCGGCGCCGGTCAGGTACACGCCGTCGGCCATGTCCAGGTACTGCTCCAGGTCATCGGTGCCGCAGCAGGTCGGAACCAGCACCGGCACACAGCCAGCGTGTTCGACCAGAGGAAGGATGTATTTGTGGGTCATGACCTGATAATCGTGCCCCTTGCGTTCCTGGGCACCCATGGACATGAGGACGACGGGTTTGCGCGATTTTTGTTTTTTATTGCCAATGTTGCTGTTGGACATATATCACCTTGGGACAGGCACAGCCTATCGTTTCTGTGCAGGCGCGCCGTTCGTGAAGGCAGGCGCTACCTGAGGTTCCGAGCACTGCCGGTCATGGCGCGAAGGGGCGATGCCGGTCGGTAACCTGGGCGATAGCGTGCCAGAGCCGTTTATTATGTCAAACGCTTTTGTTGTGAGGTGTGCAAAATATTTTTATGTTTGGAGCTCAGGTGAGGGTCGTGATTCCTCTCGGCGCCCTTGAGGCCGAGCGCCTTCCGTGTGGCGCTGGGCCTGAAGAACACGGAAACTTCAAGCCAGGCACTTCTTGCGAGCTGAACACCCCACCAGACCGTCCCAAATTCAGAACACCCGCCCCGTCCATAATATGCAACCCCCCGTGACCAATCGTCACCAACCCCTCTACCCCGTTGTACCGGTGCCCCCCCAGGCGTAGAATTCTGCTCATCTGGCTTCACCCTCTAATACCCATAAAAATCCGACTGAACGCTCTGCCCCGGGCCATCCACGGTCCTGGCAGGGCGTTTTTGCGTGGATTTTTCGAGGGGGTGCAGTCTTTATCCAGAAGAGGCAATGACGGCACTTCATGAATATCACCGATACCCGCAACGGCAGTTGGCTGAGCGTGATCGCCCTGGCGCTGGCCGCTTTTATCTTCAACACCACCGAGTTCGTGCCGGTGGGGTTGCTCAGCGCGATCGGCGGCAGCTTTCAGATGACGCCGGCCCAGGTCGGCCTGATGCTGACCGTGTATGCCTGGGTGGTGTCGCTGATGTCGCTGCCGATGATGCTGCTCACCCGCAACATCGAGCGGCGCAAGCTGCTGATGTTCGTCTTCGGCCTGTTCATCGCCAGCCATGTCCTGTCGAGCCTGGCGCCCAGTTTCGGCGTTCTGCTGGTGAGCCGTATCGGCATCGCCGTGGCCCACGCGGTGTTCTGGTCGGTGACCGCTTCGCTGGCGGTACGCGTTGCGCCCGCTGGCAAGCAGGTGCAGGCACTGGGGTTGCTGGCCACGGGTACGTCCCTGGCGATGGTGCTGGGTATTCCACTGGGCCGCGTGGTGGGCGAATGGCTGGGCTGGCGCTCGACGTTCCTGGCCATCGCCGGTGTATCGGCCGTGACCGTGCTGGGCCTGGCTCGCTCGTTGCCGCTGCTGCCCAGCCAGAACTCCGGCAGCCTGCAGAGCCTGCCGATTCTGTTCAGGCGCCCGGCGCTGATGTCGCTGTACCTGCTGACCGCGGTGGTGGTGACTGCGCAGTTCACTGCCTACAGCTACATTGAACCGTTCGCCCAGAGCGTCGCCCACCTGAGCGGCGAGATGACCACCGTGCTGTTGCTGCTGTTTGGTGGCGCCGGCATCATCGGTTCGATTGTCTTCAGCTTGTTCAACAACCGTTTTCCGCGCGGTTTACTGATTGGCTCCATCGGTGCTCTGGCACTGTGTCTGGCACTGCTGTTGCCGCTGGCCGGGCATGCGGCCGGGCTGGGTAGCATGAGCGTGGTGTGGGGCATGTCGATCATGTGCTTCGGCTTGATCCTGCAGGCCCGGGTACTGTCGCTGGCGCCTGACGCCACGGACGTGGCCATGGCCCTGCATTCGGGTATCTACAACGTTGGCATTGGCGGCGGGGCATTGCTGGGTAGCGTGGTCAGCAGCCACATGGGCGTGACCAATGTCGGTGTAGTGGGGGGCGTCCTGGCGCTGGCCGGCCTGGCCTGGTGTGGCATCCTCACGCACCGTTATGGCCAGCCCCAGGTGGCCGCGAACGAACATTCAGGCCGCGAGCGCACCCAGGAAGCCTGAGCGCCCCGCCAGAATTCGTGCTTTAGTGTCCTCATGCATGCTTGCCCGAGGACACCGCCTGATGCGTCATGACCCCTTTCGAATTCCTACCGATGCCGAGATAGACGCTGCCGAGCAGCGTCTGGGCATGGATTTCCCCGAGGCCTACCGGGCCTTCCTCAAGGGCGGCAGTGATGTCGCCGACGCTCGCTTCGAACCTGCCGTGGTATTGCCCGGCTCCGCGGACCTGGACCTGATCGACATGGCCCATACGGCCTGGAAGCGCCAGGGCGTCCCCCGGGATCTGCTGCCGTTCATTGAAGACAACGGCGATTACTTCTGTGTCAACGCCCGCGGCCAAGTGTTGTACTGGTCTCAGGAAGGGCCGCCACAGCCGCGCTGGTCCAGTTTCAAGGTCTGGCATGAACAGGTCTGCCAGGCCACCGACTGAGATCGCTTGCCGCCCGGCGTGACATGTTGTAAAACATTGGCTCGATAAAGGTTGTCCATAATCTATTTTCAACAACAACAGGAAACCCGCCATGCCCCTCGTGCGTATCGATGTTGCTCAGGACACCTCTGCTGAAACGGTCAAGGCCATCAGCGACGTGATCTACGACGCCATGATCCACACGGCCAACGTGCCGACCCATGACAAGTTCCAGATCATCAACCGCCACGCCCGTGACGAGTTGGTGTACCCGGCCGAGGGCTACCTGGGCATCCAGTACAGCCCGCGTATCGTGTTTGTTCAGGTGACCTGGAACAGTGGGCGAAGCGTGGACGTGAAGCGGGCGTTCTACCAGGCGGTGGCCAACGGTATTCACGAGCGTACTGGTGTGCCCAGGGAAGATGTGTGGATCAGCCTGGTAGAGGTGAACCGCGAGGACTGGTCGTTTGGCCAGGGTGAAATGCAGTACGTGCCCAAGGCCTGATCGACACTGTTCAAGGAGCGCCCCATGCTGTCCAATCTCGTCGCCAGCCGCCTGGCCCCGCGCAATGTCCACTATGGCTGGGTGGTGGCCGCCACGACCTTCCTGACCATGCTGGTGATGGCGGGGGCCATGGGCGCCCCCGGCGTGTTCATTGTGCCCCTGCAGCAGGAGTTCGGCTGGAGTAGCGCGCAGATCTCGTCGGCGCTGGCGGTTCGTTTCGCCTTGTACGGGCTGATGGGGCCTTTCGCCGCGGCCTTCATGAACCACTTCGGCCTGCGCCGGGTGGTGCTGGTGGCGTTGGCCGTGGTGCTGGGCGGGTTGCTGGGTTCGATGTTCATGAACCGCTTCTGGCAACTCGTGTTGCTGTGGGGCGTGGTCGTTGGGGTCGGCACCGGGCTGACGGCCATGGTGCTGGGGGCCACGGTGGCCACCCGCTGGTTTTCCAAGCGTCGCGGCCTGGTGGTGGGACTGCTCTCGGCCAGCACCGCTACCGGGCAACTGGTGTTCATGCCGCTGTTGGCATCGCTCACCGAGCACCATGGCTGGCGGGTGGGGTTGTCGCTGATCTGCGGCGCCATGGCGGTGGCCGCGGTGGCGGTGCTGGCGCTACTGCGCGACCGCCCGGCCGACCTGGGCCTGACGGCCTACGGCGATGCCACGGTGGTCGCGGCGCCAGGCAAGGCGAGTCTGTGGGCGATGCTGGCCAGCCCGTGGCGAGTGTTGCGTGACGTCAGTGGTAGTTGGACGTTCTGGGTGCTGTTCCTGACTTTTTTCGTCTGCGGCGCCAGCACCAATGGCCTGGTGCAGACGCACTTCATCAGCCTGTGCGGTGACTACGGCCTGGTGGCCACCAGTGCCGCGGGCATCCTGGCGATGATGGGCATCTGTGATTTCTTCGGTACTGTGGGTTCAGGGTGGCTGTCCGACCGGTTCGATAACCGCTGGCTGCTGTTCTGGTATTACGGGCTGCGGGGTGTGGCGTTGATGATTTTGCCGTTCACGGACTTCACCGTCTGGGGGCTGTCGTTCTTCGCGGTGCTGTACGGCCTGGACTGGATCGCCACGGTGCCGCCCACCGTCAAGCTGGTGGCCCAGACCTTCGGCAGCGAGCGGGCCAACATTGTCTTCGGCTGGGTATTCGCCGGCCACCAGTTGGGCGCGGCGTTCGCCGCCTACGGCGCGGGCTTGACCCGCACGCTGATGGCAAGCTACCTGCCGGCGTTTTTCGTCGCGGGGTTGCTGTGCGTGCTGGCGTCGCTGATTGCTTTGTCCATCCCGGTGCTGCGCGCCAGGACGGTGCTTGCTCGCTGAAGGTCTGCTGCTTCCCTGTGGCACCGGGCGAGGCCTGGTCCCACAGGGAGAGTGGTGTCACACCTTCTGCAGGTTCAACAGGTTATCGGCGGCGGTGGCGTTGGAGCTGGTACGCAGGAACGTCCCGTCGATGACTTCAACTTCGGCGCCGTCGCGCCAGTCCTCGCCGTCTTTGTAACGCGTCTTGAAGCACAAGCCCGAATTGATCAAGTGGGCGACAAAGGCGCGGGGCACCAGGTAGCTTTCGTTGGTCTTGCGCTTGCGCACCCGTACGGTTTCGATGTGTTCAGCGGCGCTGTCCAGACGGATACCGTTGATGAAATATTGCTGGGTCATGGTCACTCCTGAGGGTTGTGGGTGTGTCTGCCGACCTTTGTGCGTTGTCGACAAGACCCGTTGTATCGAGAAGTACAGGTTCGGGCTGTAGGAAAATTCCCAAGATGCAATTGGAAATATCCGGCGGGCAAGGTATGAAGGCGTCGGGAAATTAGACGCAGTTAGCTGCATGCGCTATCGTCGCGCCCGCGATAGTGCGCCGTTCGAACAGGGAGTGATTGATGCAAACGCTTTTCAGAGGCCGGAGTGCGGTTGTGCTCCTGGGGATCGCTTTCGTGGTGGCCGATCAATTGGTCAAACTGCTGGCGCTGTCAGCCTTGCAGGCCGGCGGTTTTCGTCTGGGCGCACGTCCGGTGAGCCTGGCGCTGGAACTGAGCCTGAATCCCGGTGCCTTCCTCAGCCTGGGCGCGGCGATGCCCGAGTGGGTCAAGCAGATGATCTTCGTCCTCGGCGTTGCCGGGGTAGTGGGGTGGGCCGGTTACTGGGCGCTGCGCAACTGGGCAGTGTCCACTCGCCAAGCCATGGCGGTGTACGCGATCGCGTTGGGCGGGGCCGGCAATCTGATTGACCGGGTGTTTCGCCATGGTCACGTGGTGGACTACATGATCATCAACGTCGGTTCGCTGCACACTGGCGTGTTTAACCTGGCTGATATCGCCATCACGGCCGGAGCGCTCTTCCTGGCCTTGGACATGCTGCGCACGCCGCGCCCAGGTCCATGATACCTCTGGCGGGAGCCGCTACTGGTTATAACGATAGTCTATATCGTTCTAAACGTTCATAACGGAAGCGGCTATGCTGCCCGCCAGTTTTTGCGCGTGATTTAAGGCTCAGCAATGGATGTCGGTAATTTCGGTTTTGTGGTTGCGGGGCTGATCGTCGGGTTCGTGGTAGGCATGACGGGTGTAGGCGGCGGGTCACTGATGACGCCGATCCTGCTGTGGTTCGGGATCAACCCGGCGACGGCGGTGGGCACCGACCTGTTGTATGCGGCCATCACCAAGTCGGGTGGCGTGCTGGTACACCGCAAGAACAAGAACATCGACTGGGGTGTGACCGGCTGGTTGACCCTGGGCAGTGTCCCGGCAGTGGCCGTGACCCTGTGGTTCCTGAAGAATTTCGACACCAACCCCAAGGCCCTCAACGCGGTCATTACCCAGGCGCTGGGCATTGTGCTGCTGCTCACGGCGGGCGCTGTACTGTTCAAGCACAAGCTGCTGGCCTTCGCGCACCGCAACAGCGGTGACAAGTCGCTGTTCACCGGCACCAGGCTGAACGTGCTCACCGTCATCACTGGCCTGATCCTGGGTACCATGGTCGCCCTGACCTCCATCGGCGCGGGGGCCCTGGGCACGGTTGCCCTGTTCATTCTCTACCCGCTGTTGCCCACCCGTCGCCTGGTCGGCACCGAGATCGCTCACGCCGTGCCGCTGACCCTGGTGGCTGGCCTGGGCCATGCCAGCATGGGCAACATGAACTGGGAGTTGCTGGGTTTTCTGCTGATGGGCTCGCTGCCGGGTATTTACCTGGGCAGTCACCTGACCGGGCGCGTGCCTGACAAGGTACTGCGCCCCTGCCTCGCTTTCATGTTGTTTGCCATTGGCTACAAGCTGGCCTTCTGAGGCCTGAGCGGGTCCCTGTTCCGCAAAGGTGCAACAACATGTGTATCCGGCGAACCTTGCCCTTCGCCGGGCGTCCGAGCTGTGTAGTGAATGTTACGCAGCCCGGAGATCCCGCCTTTTGAAAGATGCCATTCGCAAGAAATACCGGTTGATGATCAAGACCCTCGGGTACGTCGGCTGGGCGCTGTTCTGGTTGTTGATCTGGGACATTCTGGTGACGGTGGATTTCATGCTCTACCTCAACAGCAAGGTCACCCTGCCGCTGATGCCCCTGACCCTGCTGGGTTCGGCGCTGGTGGTGCTGATCAGTTTTCGCAACAGCAGTGCCTATAACCGCTGGTGGGAGGCCCGTACCCTGTGGGGCGCGGTGGTCAATAGCTCGCGTAGCTTCGGCCGCCAGGTGTTGACCCTGGTGGACGACGAAAATGGTGACGTCAATCCGGTCAAGGCCGCTTTGTTGCGCCGCCAGGTGGCCTACGTCCACAGCCTGACGGCCAGCCTCAAGGGCACCCCGTGCCCCGTGGAGTTGCAGGCGTTCGTGCGCGCCGAAGAATTCGAGCGTCGTGGGCGTTCCAACAACTTCTCCAACGACATCCTCAACGGCTCGGCCAACCTGCTGGCGCGCGAATACAAGGCGGGGCGGTTGGACAGCATCCGCCTGGCGCGGCTGGAATCGACCCTGGTAGACCTGTCCAACAGCCAGGGCGGTCTGGAGCGCATCGCCAACACGCCGCTGCCGTACCCTTACGTGTACTTCCCACGCCTGTTCATTTCGCTGTTCTGCCTGATCGTGCCGGTGGGCCTGGTGGAATCACTGGAGTGGTACACGCCGCTGGCCTCCACGGTGGTGGGCTTCATGCTGCTGGCCATCGAACGCATCGGCACCGACCTGCAAAGTCCGTTCAAGCCCAGCGAGCACCAGATCCAGATGGACACCATTTGCGAGACCATCGAGAAGAACCTCGAGTCGATGCAACGCGAAGCGCAGCATGCAGAGTTGATCGACTGATTCCGCCATCGGCCCCTGGCCCCGCAGGCGAACCCGCCCCGTATAGCCAACCCTGTGGACCGGGCGCCAGCTCGCGAAGCAGGCGCCGCGTGGCGTCAGGCCTGTCGCGTCAGGGCCTACCCCCAGTCCCACAGGGGGATCACTTTTGCGGTGGCAAGGCGATCCATTCGCTCTGGGCCTGGCGGTAGGCGCCGGTCACCTTGGCCAGGTGCAGCCACTGGTCCACGTACAGCTTCCAGGTGATGTCGTCCCGGGGCAACAGGTAGGCTTTCTCGCCGTATTGCAGGTACTGCGCGGGGTTGACCGCGCACAGGCCTGGGCTCAGCTTCTGGTGGTACAGGGCTTCGGAGGCGTCGGTGATCATCACGTCGGCCCGGTGCTCGCGCAGTTCGTCGAAGATGCTCACGTTGTCGTGCAGGCTCAGGCGCGCCTGGGGCAAGTAGGCATGCACGAACGCTTCATTGGTGCCGCCCGCCGGTTCCACCAGGCGGACTTCGGGGCGGTTCAATTGCGCCACGCTCTGGTACTTGGCCTGGTCTTCGCAACGCACCAGCGGGACCTTGCCGTCCACGTCCAGGGTGCTGCTGAAATAGGCTTTTTTCTGCCGCTCCAGGGTCACCGAGATACCGCCCACGGCGATGTCGCAGTGGCCAGCCAGGAAGTCTGGCATAAGGGTTTTCCAGGTGGTGGGCACCCAGTTCACGGTCGCCCCCAGGCTCTGGGCCAGTGACTGGGCGAGAGTGATGTCGATGCCTTCGTAGCCGCCATCGGCTTTCTTGAACGTGTAAGGCTTGTAGTCGCCGGTGGTGCACACATTCAACTGGCCGCGTTGTTGCACCTGGTCCAGGTGCGAGGGTGCGGCGTCCGCCAGAACCAGGCCTGGTAGCAGGGCGCTCAGCAGCCAGGGCAGGGGGGCAAGCTTCATTCGGTGCTCTCTTGTTGTCGTGGATGGCCGGGGGATGAAATCACAGTCAGGCAGGGCCGTCCACGGCCGGCACAGGCCATGGTTTTGCGGCTGAATCAGCCTGTGGCTTGACCCACATCACTGGACAGGATAAATGGCTGAAATCAAACGGAAACATTGTTGTCCTACAGTCCACGCCCAGATAACGAGGACCGACAACGTGAACCGAGCTGCAAGACACCTGCGCAAAACCCTGGACGCCGTGGCCGCCAACAACGAATCGGCGGCCTTGGACGTGATGCGCACCCTGGACCGCCTGGGCGACGAAGTGCTGCGTCAGCGCCTGCTGGGTGTGATCCACCGCTTGAACCAGGACGCGGCGGAACTGCGCCTGGCCCGCGACGACGTGCAGGGCAGCGAGTGCAAGCGCGCCTGACGTATCGCCTGCGCTAATGGGGCATGGGCAATGGTGGTTTCCCCCCGGGCCGTCTTGCAACCGGGTCGGGGCTGATAGGTGCATGGCTTGATTCTTCTGCCGCCCTTGAGACCGAGCGCCGCCCGATCTCAAGAACCCCACAACACCATCGCCTGGCGCTTGGAGGCCCTGACGCAATCCCCAGCGAGGAATATCGAAGAACCCTCGATAGGCCTGTCTTGCAACCGGGTCGGGGCTGATAGGTGCATGGCTTGATTCTTCTAGCGCCCTTGAGACCGAGCGCCGCCCGCGCGGCGCGTTCGCGAGCGAGCTCTGCTCCAACGTTTGTTTCGGGCCAGTTATGCCAGTGGCATCACCTGGTCCGCTTTGTTGGTTCACTGCAGATCTGGGTTGATGCCAACAAGGCGGTCGCGGTGATCTCACAGGCAAAATTGGCCCGAAACAGATGTTGGAGCAGAGCTTGCTCGCGAAGCGCCGCGCGGGCGGCGCTCGATCTCAAGAACCCCACCACACCATCGCCTGGCGCTTGGAGGCCCTGACGCAATCCCCAGCGAGGAATATCGAAGAACCCTCGATCGGCCTGTCTTGCAACCGGGTCGGGGCTGATAGGTGCATGGCTTGATTCTTCTAGCGCCCTTGAGACCGAGCGCCGCCCGCGCGGCGCGTTCGCGAGCAAGCTCTGCTCCAACGTTTGTTTCGGGCCAGTTATGCCAGTGGGATCATCTGGTCCGCTTTGTTGGTTCACTGCAAATCTGTGTTGCTGCCAACAAGCCAGTCAGGCCTGCGGCCACGAAAGCCAGCCACTGATGGCGATGGCCGGCCGGGCTCACGCCTTGAGCCGCGCGGTGTACTCGGCGACACGGCGGCCCAGCAGCTTGGCGGTTTCAAGGTCGCCGCTGCGCGGCGCTTCATCAGGCGAGGCGTCCGAGGGCGATACGGCCAGGGCACCGGCGAAGCCTGCGGTCCAGTTGATGTCATCGGGGCCGTGGGCCTTGGTGTTGGCGGGCATCAGGCCGGTGCCGATCCACACTTGGGCATGCTGCTGGGACAAGGTCCAGAAGTAGGCGATGGTGGAGAATTTGTCGCCATTGACCGACGCTGAATTGGTGAAGCCCGCCGCGACCTTGTCTTTCCAGGCCTGGGTAAACCAGGGTTTGGAGGAGGTGTCGGCGAATTTCTTGAATTGCCATGCCGGGCCGCCCATGTAGGTGGGGCTGCCGTAGATGATGGCGTCGGCGGCGCTGATGGCTTCCCAGGCTGCATCGCTGAGGTCGCCGTTGGCGTCGATCTGATACAGGGTAGCCTGGGTGCCGGGTGCGGCGGCCGCGCCGGCGTGCACGGCTTCGGCCTGTTTGGCAGTGTGGCCGTAGCCGCTGAAGTAGACAATGGCGATAGCAGTCATGGGGTGCTCCTGTCAGTCAAAGGAACAAGACACTATAGGTGCAATTTGGCATCGTGTTGAATTAACCCAAGCGTTGCGCCAGCGCGGGCAGCACCTCATCGCAGGCGCTTTCCAGTTTGAGGGCCAGCAGGTCATCGCCGCGCGTATGGCCCAGGTTGATCGCCACCACCGGCTGGCCACGCTCCGCCACGCTGCGGCATAGGCGGAACGCCGAGTAGGCCATCAGCGAAGAACCCACCACCAGCAGGGCAGGGGCCGCAAGGGCCAAGGCCATGGCGCGCTCGGCGGTGGCGGCAGCGACGTTCTCGCCGAAGAACACTACGTCGGGTTTCAAGCGTTCACCGTGGCAATGGGGGCACACCGGCAGCTTGAAACGCGCTTCGAAGCGAGGGTCCAGCAGGGTGTCGCCATCAGGCGCCTGGTGGGCATCCACGCCCGCCAGGTAAGGATTTTCGGCCTCCATCACGGCCTGGATATCGTCACGGGCCATGCGCTGGCCGCAGTCCAGGCACAGCACCCGGTGCAGGTTGCCGTGCAGTTCCACCACGGCGGTGCTGCCGGCCTGGTCGTGCAAACCGTCGACATTCTGGGTGATCAGGCCACTGACATGGCCGCGTGCCTGCAGGTCGGCCAAGGCCTGGTGGGCGACGTTGGCGCGGGCCTGGCGCACCTTCGGCCAGCCGAGCATCGCCCGGGCCCAGTAGCGCTGGCGCAGGGCCGGGCCGCTGAGAAATTCCTGGTACATCATCGGCGCGCGGCCGCGGCGCACGCCTTCGCGGTCGCGGTAGTCGGGAATGCCCGAAGGTGTGCTGATGCCGGCACCGGTCAGCACCACGAACGGCTGTTCGGCGAGGAGTGTGCACAGGGTGTCGAAGTCGGTCATGGGCAGCCTCCGGAAAACACCTAGCATAGCCGCCATCGCCTTCCCCGTGGCAGCGGCCGTGAAGCCGCGCCAGGGGCACAGCGGCACGTCAGCGTCGGTGTTGCTTCACCGTGGGGCGAAACAGCAGGCTCAGTAAAAACATCACCGTCTTGAAGTCCAGCAGTTTCAGCGCTGCCCGCGCTTCCTCCGGGCGCACCTTGGCAATCATCGGCATGGCGCCGAAGATCTTGCCCTTGAGCACCAGCTCGTTGCCCTTGCGCTCGATGGTGCTCACGGCCATCAGCTCACTGTTGTCGCTGCCAAAAATCTTCATCAGTCGCTCCTCGTTGTGCGTGTCACTTGTTCAAACTGTCGAAATCCATGCCCAGGTCATCGAACATCTTGATGGCCGTGCCACGTCCGGCCCCGAACACCCCTCCGCCGGGGTGCATGAACGGTCCCACCAGGTACAGGTTGTCCAGCCCCGGCACGCTCAGGCGGCCCAGGTCAGGGGTAGGGCGGTGGGCGAAGTTCTGGTAGAAGTAAGGCGCCACGCCATGCACGTCACCCTTGACCATGGAGTTGGGCGAACTGCGTTCCAGGTCCAGTGGCGAGCACAGCGTGCGGGCGATGATGTTGTCGGGCGTGAGGTTCTTCACGAACCGCCGGTAGGCCTGCAGGCTGAGGTCGCCGAATGCTTCCTTGTACTCGTCCCAGCGTGCCGCGCCGCCGTCAGCCAGGTTGTAGGGGGCGAAGGTCATGCCGTGGAACATGCCCTTGCCGGCCGGTACTCGCGTCGGGTCGTTGATGCTCTCGTCCCCGCCGGCCACCAGGCGCCGCTGTGACACGCGGCCACGCCGCAGTTCGTCGAAGTCGTCGAGCATATCGCTCAGGCGGTCGCTGCTCATCATGGTCAGCATGGTCGCGCGCCCTACGTCGGGCCCGGCGTGAAACTCGGCGTTGCGGTGCAGGTCATAGTGGCTGACGAAGAGGCTGAAGGGGGCCAGGCTGGCGCGTTCGGCCCGTTGCACCACGCCGGCGTCCAGGCCGTCGACAAAGCGGCTGATGACATGGGGGTGCAGGGCGCCGATCACCGCGTCGCGGGCCAGGATGCGCTCGCCATCGCTCAACTCCACTCCGGCGGCGCGGCCATCGCTGACGATCACCTTGTGCACCTCGCTGTTGCAGCGGATCTCCCCGCCATGGTGCTCGATGCAGCGGGCCAGCGACTCTGCCAGCTTGCCGCTGCCACCCACTGGCTGTGACACGCCGTGGCTGTGCATGATGCCCACGAAGGCGTACACGCCCATACCGGTGCCCAGCTCATCCGGCATCTGCAGGTTCTCGGCAATCACCCGCAGCAGGTGGATCTTGACCTTGTCGTGCTCGAACAGGTGGTCGATGATGTCCAGGGTACTGCGCTGCATGGCGTCGAACAGCTCGCGGCCTTCCAGGCTCTGGTCGAGCATGGCGACCATGGCGCCCATGGGCAGCGGCGGGGAATAGAACCCCGACATGAACATCGGCAGCAGGCCCATGGCCTTGGTCGCCAGGCGCCGGTAGGTTTCCGCATCGCGTGCCGACACGCTGGCGATCGACTCGCAGGCCTTGTCCAGGTCGCGGTAAGTGATCAGCGCGCTGCCATCGGCGAAGACCGTGGCGTGGGGAATGTCGGAGTAGTTGTATTTCAGTCCGAAGTGCTTGAACAGGCCCAGTTCGTCCTGGGTGATCATGGGGTTGCCCTGGATCATGATGTGCACGCTGGAGTGCTCGTCATGCCAGAAACCCGGCGTGTTAAGCTGGCGTGTCGACACGCCACCGCCCACGTAGTCCTTGCGTTCCAGTACCAGGACTTTCTTGCCGGCCTTGGCCAGGTAGGCCGCGGCCACCAGGCCATTGTGCCCGCCGCCGATGGCGACGACATCGTAGTGATTCATGGGGACCTTCCGCGTCTTGTTGTTCTTGTCTTTCAGCCCGTTTGGCTGACGGGGCGATGATAGGAGCAGCCCGACGGTGGGCGGAAGATCGCACTTTTATGTGGGTCGGTTACCTTCATGTGCGTACCCTGCGCCAATGACAAGGAATACAGCGTGAACGACGATGCACAACGCCAGGCCCTGGACCAGCTGCGCGCTCGGGTGCGGCACAACGGCAACGCCCCCCAGGGCCCCATCCGCGATACCCTGGCGCGCCTGGGCGACCGTTGGAGCCCATTGCTGCTGCTGATACTGCGCCACGGCATGCTGCGTTTCACGGAACTGCAGCGTGAAGTCAACGCCATGGCCGACAGCGAGTTGTCCCAGCGCATCCTCACCGTGAAACTGCGCGCGTTCGAGCGTGACGGGATGGTCAGCCGCACGGTGATCCCCACCATACCGCCGCAGGTGGAATACCGGCTGACGCCGCTGGGGGAGGCGCTGGTCGCAAGGCTCGAAGCGCTGGTGGGGTGGCTGGAAGAGCAGGCGCCTGCCATCGCGGCGGCGCGCGCGGCCTATGACGGCCAATGACGCACCCCGAAGCCGCCGCCACAAGGCTACGCTTACAGCTGGACATTCCCCCGCCGAGGCGACTGCAATGAAACAGCCATCTGCCGACCACCCCATCACCGTCACCCCGTTGCCCGGTACGCTGGAGGTGAAATTCCACGGTGTAGCCGTCGCCCGTACTCGTGGGGCGCTGGCGCTGAACGAGGCCCACTATCCAGCGGTGTATTACCTGCCGCGTGCCGACATCGTGGCGGCCCATTTTCGCCCCTCGACCCACTCCAGCCACTGCCCCTACAAGGGCAAGGCGAGTTATTTCACCTTGGTAGTGGGTGAGCAGGTGAGCGAGAACGCGGTGTGGAGCTATGAAGCGCCTTTCCCATCCGTGGCCGCGATCGAAGGGTACGTGGCCTTCTACCCAGACCGGGTAACGTTTACCCACAGCGCCGCTGGTGTGTAGCGGCGGCTGTCTGTGTGGCAGCTCGGTGTCAGCCGCGCTTGGGCAATTTCCAGCCCGGGCGGATGAAGTGGCACGTGTACCCATTGGGAATGCGCTCCAGGTAGTCCTGGTGCTCCGGCTCCGCTTCCCAGAAAGGCCCCGCCGGTTCGATCTCGGTCACCACGCGGCCTGGCCACAGCTTTGAGGCGTCGACGTCCGCGGCGGTATCTTCGGCAATGTCGCGCTGGGCTTCACTGAGGTAGTAGATGGCCGAGCGGTAGCTGCGACCACGGTCGTTGCCCTGGCGGTCGGGTGTGCTGGGGTCGTGGATCTGGAAGAAGAATTCCAGGATCTGCCGGTAGCTGATGCGCGCCGGGTCGAAGGTGATTTCGATGGCTTCGGCGTGGTCACCGTGGTTGCGGTAGGTGGCGTTGGGCACATCGCCGCCGGTGTAGCCGACGCGGGTCGAAATCACCCCGGGGTAGCGGCGCAGCAGGTCTTGCATGCCCCAGAAGCAGCCGCCGGCGAGAAGGGCGGTTTCAGTGTGTGTGGTCATGGTCGGTGCTTCCCCTTTTGCGGTGTGAATGCGCTTGTAATGAGGGCGCTTTATGACTTTGCAAGGGCCTCAGGCGAGGTTCGCCGCCGTCTCGATCATCAGGTTGCGCAACCATGCCAGGCCCGGGTCATGCTGCTGGTACCGGTTCCATTGCAGGCTGATGGTCATCTGCGGCGCCGCCCAGGGCGTAGGTAGCAGGCGCAACGGCAGGTATCGGGCCCAGCGTTCGGCCAGACGCTTGTGCATGGTAGCGATGCGCGAGGTACCGATCAGGTACGGCGGCACGCTGTTGAAGGTGTGGGTGGTGACCTCGACCTTGCGCTCGAAGCCGAAGCTGCGCAAGAACCAGTCGTCCACCGTGGGGGCGCGGTGTTCGGTACCAAAGCGCACCAGTACATGCCCAAGGGCCTTGTAATCATCGAACGACAGGGCCTGGGGCCCGCTGTCCTGGCATACCACGCAGACGAACTCGTCACTGAACAGCGCTGAGGATGGGTGCTGTTCCAGGATGTGGGTGTCAGGCAGCAGCAGAAAGTCCACGTGCCCGCGCTCGACTTCCAGGGCCGCGTCGTCGGTGGGTGAAAATAGCTCGATAGCGCATTGCGGGGCGATGCTGTTCAGCCGCCGGCTGACTTCAGGCATCAGCACCATGCCGACGTAGTCGGAGGCCATCAGGGTGAACGTGCGGCTGGACAGGTGTGGCTGGAACTGGCTGCGGTTTTCCAGGGTGGAGCGCATCTGGATCAACAGGTCGCGCACCGGCTGGGCCAGGGTTTCGCCCATGGGCGTGCGCACCATCTTGCGCCCGATCTGCACCAGCAGGTCATCCTCGAAATAGCTGCGCAACCGGGCGAGGGCGGCGCTGGTGGCCGGTTGGCTGAGGTGCAGGCGCTCGCCGGCGCGGGTGATGTTCTGTTCGGCGAGCAGCACGTCCAGCACCACCAGCAGGTTCAAATCCAAACCATGGAAACGCATGGTCTTGCTCCGTTTTTCTTATGATTGTGGGCACAGGCATTTATCGCCTTTATACCTGTGAGCCACCTTGCGGCTCAATGGGCGCGATGAAGCGATGGCTTTTCTCCGAACAACTTCTGGTATTGGGCGCAGAAATAACTGGTGTGCTCGAAACCCCAGTGCGCGGCGATGTCGCTGATGCGGGCTTCGGGGCTGTGGCTCAGCGCGCGGCGTGCTTCATTGAGGCGCACCGAGCGCAGGTACTGCACCGGATTGACGTCGGCGACGCTCTGGAAGCTGTATTGCAGGGTGCGGCGGGAGATCCTCAGGCGCTTGCACAGGTCCACCAGGCTGGCGATGCCCTGGGGGTCTTGAACCACGAGTTCATGGCAGCGCTGAACGATATAGTGGCGGGTACTGTAGCTGGGCTGCAAAGCGGGCAGGGCGTCCAGGCCTGCGAGCAACTGGCAGGTCAGGTCCAGCACCCGTTGCCGCGCATGGGCAGGCTCCGGGCGGCACAGAAGCTCAAGCAGCTCGCGGCGGGCATGCTGGTGCAGCGGTGCCGCCAGGCTCACACCGCGCACCGCCTGGCTGGCGCGGCAGCGGGCCAGGGTGGCGTCGCTGAGCAGGCCGTGCAGCTCGGCATACGGCATGGACAGGCACAGCACGTCCATGCCGGCGCCGCTGACCGTGCGAAATTCGCTCTGGCTGGGCAGCAGGTTGAGGCCGTCGAGCAGCCACGGCTGCTGGGCGTCGCGCTGGGGCCAGGCCAGGGGAAAGATCAGGTTGAGGTGTTCGCGGGGCAGTTGCATGTGCTGCACCGCGGCCTGGTTCAGGCGCTCGCGGAACAGGCGAATGGGGCCGATGTCCAGCACCCAGAGCGCGGCGTCCACGGGGCCGCCGCTGAGTTGGTCATAGCGTTGTTGCCAGCCGCTGAGGCGGCTGGCGTGTTCGGCCATGTCGGTGGACTGAAAGAAGTGCAGCATCAGACGACCTGTTCATCAAAGGGGAGGCAGTCGTAGCAAAGCCTGTGCCGGCCCCTGGCACTGCGCGGTGGCTGGGGCGCGGCCTTATGGCCGTTTCACCACCAGGGTCAGGATGTCATAACTGGCCACCACCTCATCCCGCTGGTTGGTCACCTCCACATCCCAGGTCACTACCCCCTGCGCAATGCCTTGGGGGCTGGCCTTGCCCTGGTCGGTCTTGCGCTTGCAGGTCAGGCGCGCCCGGATGGTGTCGCCGATGGCCACCGGGTTGATAAACCGCAGGTTGTCCAGCCCATAGTTGGCCAGCACCGGCCCTTCACCTGGCGAGACGAACAATCCGGCGGCGGCGGACAGCACGAAATAGCCATGGGCGATGCGCTGGCCGAACTGGGAGTTGCGGGCGGCGATGTCGTCGAAGTGCATGTAGAAGTGGTCACCCGACAGGCAGCCGAAATTCACCAGGTCGGTTTCGGTGACGGTGCGGCGATGGGTGAGCAGGGACTCGCCAATCTGTACGTCCTGGAAGTGCCGGCGGAACGGGTGCACGTCGGTTTCGATCAGTGCCGCGCCACGCACGTACTCACCGGTGATGGCTGCCAGCATGGTCGGCGAGCCCTGGACGGCTGCGCGTTGCAGGTAGTGCTTGACGGCGCGCAGGCCACCGAGTTCTTCGCCGCCGCCGGCGCGGCCCGGGCCGCCGTGCTTGAGTTGCGGCAGCGGTGAGCCATGGCCGGTGGACTCCACGGCAGCCTGGCGGTCGAGCACCAGCAGGCGCCCGTGCCAGGCGGCCGCGGCAGGGATGACCCTGGCGGCGATCTGCGGGCTGCGGGTGACCAGGCTGGCCACCAGGCTGCCCTTGCCGCGGGCAGCCAGGGCCACGGCTTCGTCCAGGTCGTCGTAGGCCATCAGGGTGCTCACCGGGCCGAAGGCCTCGATGTCATGGGCACCGCCTTCGGCGTGCGGGTCACGGGCGTGCAACAGCGTCGGGGCGAAGAACGCGCCTTCGCCGACGCCTTCGCCGCGCGGGCTGAAGCCGTCGGCGGCACTGAACAGTGTGTCGCAGCTCTGCTGCAGCAGGGCCAGGCGCTCGGCCACGTCGCGCTGTTGCGCATGGGAAGCCAGTGCGCCCATGCGCACGCCGTCCACCGACGGATCGCCCACCACCACCTTGGCCAGGCGCTCGCGAATGCGCGTGGCCACGGCATCCAGATGCTGGCGGGGCACTATGGCGCGGCGAATGGCGGTGCATTTCTGCCCGGCCTTGGCGGTCATTTCCCGCACCACTTCCTTGACGTACAGCTCGAACTCTTCATCGTCCGGGGTCACGTCGGGGGCCAGGATGGCGCAGTTCAGCGAGTCGGCTTCGGCGGTGAACGGCACCGAGTGGCGGATCAGGTTCGGGGTGACACGCAGTTTCGCCGCTGTGTCCGCGGAGCCTGTGAAGGTCACCAGGTCCTGCCCTTGCAGGCGGTCGAGCAGGTCACCGGTGCTACCAATCACCAGCTGCAGGCTGCCGGCGGGCAACAGCCCGGACTGGTCCATCAACCGCACCACGGCCTCGGTCAGGTAGCTGGTGGCGGTGGCGGGCTTGACCACGCACGGCATGCCCGCCAGGAAGCACGGGGCGAATTTTTCCAGCATGCCCCAGATAGGGAAGTTGAAGGCATTGATGTGCACCGCCAGGCCACCCCGTGGCACCAGGATATGGCTGCCGGCGAACTGGCCAAGTTTGCCCAGGGCGACCGCCGGGCCTTCATGCACCACGTTGCCGGAGGGCAACTCGCGGCTGCCGAAGCCGGCGTAACTGAACAGGGTGGCGTTGCCGCCCTCGATGTCCACCCAACTGTCGGCGCGAGTGGCGCCGCTGTGGTGGGACAAGGCGTAGAGCTGCTCCTTGCGCTCGGCCAGGTACAGGGCCAGGGCCTTGAGGCGTTGGGCGCGTTGCTGAAAGTCCAGCGCGTGGAGGCTCTGGTTGCCGACACGGCGGCCGTGGTCAATGGCCTCGGCGAAGTCCGGGGTTTCCTCGTGGGTACGGGCCAGGGGCTGGCCATTGAGCGCACTGCGCAGGGGCTGCGCGCCATGCTGGCCGACCCAGCGGCCGGCGATGAAGGATTGCAGGATGGGGGTCATGAAGTGCTCCGCGAATATATTGGAATTGTTTTGGTCGGTGCAGGTGCTGGCTTGCCAGCGAGCTGTTCAGGGGTTCAACAGCTCGCAGGCAATCCGCTTGCCACGCCATTCGCACGGTTCTTGAGGTAACGGTCAGATCTGGTCGAAGTCGAGCACCACCCTTTGGCTGATGGGGAAGGTCTGGCAGGACAGCACGTAACCGGCGGCCACTTCGTAGTCTTCAAGGGCGTGGTTGGCGTCCATCTCCACTTCGCCCTCGATCACCCTGCACTTGCAGGTCG
Organism: Pseudomonas sp. RIT-To-2; assembly: GCF_029623465.1. Classification (NCBI taxonomy): domain Bacteria; kingdom Pseudomonadati; phylum Pseudomonadota; class Gammaproteobacteria; order Pseudomonadales; family Pseudomonadaceae; genus Pseudomonas; species Pseudomonas sp. RIT-To-2. Next base: position 154,362 of record NZ_JAPYKM010000007.1, on the reverse strand, counting down.
AGCACACCCCGGCCTTGCAGGAATACGGCAGTTCGGCGCCAATGGCATTGCCGGCATCGAGCACGCTGACGGTGTTGCGCGGCAAGTCGAACGCCAGGGCGCGGCCGTCGCTGATCACGGTGATCTGGCTGACCGCCGTGTCCAGCTGGCGAGCAGCCTCGCGAGCTTCACGCTTGCTGTCGTCGGTGGCCGCGCCGAACAGTTCGAAGTGGATGCGGCGGCTGTCCATGCCATGGGCCTTGAGCTGGTCGCGCACGGTCTCGGTCATGGCCTGGGGGCCGCAGATGAAGGCGGCGTCCAGGGTCTTGACCTCGACCCAGCGGCTGAACAGGCGCTGGCATTTGTCGGCGTCGATGCGGCCGTTGTACAGGTCCACGTCCTGCTGCTCACGGCTGAACACGAAGACCAGGTTCAGGCGTTGCAGGTAGCGGTTCTTGAGGTCTTCCAGCTGTTCGCGAAACAGCGCGCCGGCGCTGGAGCGGTTGCCGTACAGCACGGTGACATGGCTGTGGGGTTCGTGTTCCAGGGTGGTCTTGACGATCGACAGGATCGGCGTGATACCGCTGCCAGCGGCCACGGCCAGGTAGCGGCCGTGGCGCGCCGGGTCCAGCGGTACGCTGAACTCGCCGGCCGGTGGCATGACCTCCAGGCAGTGGCCAGGCTGCAGTCGCTCATTGGCGTAGGCCGAGAAGCGCCCGCCGGCTACCTTCTTGATAGCCACCCGCAGCTCGTCATCGTTGACCCCGGTGCAGATGGAGTACGAGCGGCGCACTTCCTCGCCGTCCAGGTGGGTGCGCATCACCAGGTGCTGGCCCTGGGTGTAGCGAAATTCCTCGCGCAGGTGCTCGGGCACGTCGAAGACGATGGACACGGCGTCGCGGGTCTCAGCACGTACCTGCTTGATGGTCAGGCTGTGAAACTGGCTCATGGTTGATCTCCGTTGGCCATCAGATGCACTTGAAATAGTCGAACGGCTCGCGGCAGTCGCAGCAGCGGTACAACGCCTTGCAGGCGGTGGAGCCAAACTGGCTGAGCAGCTCGGTGTGGGCGCTGCCGCACTGCGGGCACAGCACCTGGGGCGCCTCGCCCAGCAGCGTGCGCTTGCTGGTGCTGCCGTCGGGCGGGGCGATGCCGTACTCGCGCAATTGCGCGCGGCCGCGTTCGGTGATCCAGTCGGTGGTCCAGGCCGGGGTCAGCCGACGCTGCAGGCGCGGCGCATGGAAACCGGCTTGCACCAGGGCGTCGCGGATGTCGCTTTCGATCACCTCGGTGGCCGGGCAGCCGGAGTAGGTGGGGGTGACCACCACCTCCAGGTGCCCCGCCTGCCAGGCCAGGCCGCGGACGATGCCCAGGTCGACCACGCTGACCGCCGGCACCTCCGGGTCCATGACCTGGCCCAGCACGTGCCAGGCCTGCGCCAGGTCATCGGGCTGGGCCGGCCGTGCGCCGCGGTCGCTGGCGATCAGCTCACCAGACCGCATCGGGGTAGGCTCGCGGCAGGTACTGCATTTCGGCCAGCAGCAGGCCCAGGTGTTCGCTGTGCAGCCCTTCGCGCCCATTGAGGTAGAAGGCGCTGGCGGGCTCGGGCACTGGCAGGGTGGCGCGGGTGAACACCTCGGCCACCTTGGCGTGCCACGCCGCCGCCAGCGTTGCCGGGTCACCGATCAGGCCGGCCGCGGCCAGGCGTTGCTCACCGGCGTCGGCATTCACCAGCTCGACCGTGAAACGCCACACCTTGGGCAGGGCGGCGAGCATGCGCGCATGGCTTTCGTCAGTGCCATCGCCCAGGCGCTCCACCCATTCGCTGGAGCGGCGCAGGTGGTAGGTCACCTCCTTGAAGCCCTTGGCCGCGATGCCGGCGATGCGCTCGTCACGGGAGCCGCTCAGTCCCTGCAGCACCTGACAATGCCAGGCGTCGTAGAAGAACTGCTTGAGCATGGTGACCGCATAGTCGCCGTTGGGTTGTTCCACCAGCAACAGGTTGCGCAGTTCCCGCTCGGTACGCAGGAAGGCCAGGGCATCGGCATCGCGGCCGTCGTCCAGCCGTTCGGCGGCGTAGTCCAGCCAATTGCGCGCCTGGCCGAACAGGTCCAGGCCGACGTTGGCCAGCGCCAGTTCCTCTTCCAGGGCCGGCGCGTGGCCGACCCACTGGCTCAGGCGCTGGCCCTGGATCAGGGCGGTGTCGCCCAGGTGCAGCAGATAGCGGGTCAGATCGTCTTCAATACTCATGGTCGGCCTCACATGTGCCCGACTTCGGGTGGCAGCTCGTAGAAGCTGGCATGGCGGTAGACCTTGTCATCGGAGGGGTCGAACAGCGGGTCCTTGTCGTCGGGCGACGAGGCGACGATCAGCGCCGAGGGCACCACCCACAGGCTCACGCCTTCGCTGCGCCGGGTGTACAGCTCTCGGGCGTTCTCGATGGCCATGACGGCGTCGGCGGCGTGCACGCTGCCCACATGTTTGTGATTGAGGCCGTGCTTGCTGCGCACGAAGACTTCGAACAGGGTCCAGTCGGACATGGGGTTTCTCCAGCTCAGGCAGCGTGCTTGTCGTGTTGTTTGCGGGCGTAGGCCACCGCGGCCTCGCGCACCCAGGCGCCGTCTTCGATGGCCTGCTTGCGGGTAGCCACGCGCTCGGCGTTGCAGGGGCCGTTGCCCTTGAGCACTTCGTAGAATTCGTCCCACTGGATGGCGCCGAAGTCGTAGTGGCCGGTTTCGGCGTTCCACTTCAGGTCCGGGTCGGGGCAGGTGCAGCCCAGCAGCTCCAGTTGGGGGATGGTCTGGTCGATGAAGCGCTGGCGCAGCTCGTCGTTGCTCTGGCGCTTGATCTTCCAGGCCATGGACTGGGCGCTGTTGGGGGAATGTTCATCGCTGGGCCCGAACATCATCAGCGACGGCCACCACAGGCGGTTGATGGCGTCCTGCACCATGTCCTTCTGGGCCTGGGTGCCGTGGCGCATCATGGTCAGCAGTATTTCGTAGCCTTGGCGCTGGTGAAAACTTTCCTCCTTGCAGATGCGCACCATGGCCCGGGCGTATGGCCCGTAGGAGGTGCGCTGCAACACCACCTGGTTGACGATGGCGGCGCCATCCACCAGCCAGCCCACCGCGCCCATGTCGGCCCAGCTCAGGGTGGGGTAATTGAAGATGCTCGAATACTTCGCCTTGCCGGCGTGCATCTTGGCGATTTCCGTATCGCGATCGGCGCCTAGCGTCTCCATGGCGCTGTACAGGTACAGGCCGTGGCCGGCTTCGTCCTGGATCTTGGCCATCAGTTGCAGCTTGCGCTTGAGCGTGGGGGCGCGGGTCAGCCAGTTGCCCTCGGGCAGCATGCCGACGATTTCCGAGTGGGCGTGCTGGGAAATCTGCCGGATAAGGGTCTGGCGATAGGCGTCGGGCATCCAGTTCTTGGCTTCGATCTTGATCTCGGCGTCGATCTTTTCCTGGAAGGCGCGTTCCTGGTCACTCATTTCGTCCAGGGTCTTGAGGCGCTTGACGCCGGTTTCCACTAGCTGTGCGTACATGAAGGGTCTCCAGCCATGCAGGGGGATGGCTATTGTTATAAGTGATACAGAATTAAATATCAAACACAAAAAATAGGTATCAGATAGGTTTCTGTATCACGAACTTCAAGCGCGCTTGTCGAAGACGTGCGCAGCCTTGCCTTCCGAGCGTTTGAGGGTCTGGGCTGGCTGCAGCACCACCCGGGTACTGATCCCGATGTGGGTCTTGATCTGTCGGCTCAGCTCGCTGCACACCGCTTGTTGTTCGGCACTGCCCAGGTGCAGATGCTCGGGGCGCAGTTCGACGTGGATATCCACCGAGTCGAGGTTGCCGTTGCGATACAGGTGCATCTCATAGCACTCGCACAGCTGTTTGGTTTTGAGCACCTGTTCTTCCACCTGGGTGGGGAACACGTTGACGCCGCGGATGATCAGCATGTCGTCGCTGCGCCCGGTGATCTTGTCCATGCGCCGCATGGGCCGGCCACTGCCGGGCAGCAGCCGGGTCAGGTCGCGCGTGCGGTAACGGATCATCGGCAGGGCCTCCTTGCTCAGCGAGGTCAGCACCAGTTCGCCGAATTCACCGTCAGGCAACACCTGGCCAGTGACCGGGTCGATGATTTCCGGGTAGAAGTGATCTTCCCACAGGGTCGGGTGGCCACGGCTGTCGGCGCATTCCATGGCCACGCCCGGGCCCATGATCTCCGACAGGCCGTAAATGTCCTGGGCCTGTATGCCCAGGCGCCGCTCGATGGCGCCACGCAGCTCATCGGTCCAGGGTTCGGCGCCGAAGATACCCAGGCGCAGGGCCAGGTTGGCCGGGTCGATACCCTGGCGTTCCAGTTCGTCAGCGATGTTGAGCATGTACGACGGAGTGACCATGATGATGTCGGGGTTGAAGTCGCGGATCAGTTGCACCTGTTTCTCGGTCTGCCCGCCTGACATGGGGATCACCGTGCAGCCCAGGCGCTCGGCGCCGTAATGGGCGCCCAGGCCGCCAGTGAACAGGCCGTAGCCGTAGGAGATGTGCACCTTGTCGCCTTTGTGACCACCCGCGGCGCGGATCGAGCGGGCAACGATGTTGGCCCAGGTGTCGATGTCGTTCTGGGTGTAGCCCACCACGGTGGGCTTGCCGGTGGTGCCGCTGGAAGCGTGCAGGCGAACCACGTCCTGCAGGGAGACCGCGAACATGCCGTAGGGGTAGTTGTCGCGCAGGTCGTTCTTGCCGGTGAAGGGGAAGGCCGCCAGGTCATCCAGCGATTTCAGGTCTTCAGGGTGCAGGCCCAGGGCATCGAAGCGCTGTCGGTACAGCGGCACGTTCTGGTAGGCGTGGCCAAGGCTCCAGCGCAGGCGTTGCAGCTGGTGTTCGCGCAGGCGGTCGACGCTGGCGGTTTCGAAAGGGTCCAGCAAGGCATCTGGGTTAAGGTGCATGTTCATGGCTTCACTCGAATTGTTTTTGTGTGAGTGTCCGGCCGCCTCGCGGGTGGTCCGGGGGCTGGGTAACAGGCTACAGGCGTTCAGGGGTCAAAGCGTCACTTGTCGATGGCCTCCTGGGCAAGCACGGTGCCGCGCACCTGGTAGGACTTGCCCCGGAACAAGGCGACTGGCTGGCCGTGCTGGTTGTCGATGCGCACGTCATAGGTGCCGGTGCGTTTGCCCCGGTGCAACTCCTGGGCGTGGGCCACCAGTTCGTCGTCCAGTTGCCCGGGCACCAGGTATTCGATGCTGCAGCCCTGGGCCACGGTGGCCGCGTCATGGCTGTTGCAGGCCAGGGCAAAGGCGGTATCGGCCAGGGCGAAGAGGAAGCCGCCGTGGCAGGTGCCGTGGCCTTGAAGCATGTCGTCGCGCACGCGCATGCTGACTTGGGCCCTGCCGGGCGCGGCGCTGATCAGGGTGATGCCCAGCGCACGGCTGGCGGCGTCCCGTTGCAGCAAGGCTTCGGCGCAGCGCCGGGCCACATCGTGTGGGTTCAGGTCAGTCATGCAGGCGGCTCCCCTCGGCCAGGTGGCGACGCAGCAGCAGGGAAGGGCGGTAGCGCTCTTCGCCGTAGGCGGCTTGCAGGTTTTCCAGCACCTTGACCACGGTGTCCAGGCCCAACGTATCGGCCCAGGCCAACGGGCCCCTGGGGTAGTTGACCCCGGCGCGCAGGGCCAGGTCGATGTCGGCCACCGAGGCCACGCCTTGCAGGGCCGCGTCGGCGCCTTCATTGGCGAGCATGGCGACGGTGCGCAGCACGCACAGGCCGGGGCTGTCGCCCAGGGCGCTGACGGTGAGGCCGGCGCGGTTGAGCAGGGCCACCGCCTGCGCCACTGCCGTGGGCGCGGTGTTGTTCGCCCAACTGATGCCCACCCGGGTGGCCGTGGCGAAGTCCAGGGCCAGGTCCAGCAGTACCAGGTTCTGCACGCCCTGGTCATGGGCGCGCTGGCTGGCCATGCGCCCGTCGGACAGCGCCAGCACCGCGTCGCCGCACCGCAGCACGCCGTTGCCCGGGCGCCGCGTCACTGCCACGCCCTGGTCTTGCAGGCGCGTCAACAGGCCGTCTAACAGCGCCGGCAGGCCCTCGGCCACGCAATGGGTGACCGCGGCATCGCTGCTCAGCGCCTGTGCACGGGGGCGCTGCGCGCCTTCGCGGTAATCGTAGAAACCCTGGCCGCTCTTGCGCCCCAGGCGCCCGGCGTCGACCAGTTCTTTCTGGATCAGCGAGGGCTGGAAGCGCATGTCCTGGTAGTAGGCGTCGAACACCGAGCAGGTCACCGCATAGTTGACGTCGTGACCAATCAGGTCGGTGAGCTCGAAGGCGCCCATGGCGAAGCCGCCGGCCTCTCGCAGCAAGGCATCGAGGGTGGCGCAGTCAGCCGCGCCTTCCTGCAGCAGGCGCAGGCTCTCGGCGTAGAACGGCCGTGCCACGCGGTTGACGATGAAGCCGGGGGTGGAGCGCGTGTGAACCGGCTGTTTGCCCCAGGCGCGGGCGCTGTCGTACAAGCTGGCGGCCACGTCGGGCGCGGTGGCCAGCCCGCTCACCACTTCCACCAGGGACATCACCGGGGCCGGGTTGAAGAAATGCAGGCCGGCGAAGCGTTCGGGGTGCTTGAGTTCGGCGGCCAGGGTGGTGATGGACAGCGATGAGGTATTGCTGACCAGCAGGCAGTCGGCGCGGCACAGGGCTTCCAGTTCCCCGAACACCTGGCGCTTGACCGCCAGTTGTTCAACGATGGCCTCGATCACCAGGTGGGCATCGGCCAGGGCGGCGAGGGTGTCGCAGGCCTGCAGATTGGCCAGGCACGCCTGGCGGGCGCTGTCGGCCAGTTTGCCGGTGGCCACGCGGCGGCCCAGGCGCTGGTCGATGTCACCGATGGCCTGGGCGGCCGCGCCGGGGCGGTTGTCGTAGAGCAACACCGGGTGGCCGGCCTGGGCGGCTACCTGGGCGATACCGGCACCCATGGCACCGGCGCCGATCACCGCTACCTGAGCGGTCAGAGGCAGGGCGGCCATGGTTCAGTTCCCCTTGAATACGGCGGGGCGTTTTTCCATGAACGCGGCCACGCCTTCGCGGTAATCGTGACTGCGCCCGGCCAGGCGCTGCAGGTCGCGTTCCAGGTCCAGTTGCTGGTCCAGCGTGTTGTCGAAGCTGGCATTGAGGCTGCGCTTGATCAGCGCCAGGCCGTAGGTGGGCTGGCTGGCCAGGTGGCGCGCCAGGGTCAGGGCTTCGTCACGCAGGGCGGCATCGTCGACGCAGCGGTAGATCAGCCCCCATTGTTCGGCCTGCTCAGCGCTCAGGCGGTTGCCCAGCATGGCCAGCGCCTTGGCGCGGGCCACGCCCACCAGGCGCGGCAGGCTCCAGGTACCGCCGGAGTCGGGCAGCAGGCCGATCTTGCAGAACGCCTGGATGAAACTGGCCGAACGCGCCGCCAGCACCAGGTCGCAGGCCAGGGGAATATTCGCCCCGGCGCCGGCCGCCACACCGTTGACTGCGCAAATCACCGGCATCGGCAGCTCACGCAGGCTGCGAATCAGCGGGTTGTAGAACTGCTCCAGCGACTGGCCCAGGTCCGGGGCCTCGGCGCCGGGGGCCACGCTGCGGTCGGCCAGGTCCTGCCCGGCGCAGAAACCCCGGCCTTCACCCGTCAGCAGCAGCACCCGCACGCTCGCGTCCTGGCGCACGCGCTTGAGGGCTTCGCGCACTTCAGCGTGCATCTGCCCGTTGAAGCTGTTCAGTTGCTCGGGTCGGTTGAGGCTCAGCAGGGCCACGCCGTTGTCGATGGAAAACACAATGGTTGCGAATGTCATGGGGGTGCCCTCGGGGGTGAACGGGAAGGGGTTATTCGCCGCGATAGCGCGGCCGACGTTTTTCCTGGAAGGCGCGAATGCCTTCGTTGCGGTCGTGGGTGCCGGCCAGCAGGGTGAAGGCATGGCGTTCCAGGCGCAGGCCGCTGGCCAGGTCGGTGTCCTGGGCCTTGAGCAAGGCCTCTTTCGCGAGGCGCACCGCCAATGGCGCCTGGCCGGCGATGCGCTGGGCGATGTTCAGCGCGCGTTCCACCGTCAGCTCCGGTTCGGTGACTTCGCTCACCAGCCCGGCCGCCAGGGCCTGGCGAGCACTGATGGGCTCACCGGTCAGCACCATCTGCATGGCCAGGGACTTGCCCACCGCCCGCAGCAACCGTTGGGTGCCACCGGCGCCAGGCATGATGCCCAGGTTGATTTCCGGCTGGCCGAACTGGGCGTCACGGCCGGCAATGAGGATGTCCGCGTGCATGGCCAGTTCGCAGCCACCGCCCAGGGCGTAGCCGTTGACGGCGGCGATCAGTGGTTTGCTGAACGCCGTGATGCGTTGCCAGAACGCCACCCGCGGGTCGTTGAGGATCCCCACCAAGTCACGCTCGGCCATTTCCTTGAGGTCGGCGCCTGCGGCGAATGCCTTGCGGTTGCCGGTCAGTACCACCGCGTGGGTGGAGGGGTCGTGTTCGACGCGGGCCAGTTCGTCGGCCAGTTCGCCGAGCATTGCGGTCGTCAGCGCGTTGAGCGCCTCGGGGCGGTTGAGGGTGACCAGGCGGACCGATTCCAGCTGTTCGACGGTAAGCAGCGCAGGCATGGCGTGGCCTCGAGGTGTGCCCGGCGATCGGGGCAGGGCTGATTATTGGGAAGGCTGGGGTGGCCTGTGGGCTCAGTATAGCCATAATGCGATACAGAAAAACAATACAAAAATTCAAAATGGTGTCTTAATGGTGGGGCGCTCGCGTTCGTGTCATTGGCAGGCAACCAAAGCCATCTGGCACGCAGGCAAAAAACATCCCTGGGACGTTTCATTAAGCTGGGGCCATGCCCCTCTGGAAGGAATCATCATGAGCAGTCAAACCGTTCGCCCGCTGGACAGCGTCAGCGCATTCCTCAAGCGCCAGCACGGCCTTTACATTGATGGCGGCTGGGTGGCGGCCCGTGGTCAGGGCACGCTCCCGGTGTTCAACCCGGCCACCGGCGAGCAGATCGCGACCACGGCCGATGCCGATGAAGCCGACGTCGACCAGGCGGTGCGGTCCGCCCACCAGGCGTTCGTTTCCGGTGTCTGGTCGCGCCGCCTGCCGGCCGAGCGCGAGCGGATCCTGCTGCGCTATGCCGACCTGCTGGAGCAGCACACCGAGGAGCTGGCACAGCTGGAAACCCTGGAGCAGGGCAAGTCCATCGCCATTGCCCGCGCTTTCGAAGTCGGCAGCACCCTGAACTGGATGCGCTACACTGCGGGCCTCGCGACCAAGGTATCGGGGCGCACCCTGGACCTGTCGATTCCCATGCCGGAGGGGGCGCGCTACACCGCCTTCACCCGCAAGGAGCCGGTCGGTGTGGTGGCGGGTATCGTGCCGTGGAACTTCCCGCTGATGATCGGTATGTGGAAGGTCATGCCGGCCCTGGCCGCGGGCTGTTCCATCGTGGTCAAACCCTCGGAAATCACCCCGTTGACCTTGCTGCGCATGGCCGAGCTGGCCACCGAGGCTGGCGTCCCACCTGGCGTGTTCAACGTTGTCACGGGCAGTGGTGGGGTGTGCGGCCGGGTGCTGACCAGCCATCCACTGGTGAGCAAAGTCAGCTTCACCGGCTCCACGGCCACCGGCAAGGGTATCGCCAGAGGCGCGGTGGACAGCCTGAAACGTATCACGTTGGAATTGGGTGGCAAAAATCCGGCCATCGTCCTCAGGGACGCTGATATCCAGCAAGTGGTGGAAGGCCTGATGATGGGCAGCTTTCTCAACCAGGGCCAGGTGTGTGCCGCCAGCTCGCGCATCTATGTGGAGGCGCCGATCTTCGACCAGGTGGCCGCGGCGTTCGAAGGCGCGGTCAAGGGCCTGACCGTGGGCCCGGGCATGGACCCCGGCTTCCAGATCAACCCGCTGGCTTCCCAGGCTCACCAGGCCAAGGTGCTGGGCTACCTGGAAGACGCCCGTCGCCAGGACGCCGAGCTGATCCGCGGTGCCCAGGGCCCGAACGGCAATGGCTTCTATGTGTCGCCGACGCTGGTGCTCAACCCTGACAACCACCTCACACTCACCCGCGAGGAAGTGTTCGGCCCGGTGCTGTCCCTGAGCCGTGTTGATGATGTGGAGCAGGCTCTCGCGCTGGCCAACGATTCGGATTACGGGCTGACGGCGAGCTTGTGGACCCGCGACCTCAACGCCGCGATGAACCTTACCCCACGCATCCAGGCTGGCACCGTGTGGGTCAACAGCCACACCCTGATCGACGCCAACATGCCGTTTGGCGGCTTCAAGCAATCGGGCACCGGCCGCGACTTCGGTGCCGACTGGCTGGACGCCTATACCGAAACCAAGTCGGTGTGCATCCGCCACTGATTCTGCCCCACCGCTTGCTGCGCCTCACCCCCTGCGGGTTGGGCGCGGCAAGCCACCCGCCTGAGACACAACAACATGACTGCGAAAGCAAAAGTCAGTCGATACCTGCCGGCCTTGGCCCTGCTGGCGACCTTCGCCCAGGCTGACACCGGCCAGGCAATCATCGACGCCGACCAGCATCCGGAAAACTGGTTGAGCCACGGCCGCACCTATTCCGAACAACGCTTCAGCCCGCTGGACCAGATCAACACCCACACTGCCAAGAACCTGAAGATCGCCTGGTATCACGACCTGGACACCAACCGCGGCCAGGAAGGCACGCCGCTGGTGGTGGACGGGGTGATGTACGCCACCACCAACTGGAGCAAGGTCAAGGCGTTCGATGCGGCCACTGGCAAGCTGCTGTGGCAGTACGACCCCAAGGTGCCAGGAGACGTGGCTGTGCGTGGCTGCTGCGACACGGTCAACCGCGGCGCGGCCTACTGGAACGGCAAGATCATTTTCGCCACCTTCGACGCCCGCCTGATTGCCCTGGACGCCAAGACCGGCACACTGGCCTGGAGCGTCGACACCCTCCCGCGCGATGCCCACCTGGGCAATGTGAAAAGCTACACCATTGATGCCGCGCCACGGGTGGCCAAGGGTGTGGTGGTAATCGGCAATGGTGGCGCCGAGATGGGCGCCCGGGGTTTTGTCTCCGGCTTCGATGCCGAGACCGGCGCTTTCAAGTGGCGCTTTTATACGGTACCTGCCCCTGATAACACGCCCGACCATGCCGTTTCCGACCGGCCCTTGAGTGAACTGGCCTACAAGACCTGGGGGCCCAATGGCACCTGGCGCCAGTCCGGCGGGGGCGGCACGGTCTGGGACTCCATGACCTACGACCCGGTCACCGACCTGCTGTACATCGGCGTCGGCAATGGCTCGCCGTGGAACTACAAGCTGCGCTCCGAAGGAATAGGCGACAACCTGTTCCTGGGCAGCATCGTCGCCGTGCGCCCGGAAACCGGCGAGTACGTGTGGCATTTCCAGGAAACGCCCCAGGACCAATGGGACTTCACCTCCACCCAGCACATCATCACCGCCGATATCCCGGTGGCGGGCAAGCCGCGCCACGTGATTCTGCACGCGCCCAAGAACGGCTTCTTCTATGTGATCGATGCCGCCACCGGCGAGTTTCTGTCGGGCAAACCCTATGTCCCGGTGAACTGGGCCACGGGCCTGGACCCCAAAACCGGCCGCCCGCACACGGTGCCCGATGCCCTCTACTCGCTGACCGGCAAGCCCTGGCTCGGCCTGCCCGGTGACCTGGGCGGGCACAACTGGCAGCCCATGGCCTACAGCCCGCAGACCGGCCTGGTGTACATCCCGGCCCAGCAGATTCCCTTCGGCTATGTGGCCAGCGACAACCCCCAGCTGCACTCGGTAGGCCTGAACCTGGGCCTGGACATGGCCAGGATTGGCCTGCCCGACGATCCCAAGGTCAAGACCGAGGCGGCCAAGGCGTTGCAGGGTTGGTTGCTGGCCTGGGACCCGGTGGCGCAGAAGGAAGTGTTCCGCGTCGACCACAAGGGGCCGTGGAACGGTGGTGTGCTGGCCACTGGCGGCGGGCTGGTGTTCCAGGGCCTGGCCACCGGTGACTTCCATGCCTATGACGCACGCACCGGCCAGGACCTGTTTCGAGCCTCGTTGCAGAGCGCGGTCATGGCGCCACCCATCAGCTACGCGGTTAACGGCAAGCAGTACATTGCGGTGGAGGTGGGCTGGGGTGGCATCTACCCGCTGCTGATGGGCGGTATCGCCCGTACCGCCGGCTGGACGGTGAACAAGTCGCGGATCGTGGTGTTCGCTCTGGACGGTGACAAGACCTTGCCGCCGCTCAACGACAAAGGCTTTCTGCCGGTCAAGCCACTGGCCAACTTCGACAGCGCCCAGGCCGAGCGTGGCTACGGTGATTACATGACCTTTTGCGCCGCCTGCCACGGTGACAACGGCGAGTCGGGCGGCGTGCTGCCGGACTTGCGCTGGTCCGGTGCCATAACGGCTCGCGACGCGTTTTACCGTGTGGTGGGCCAGGGTGCGCTGACCGCTTATGGCATGGACCGTTTCGACGGTGCCATGCACGCCGAGCAGATCGAGGCCGTGCGCCAGTTCCTGCTCAAGCGCGCCAATGCCACCTTCGCGCGCGAAGTGCAGGCCCGGCAGAACGCCGACGGCACCCCGGACAACATCGGCCCGGTGTTCAAATGACAGGGGGAGCCATGAAAACATTGATGCTGTGGATCGGCATGGCCCTGGCCCCGACCGTGTGGGCGGGGCAGGCACCCGCGGTCAGCCGTGGTCAGTACCTGGCCAGGCTGGGCGATTGCGCGGCGTGCCATACGGCGGTGCAGGGGCCGCTGTTCGCGGGTGGCCTTGCCATTGAATCGCCGCTGGGGCGGCTGTACTCCACCAACATCACGCCAGACCGGAAAACGGGGATCGGTGGTTATTCCCTGGACGATTTCCGCCGCGCCGTCACCGAGGGCGTGCGCCAGGATGGCACCAGCCTTTACCCGGCCATGCCGTACCCGTCCTATGCACGCATGAGCGAGGCGGACATCGCCGCGCTGTACGACTATTTCATGCATGAAGTGCCTGCCGTGGCGGCGTCCAACCGGCCCGTGGACATGCCCTGGCCGCTGTCGCTGCGCTGGCCGTTGCGGGTCTGGCGGGCGATGTACGCGCCAGCGCCGACGCCCTTCGAGGCCAGCCGTTACGCTGACGCCCAGGTGGCCCGCGGCGCGTATATCGTGCAAGGGCCCGGGCATTGCGGGTCGTGCCATACCGAGCGGGGCCTGGCCCTGCAGGAAAAGGCCCTGGACGACCATGACGGCGCGGCGTATCTGGCCGGCGGCTCGATCATCGACGGCTGGTCCACCCCCAACCTGCGCGGCAACGCGCGGGGCGGCCTGGGAAACTGGAGCGAGGATGACCTGGTACGCTTCCTCAAGACCGGCCGCACCGACCACACCGCGGCGTTCGGCGGCATGGTCGATGTGATCGCCTGGAGCACCCAGTACCTGGACGACGATGACCTGCGGGCAGTGGCCAGGTACCTCAAGAGCCTGCCTGCCGACGGCCCGCAACCGCCACGTCAGGCCCCGTTGGGTGTACTCGCGGCAAGCGCTGGCGAGCAGGGTTACCTGGCGCATTGCGCGCTGTGCCATGGCGCCGACGGCCAGGGCGTGGCGCGGATGTTCCCGGCGTTGGCGGGCAATAACCTGGTGATCAATGATGCGCCGCAGTCGTTGCTCAAGATCATCCTCGACGGCGCGAGCCTGCCGCCCAGCCACTGGGCGCCGTCGACGGTGCACATGCCGGGGTATGCCAGCGTGCTGTCGGACCCGCAAATAGCGGCCATCAGCAACTACGTGCGGCAGGCCTGGGGCAATGACGCCAGGCCGCGGGTCACCGCCCAGGCGGTAGCCCAGTCACGGTCGCCGCTGCCGGAAGAGCTGGGCAAGGACCGCCCGGACATCGGCTGGCAAACCGTGCGGCCGCAGCCTTACGGCAGCCAATGGTCGTTCTCCATCCAGCCCCATGGAGCCGACAGGGAGTAGCGGCCACCCCCGTGGGACCGGGCCAACCACAGCCTGCGGTTGGGCGTCAGCCCTCAGTGACAGCGCTTGCGATATTCACTCGGGGCCACGCCAAACCGGGCCTTGAAGGCCGTGGTGAAGTAGCTGCTGTTGATGAACCCGAACTGGTCCGCCACCCCCGCCATTTTGCCCCGCGCGCTGCCGTCGCGCAGGCCTTGGGCGCACCGGTCCAGGCGGCGGTCGCGGATGTACTGGGCCACGCTCTGACCGTGACGGCCGAAGGCCCGGTACAGGCCGCGCAGGGAGATGCCGCAGTGCCGGGCTACCTGTTCAGGGCTCAGTTCGGCTTCGCACAGGTGCCGCTCTATCCAGTCCACACAGCGCCGGTAGGCTTTCTCCTGAGCGTCCCGGGGCGGGTCATCCTTCAGCAGCGCCGGGCGCAACAGGCTGACCAGCGAGTCCAGCACCGCCTCGCTCTCGCCATGGGAAAGGTCGTCGCGGCCCTGGGTGCCGAGCAGCAGTTGGGTGGCCAGCCCGGCCACCGCTACCTGGGCCGCCACTTTTTGCCCGGCGCGCAGGGTGCCGTGCGTGAGCAGTGCCTCCACGCGTTCATGGGGAAGGATCAGCGACAATTGTCGGGCTCGGCCTTCGAAGGTGAAGTCGCTGGGGTAGCGGTTGTCGATGAACATGATGTCGCCGGCGCGCAGGGTTTCCTGCGCGTCACCCTGGCGCATGTGGGTGGCACCTTCCAGCTGGAACACGGCGAAATAGTGGTGGGCGGCACTGCGAGCCACTTCGCCGCGCTGGCGGACCAGGCGCGCATGGGCGGCCTGCACCACGCTCATCTTCAGCGCGCCTTGGCGCGTTTCAATGATATCGCCCTGGAATGCATCGCCAGTGGCGTGGCCGGTGAAGGCATCACAAATGCGGTTGATCGAATTCAGCCAACCTTCGAAGGCGGCAGGGGAAGGGGTCATGGTCGTGCCTCACACCGTTGTAGTCATTATGTGTGTGCAGCGCTCGGGCGCCTGACCGAAGTAAACCCGTTTGAAGGGTGAAATGCCAGTTCCACGGAGCAAATGGCGAGCGATATCAACTTAAGCGATACATGAAAATTAATTAATGGTAGATTTATTGTAATGCAATAATCGCCGAGGACGCCCATGCCCTGTTACAGCCTTGACGGCCTGACGCCCGTCGTCGACCCCACCGCCTATGTACATCCCACGGCCGTGCTCATCGGCGACGTGATCATCGGTGCGCACTGTTACGTCGGCCCCCTGGCCAGCCTGCGCGGCGATTTCGGCCGTATCATTCTGGAGGAGGGCGCCAACGTGCAGGATACCTGCGTGATGCATGGCTTCCCGGACAGCGACACCGTGGTGGAGCGCAATGGCCACATCGGCCACGGCGCCGTTCTGCACGGCTGCCGCATCGGCGCTGACGCGCTGGTCGGCATGAACGCGGTGGTCATGGACAATGCCCGCATCGGCGCGCGCAGCCTGGTGGGGGCCACGGCCTTCGTCAAGGCAGGCTTCAGTTGCGCGCAGCAATCGCTGGTGGTGGGCAACCCGGCCAGCGTCACGCGGGTACTGGGCGACCAGGAAGTTGCCTGGAAGCAAGCCGGTACCCGCGAATACCAGGCGCTGGCCCGGCGTTGCCTGCAAGGCTTGCTGGAATGCGTGCCGTTGCCAGCAGCCGAGCCTGATCGTCCACGCTTGCACGTCAGCGACCATCAGCCCAAACGCAGCGCCCTGTGATACTGGCGGTGGCCTGTGAAGGGCCGCAGTCGGTATATTTCTCCTTTTTGTCTGACTCGGGCTGCCCATGTCGTCGCTTACCCCCCTCAATCACCTGATTGCCCGCTTCGCGCAACAGGTGCCGATCCGCGCCAGCTCGCTGATCGTCACCCTCTATGGCGATGCCATCGAGCCCCACGGTGGCACGGTCTGGCTGGGTAGCCTGATTCGCCTGCTGGAACCGATGGGCATCAACGAGCGGTTGATCCGCACCTCGATCTTTCGCCTGACCAAGGAAAACTGGCTGACCGCGGAAAAAGTCGGGCGGCGCAGTTACTACAGCCTGACCGGCACCGGCCGTCGCCGTTTCGACAAGGCCTTCAAGCGGGTCTACAGCGCCACGCAGCCCGCCTGGGACGGTGCCTGGTGCCTGGTATTGCTGACCCAGCTCCCGGCGGCGCTGCGCAAGGCCGTGCGGGAGGAATTGGAATGGCAAGGGTTTGGCGCCGTGGCACCGACCATGCTGGCGAGTCCGCGCATCGAACGCGGTGACCTCAACACTACCCTGGCGGACCTGGGCGCGCTGGACGATACCATTGTCTTCGAAACCACCGGCCAGGATGTGCTGGCCTCCCGGGCCTTGCGGTTGCAGGTCAAGGAAAGCTGGAACATCGAGGAACTGGCGGCGCACTATAGCGAGTTCATCCAGTTGTTCCGCCCGTTGTGGCAGGCGTTGCGCGAGCAGGAAAGCCTGGACCCGGAAGAAAGCTTCCTGGCCCGCACCCTGCTGATTCATGAATACCGCAAGCTGCTGCTGCGTGACCCGCAGTTGCCAGACGAACTGCTGCCCGGCGACTGGGAAGGGCGCGCCGCACGGCAGCTGGCGCGAAATATCTACCGACTGGTGTGCGCCCCGGCCGAAGCCTGGTTGAACACCGTGATGGAAACGGCCGACGGGCCATTGCCGGAGGCGGGGGAAAGCTTCTACCGCCGCTTCGGCGGGCTGCGCTGACAAACAAGTATCAGCGGACCTGGCCGCGTCACAAGCGCCGCGCCGTGTCAGGCATACCGTGTGTGCGTTCGACGCGGCCGGGTCCGCTGCTACGGGGCGTTTGTTCGGTTCATTTCGGTGTGTTGAGGTTCAAGGTCGGGGTTTCATCGAAGAAATTCCACGGCTTGAGCAGCATGTGCACCCACTCGGTGGGCATGATGGGCCATTCCTCGGCGCGGGCCACATGGGTGGTGCCGGTGGTCAGCCACACCACGTCGTCGGTGTTGTCGATGGGCTGGTTGTCCTGGGTGTACTGGCCAAGCCCGGTGTCCCTGTCGGAGCGGTTCGGGTACTTGCCTTCCGGGTAGCGCTCGTCGGGGTTGTAGCGGGTCACCCAGATCTGCTTGTCCATGAAACTCAGGCGGTGGTACAGCCACTCATCCTTGCCGAAGTTGGCGCCCTTGGCTACCGGGTGGGTGCCGCCGGCATAGGGAATCAACTGGTACGACACCGGGTTGCCCATGCGGTTTTCCTTGTTGGGGTTGCTCAGCAGGCGCACGGTGGCCGGGTCGAACTTCTGCGCGGCGTCCTGCTCGTGGGTCACTTTCTGCTGCTGGATCTGCATGGTGCTGGTGCGCGGGCCGCCACGGTCATTCCCGGCCACCACCGGGTTGACCTCCACCAGGGTGTTGTTCTCGCCGTCGATGTCCATGTCCAGGCGGAAGTTGTAGATGTGCTGGTGGGTGGTGCCGACGATGTGGGTGTCGATCAGCGTGCCGTATTTCGTGTCTTCCTTGGCCGTGGCATCATGCATGGTCTTGCTCTTCACGCCTTTGACCGCCTCGATGCCCGTGGCGCCGGCGTCGATGCCGATGGTGCCGTTCTGCTGGAACACCCAGTCGAAGATGTAGTCGTAGTTGCCCACGGTGCTGATCCAGCGTATCACCAGCTCCCGGCGCTCGGTGCTGAGGTTCGGCTGGCCCATTTCCTGATGCTTGTACTCGGGCCCCGCATACCGCTCGAAGATGGCCATGGCGTGGGGGATGGTCGTCGGCTTGCCGGTATAGTCGGCGATGGTGGCGTCCAGCAACACAGCGTTCTGCGGTGCGTCCTTGCCGCGCTGGAGGGGAGAGGTGAGGGTGCCCATGCCGTAGTCGCCGGAGTCCAGGTAGGCCTTGAAGTACCAGCCCACATCCGGGTCGCCGTAGGGCACGATCATCCCGCCCAGGCTGCCTTCGTACATGATCTTGCGCTTGGTGCCCTTGTCGTCATAGGTGACGGTGGAAAGGATCGGCCCCACCCGCGAGTCCAGGCGCAGGTGCAGGTCCCAGTTCTGCCAGTGGATGCTGTTGCCGCTGATGGTGTAGTTCTTGCCCTCGGGCTCGATGATCTCCAGTGGCTTGACCGTGGCGGCCTTGCGGCCCCGGCCGTCGTAGGGGGTGGGCTTCATCGGTACCGGAACCACCCCGGCGTCTTCGATCTTGATGACTTTTTTCTGTTCCAGGTCTACCACGGCCACGAGGTTTTCGATGGGGTGGGCCCAATAGTTGCCATCACCCACGTCCAGGTAGCTGACCACCTTGAGCAGGCGCTTGTCCTGGGCCAGGCCGTCCTTGCCGTCGAAATAGCCGACGGTCAGCGGCGTGGTCACCACCTTCTTCACATCATTGATGCCACGGGTTTTCAGGGCCTGGGCGTACTCGCCGCTGCTTTCGATGATCGACTGCACGGCGCTGAAATCATCCAGCAGCACCATGCCGTGGGCTCCGACGACGGGCTTCCAGGACAGCACCTGGCGGGTCTTGAGGTCGACAGTGCTCTCGATCACGTGCTTGCCGTCCAGCACCACGACGTTGGCTTCGCGCGGTTCGCTGACCGGGTTGCCGGTGTAGACGAACGTCCATACCTGGTCCTTGGCCGGTTCGTGGAGGGAAATCTCGGTGAAGCGGAAATTGGCCTGGTAGTGGGGGGACGCCTTGATCGCGTCCACGGCCGCTTTGATTTCGTCGGCGCTCAGGGGGTTCAGCGGGTGAGGGCGGGTCTCCACCTGGAACGTCCTGTCCAGGCCCGACTGGAACACTTCGTTGATGAAGTCGTGGGACATGTACGCGGTGTTGCCCTTGAACACCACCGGTACCTGGAGTTCGATGCGCTTGCCGTTGAGCATGGCCACCCGGGTGTTGGGCTTGACCTTGACATAGGCGCCGTCCTTGGCAATCACGAAGACGTTGGCGTAGTCATCCCACTTGACGCTGGCGCCGAAGCTTTCCAGGGTCGATTGCAGCGGTACCATCTCGGCCGCGCCGCCGTGGGCGCTGGCCTGGGGCAGCCAGCAGGGGAGGCTCAGGGAGACAGCCAGGGCCAGCCTGGCCATCGGGACATGGGTGAGTCGGGTGAGCGCATTGAACATGAAGGTTTCCTCGACGGAGCACTGGCGGCTCCTTCCTGCAGTCGGTGGGCGTCGCGGGTCCGGTCCCGCACGGTTCGACTCTAGGGCAGGTGCACGAGGGGCAAGTAGCACAAATCGGCAATGCGACAACCGCATGGCCCGTGGTAACGTCGGGCGGGCCTGCAAGACAATAATAAGGAGTACCGACATGATGGATCACAACTCGCCTCCACCACCCCGTGGCGCCCGGCCCTTTCTGGGCGCCGGAATCTTCCTGGGCACCCTCCAGGTGCTCTGCGGCATCTGCGAGCGCCACCACTGGGGCTTGGCCGTGGTCGGGGCGCTGCTGGCCACGGGGGTGTGGGCCTGCCATGAGTGGCAGCAGCACCGCCGTCAGATGCCGAGGGGATGGTTGGCCTGAGGAGGGCGCTGGAGAAACCCAAGCCATGCACCTGGCGGTCCTGATGCGATTTCATGACAGGCTTTTGGGGGCCCCGCTGGAGATCTCATCATGGCCACCAAGCGGTAGTCGATGGTGTTGTAGCGTCCTTGAGACCGTGCGCCGCCCGCGCGGCGCTTCCCGGGCAAGCCCGGTCCCACATCTGTTTCGGGCCAGTTATGTCTGTGCCATTGCCTGGTCCGCCTTGATTGTCCGCCTGGAGATTGGGTCAGGGCCGCGCCGCGCGGGCGGCGCACGGTCTCAAGGGCGCCGGAAACCTTGAGCCATGCACCTGGCGGCCTTGATACGGTTTCAAGCCGGAAAACAAGGCGGTCCAGGTAATCCCACAGACATAATTGGCCCGAAACAGATGTAGGAGCAGAGCTTGCTCGCGAAGCGCCGCGCGGGCGGCGCACGGTTTCAAGGGCGCCGGAAACCTTGAGGCATGCACCTGGCGGCCCTGATGCGATTTCATGACAGGCTTTTGGGGGCCCCGCTGGAGATCTCATCATGGCCACCAAGCGGTAGTCGATGGTGTTGTAGCGCCCTCGAGACCGTGCGCCGCCCGCGCGGCGCTTCGCGAGCAAGCTCTGCTCCTACATCTGTTTCGGGCCAATGATGCCTGTGCCATTGCCTGGACCGCCTTGTTGGTTTGGCTGGGGATTGGGTCAGGGCCTCCATGTGCATGTCTTGGTTTCTCCAGCGCCCTCGAGACCGTGCGCCGCCCGCGCGGCGCTTCGCGAGCAAGCCCGCTCCTACATCTGTTTCGGGCCAGTTATGTCTGTGCCATTGCCTGGACCGCCTTGTTGGTTTGGCTGGGGATTGGGTCAGGGCCTCCATGTGCATGTCTTGGTTTCTCCAGCGCCCTCGAGACCGTGCGCCGCCCGCGCGGCGCTTCGCGAGCAAGGGCTCGGCGCCCCCCCTCGCTCCTACATCTGTTTCGGGCCAGTTATGTCTGGGGGATTGCCTGGACCGCCTTGTTTGTTTGGCTTGGGATCGGGTCAGGGCCACCAGGTGCATGGCTGGATGCTTCTGGCGCCCTCGAGACCGTGCGCCGCCCGCGCGGCGCTTCGCGAGCAAGCTCTGCTCCAACGTTGTTTCGGGCCAGTTATGTCTGTGGGATTGCCTGGACCGCCTTGTCCTTCATCACCCCTGCGGTGGGGCCGGCCACCCACCTCCCAGCGCGCCATACAGGTTCACTTCCGCTACCCACTGCGCCAATTGGTCGGTGATCAGGCCTTCCTGGGCGGTGAACAACGAGCGTTGTGCGTCGAGAAATACCAGGTTGCTGTCCAGCCCGCTGCGGTAGCGATGCTGGGCCAGGCGGTAGTAGCGCTCGTTGGCGGCGACCAGGTCGCGCTGGGCCTGCAGTTGGCGCTGGTAAGTGGCGCGGGCGGCGAGGCCGTCGGCGACTTCCTGGAAAGCCCCCTGAATAGCCTTCTCGTAGTTGGCTACCTGCACGTTTTCCTGCAGGCGCGCGTAGTCCAGGCTGGCGCGCAGGCTGCCAGCGGTGAAGATCGGGACGCTCAACTGCGGCTCGAACACCCAGGAACCCGAACCTCCCCGGAACAGCCCCGACAGCTCGCTGCTGGAGGTGCCCGCGGTGGCGGTCAGGGTGATGCTGGGGAAGAACGCGGCACGGGCCGCACCGATGGCCGCGTTGGCAGCCTGCAACTGGTATTCGGCCTGGCGAATGTCGGGGCGCCGTTGAAGCAGGTCCGAGGGGAGCCCGGCCGGCAGACTGGCCAGCGGAGGCTGGTCCAGGGCCAGCCCCGACGGGCTGTCGGCCAGGGGCGTGCCTACCAGGGCGGTGAGCTGGTTGAGGTCCTCGGCCACCTGGCGCCGGTACCGGGCCTGGGCAGCTCGGGTGCTGTAGACCGGCGTGCGCGCCTGCACCTGGTCCAGCGCCGATACCGTGCCGGTCTGGCGTTGGCGAGTCGTCAGGCGCAGGCTTTGCTCATCGGCGGCCAGGGTCTGGCCCGCCAGGTCGAGCAAGGCCTGGTCGGCCCTCCAGGTGAGGTAAGCGCTGGCCACGCTGGTGATCAGGCTCAACTGCACACTGCGCCGCGCCTCCTCACTGCCCAGGTAAGTCAGCAGCGCCTGGTCGCGCAGGCTGCGCACCCGGCCGAACAGGTCTACCTCGTAGGCGCTGATGCCCAGGGTGACCGAATCGGTATCGGTAATCACCGCCGCACCGGTGCCGGTCAGGCTGGCCGGTACCCGTTCGCGGTCGCGCTGGGCGCTGGCGTCCACCTGGGGCAGCAGGGCCGCGCGCTGAATGCGGTATTGCGCGCGGTAACTTTCCACTGTCAGCGCCGCCACCCGCAGGTCGCGGTTGTTGGCCAGCGCCTGGTCGATCAGTTGTCGCAGGGCAGGGTCATGGAACACCTGACGCCAGTCATCGGCGGCCACGGCTTGCGTGTGGGCATCGGCAGCGGTGGTGCCCGGGTAGTGGGCCGCGGTGGGTAGCGCGGGGCGCTGGTAATCGGGAATCAACGAACAGCCGGCCAGCAGCAGGGCCGGCCAGGCGAGCAGGTATCTGGGCATTGGGCAGTCTCGTGCTGAAAAGGTGTCAGGCGCTGGCCATCCAGCGCACCAGGCCGTGCCGGCCACTGACCCCAAGCTTGGCGGTGGCCCGCTTGAGGTAGGTTTCCACCGAGCTGTGCTTGACGTTCAAACGCTGAGCCATCTGCTCCATGGTGATGCCGGTCAACAGCCCCAGGCACACCTCCTGTTCGCGCGCTGACAGGCTCACGGCATCCTGGGCCAGCCGCCCGCTGAAGGCTTGCTGCAGGCCACTGCCCTCGGGCTCGGCGGAGGTCGAACCGGCGGTGCCTGTCAGCTGCGCATGCTGTTCCACCAACGGCAGCAAGGTATCGGAGAGGCTTTTGAGCAGTGACAGTTCGGCCAGCGAGAAGGCCCGCAGGCTGGCCTTGCGGTGAAAGCCGATGATCCAGCGTCGGTCGCCCTGGCAAGACACCACGTTGCACTGGTGGGCGCTGCGTTGCGGGTGTGGGCGGCCCGGCACGGTGCGCAGCTGAATCAGCAGGGGCGCGTCCATGGTCATGACGCTCTGCAGCAAGGGGTGGGGTACATGGTCGGGGGTGGTGATACAGGGTTGCGGACCGGTCGCGCCCAGGCACCTGATCTGGTCAACCCGGCGCTGCGCGACGTTCAGCACCCATTCGCCCAGGTCCAGGCCATGAATGGGTACGCGGTAGTCGACGAACGCCAGCATGCGCTCGGCGAAGGCAGTGTCGCCGGCGCTGGACACCAGTTCACCCAAGTGCATGTACAGTTGATGATCGTGCGCGCCATTGAGGCTGTGTGTCAGTTTCATTGTGCATCTTCCTTGATTCTGACGAGATAAAAAGCGGCTCACGGGCAGTCTGCGCCCGTCAAATGATGATAACCGCTATTCAACCTAGAGTTTCACCTTGCGTCTGTACTGGAAAACCGGGACACCAATACAAATGGCCATCATTTTTTGGAACTATGCCCCCGTGCCCTGACAAGCAGGTTACAAGGGGCTATGCCGCCGGTCAGGGCGCTATACATGCCACACAATGGGGCGTCTGTCCGGTGTTTCGGGGACATACAAGGCCGAGAGAGCGGTGGTTGAATCCGCTGCCAATCTGCCAAGAAGGACCTTGCGCCATGACTGCTGCCGCCGTCTTCCCCCTGACCGCCGCCCAGCGCGATGTCTGGCTTGACCAGATCAGCCACGGCCAATCGCCACTGTATAACATCGGTGGCTACGTGGAGCTCACCGGCCCGTTGGCCCCGGCCTTGCTGCATCAGGCGTTGCACCAGTTGGTGGCCAGCCATGATGGGCTGCGCACCGTCCTGGTGCCTGGCGCGGGTGAAGACGGTCTGCCGCTGCAAACGTTTGCCGCCAGCATGGATGTACCGTTGCCGGTGCATGACTTGCGTGGCCACCCCGAGCCGACCGAAGCGGCCTTGGCCCTGATTCGTCAGCAGATGCAGCAGCCCTATGTGCTGGAAGGGCAACCGCTGTGGCGCTTCGCCCTGATCTGCCTGGGCCCCGACCACCACTGGCTGGTGACTCAGGCGCACCACTTGATTCTCGATGGCTGGGGCTTCGGGCAGATGCTCAAGGCATTGGGCGAGCACTACACCGCCTTGACCCAGGACACCGCGGCACCGGGCCCGGCGCCTTCCTACGCCGAATTCATTGCCGATGACCGCCGCTACCACGACTCGGCCCGCCACGCCCGCGACCAGGCCTATTGGCTGGAAAAATACCGCGACCTGCCCGAGCCCCTGCTGGCGCCGCGTCACCATCACCGCCGTGCTACCGACCCGGCCCCCTCGCACAGCTGCGTGCAAGCCTTTCCAGCGGCCTTGCATGTGCGCATGCAACAGTACGCCGAGCACTGCGGTGCCTCAGCATTCCACGTATTGCTGGCGGCCCTGCATGTGTATTTCACCCGCACGGCCCAACGTCAGGAATGGGTGGTTGGCCTGCCCTTGCTCAACCGCGGTGGCGCGCGGTTCAAGTCGACCCTGGGGCACTTCGCCCAAGTCAGTGCCGTGCGCCTGGCCTGCGCCGATGACCTGAGCTTCAAGCAACTGATCAGTGAGGTCCGGGACACCCTCAAGCGCGACTTCCGTCACCAGCGTTTTGCCCTCAATGAACTCAACCGAACGCTCGGCCTGGGTGGGGAAGCGCGCGGGCAATTGTTCGATGTGTCGGTGTCCTATGAACAGGACGACCACGACTACCGCTACGGCGCGGCCCTGGCCCATACCGTGAAAGTTTCCAACGGCCATGAAACTACCCCCCTGGCCATTCACCTGCGCAGCAACCGGTACAACGACAAGGCCTGGCTGCACCTGGTGCACCACCGGGCCTGGTTCGACAACGCCGAGGCCCAGGCCCTGGCCGAGCGCCTGGTGCATATCCTTGAGCAGGGCCTGGAGCGCCCGGACCTGCGCGTGGCCGATTTCGAACTGCTGACCGCTACCGAGCAGCAAGCTCTGGTGAGCTGGAATGCCAGCGCAGCGGCATTCGCCGACGCACCGGTGATCCATCGCCGCATCGAGGCCCAGGCCTTGGCGCAGCCCGACGCCATTGCCGCCTGGCACCATGGCGCCGGCCTGAGTTACGCCGACCTTAACCGCCGTGCCAACGGCCTGGCGCACCACTTGACCGGCCTGGGTGTGGGCCCTGAAGACCGGGTTGCCGTGGTCGCCCGTCGGGGCCTGGAAACCCTGGTGGGGCTGTTGGCTGTGCTCAAGGCGGGGGCGGCCTACGTGCCTATCGACCCGGCGCAGCCCCACGAGCGCCTGGCCTACCTGCTGCAGGACAGCGCCCCCGTGGCAGTGCTGACCCAGGCGGCGCTGGCCGAGCGGCTGCCGCCTGTCACCGTGCCGCTGATCGAGCTGGACGATGGCCAATGGCAAGAAGGCCTTGATGGCAACCCCAAGGTGGCGGGTCTTGACCGGGACAGCCTGGTGTACGTGATCTATACCTCCGGCAGCACGGGCCAGCCCAAGGGGGTAATGGTGGAGCACCATACGCTCGCCAACCTGGTCGACTGGCATTGCCAGGCCTTCGCCCTGGTGGCGGGTGACCACATGTCGTGCCTGGCCGGGTTCGGTTTCGACGCCATGGCCTGGGAGGTGTGGCCGGCCTTGTGCGCCGGTGCCACGTTGCACCTGGCGCCTAACCAGGAGGGCGGCGAAGACCTCGATGCGCTGTTGCAGTGGTGGCGCGGGCAGCCTCTGGATATCAGCTTCCTGCCCACCCCAGTGGCTGAGTATGCGTTCGGCCAGCCCTGGGAGCACCCGACCCTGCGCACTCTGTTGATCGGCGGCGACCGTTTGCGCCAGTTCACCCACGACCGCCGTTACTCGGTGGTCAACAACTATGGCCCGACCGAGACCACGGTGGTGGCCACTTCGGGCCCGGTGCACGCCGCCGGTACCCTGCACATTGGCCGGCCGATCGCCAACGCTCAGGTGTACGTGCTCGACGCTCACCTGCAGCCAGTGCCCCCAGGCGTGCCGGGTGAGCTGTACATCGGCGGCGCGGGCGTGGCCCGTGGTTACCTCAACCGTGTCGAGCTCACCGAAGAGCGTTTCGTCGCCGACCCGTTCAGCACCCGTCCTAACGCCCGGCTCTACCGAAGTGGCGACCTGGTGCGCTGGAACAACGACGGCACCCTCGATTACCTGGGGCGCAACGACGACCAGGTGAAGATTCGTGGTGTGCGCATCGAACTGGGCGAGATCGAATCGGTGCTGGCCGGCCAGCCGGGCATCAAGGAGGCCGTGGTGATGGTGCGCGACCAGCACCTGCTGGCCTGGTACACCGAGCAATCGCCGGTGGCCCCGAGCGCCCTGCGTGAAGCGCTGCGAGCACACCTGCCCGCCTACATGGTACCTCGGGCCTTCACGCGGCTGGGCGCGTTGCCGCTGACCGCCAACGGCAAGCTTGACCGCCGGCGCCTACCCGACCCGGACCCTTCGGCCCTGGCCGGCCCCGCCTACGAGGCCCCGCAAGGCGCCACGGAAGTCGCGATGGCGGCGATCTGGGCGCAGGTGCTGGGGGTGGAGCGGGTAGGGCGCCACGATAACTTCTTCGAACTGGGCGGCCACTCGCTGCTGGCGGTCAACCTGGTGGCGCAACTGCGCAAGGCTGGCCTGGCGGCCGATGTCCAGGTGCTGCTGGGCCAGCCCACCGTGGCCGCCCTGGCCGCGTGCGAGGCGCGTGGCACGGCAGTGGTGGTGCCCGCCAACCGCGTACCGGCTGGCTGCACGCACATTACCCCCGACCTGTTGAGCCTGGCCACGCTTGACCAGGCGGCCATCGACCGCATCGTTTCCACGGTGCCGGGGGGCGCCGCCAATGTGCAGGAAATCTACCCGCTGGCGCCGCTGCAGGAAGGCATTCTCTACCACCACCTGAGCGCCGATGAGGGCGACCCGTACCTGCTGCAATGGCGCCTGGCCTTCGACAGCCCGGCGCGGCTGCACGCCTGGGCCACCGCGCTGCAACAGGTCATCGACCGTCACGATATCCTGCGCACCGCCGTGGCCTGGCACGGCCTGGAAAACCCTCAGCAAGTGGTGTGGCGCCAGGCACCGCTGGCAGTGCAGGCCGTCGACGCAAGCACAGGCGACGGCGCCGTGCTGGAGCGTCTGCAACAGCGTTTCGATGCCCGTCACCATCGCCTCGACCTGACCCAGGCACCGTTGATGCGCCTGTTGCACGCCGACGACCCCGCCAACGGCCAGGTGGTGGCCGTGCTGTTGTTCCACCATCTGGTGCTGGACAACACCGCCATGGAGCTGGTGAGTCGCGAAATGCAGGCGTTGCTCGACCCGCAGCAGCCACCGTTGCCTGCGTCGGTACCGTACCGCCATTACGTGGCCCAGGTACGCCTGGGCGCCGACGACGCCGGCCACGAGGCCTTTTTCCGCGCGCAGTTGGGCGATATCGACGAGCCGACGCTGCCCCTTGGCCAGCAAGACGTGCGCGGTGACGGCCGCGACATCGAGCAGGCGCGCCGCGCCCTCGACGCCGAGCTGGCCTTGCGCTTGCGGGAACAGGCCCGGCACCTGGGCGTCAGTGCTGCCAGCCTGATGCACCTGGCCTGGGCCCGAGTACTGGCCGTGCTGGCCGGGCGCCGCGACCTGGTGTTCGGTACGGTGTTGCTCGGGCGTCTGCACGGGGGTGAAGGCGCCGACCAGGCGCTGGGCGTGTTCATCAATACCCTGCCGCTGCGGGTCGATACCGACCTGGGTGTGCGTGAAGCCGTGAAAGCCGTGCATGGTGGGCTCACGGCACTGCTGGCCCATGAACAGGCCTCCCTGGCGCTGGCCCAGCGCTGCAGTGGCGTACCGGCTGGCGCGCCGTTGTTCAGCGCCTTGCTCAATTACCGCCACAGCGCCAAGGTGCAGGCGGCGCAATGGCAAGGGGTGCGGGTACTGGGTGGCGACGTGCGCAGCAACTACCCCCTGACCCTCAGCATCGATGACCTGGGCGCCGGCTTCGACCTGCAGGTGCTGGCTGCGCCGGGCATGGGCGCGGAGCGTATCGGAGGCTGGGTGCACACCACCCTGGCGCACCTGGTGCAGGCGCTGGAACAGGGGGCCACGGCGGCCCTGGCCGACTTGCCGATGCTGTCGAGCCAGGAGCGCCACCAACTGCTGCATACCTTCAATGCCACGGCGCAAGCGTACCCCCGCCAGCACACGGTGCACGCGCTGGTGCAAGCCCAGGTGGAGCGCACGCCCCACGCCGCGGCGGTGGTGCAAGGCTCGCGAGTGCTGACCTATGCCGCCCTGAACCAGCAGGCCAACCGCCTGGCCCATCACCTGATCGGCCTGGGCATTCAACCTCGGGACCGCGTCGCCCTGTGCTTGCACCGCGGGCCGGCGCGGGTGGTGGGGCTGCTGGCAGTGCTCAAGGCCGGCGCGGCCTATGTGCCCATCGACCCTGGCTACCCGCCAGAGCGTATCGCCTACCTGGTGCAGGACAGCGCGCCACGCCTGGTGATGACCGACGCCGCCACTAGCGCCCAGGTAGGCACTGTGCGCCAGGTCAACCTCGACCGCGATGCCTGGCATGCCGAAGCCGATGGCAACCCTCAGGTGCAGGGCATCGACGACCAGGACCTGGCCTATGTGGTGTATACCTCCGGCTCCACGGGCCAGCCCAAGGGCGTGATGGTGGAGCACGGCACGCTGGCCAACCTGGTGCACTGGCATTGCCAGGCCTTTGACCTGGGTGCCGGCAGCCATACCAGCAGTGTCGCCGGCTTCGGCTTCGACGCCATGGCCTGGGAAGTCTGGCCGGCCCTGTGCGCCGGGGCCGTGCTGCACCTGCCACCCGCCGAGGTAGGCAACGAGCATGTGGACGAATTGCTCGACTGGTGGCTGGCGCAGCCGCTGGCCGTGAGCTTTCTCCCTACGCCCGTGGCCGAGCAGGCCTTCGGCAGGCCGCGCCAGCACCCGACCCTGCGCACCCTGCTGATCGGCGGTGACCGCCTGCGTCAGTTCGACCGTGACCCGGGCTTCGCCGTGATCAACAACTACGGCCCCACTGAAACCACGGTGGTCGCCACCTCGGGCCCGGTGCGCGTGGGTGGGGCACTGGACATTGGCGCGGCCATCGCCAACACCCGCTTGTACGTACTGGACCCCCAGCGCCAACTGGTGCCCCTGGGTGTGCCAGGTGAGCTGTACATTGGCGGTGCAGGGGTTGCCCGTGGCTACCTCAACCGCCCACAGCTGACCGAAGAGCGTTTTGTCGCCGACCCTTTCAGCGCCGAGCCCGGGGCGCGCCTGTACCGCACCGGCGACCTGGTGCGCTGGAACGCCGACGGCACCCTGGATTACCTGGGCCGCAACGACGACCAGGTGAAGATTCGCGGCATGCGCATCGAACTGGGCGAGATCGAGGCGGCGCTGGCCAGCCAGCCCGGGGTGCAGGACGCCGTGGTGCTGGTGCGCGGCGAGCGCCTGCTGGCCTGGTACACCGCCAGTGCTGCCATCAGCGTGCACGCCCTGCGTGAAAGCCTGGGGGCACGCCTGCCGGCCTACATGGTGCCCGTGGCCTTCACGCCGCTGGCCACCTTGCCCTTGACCCAGCACGGCAAGCTTGACCGCCTAGCGCTGCCCGACCCTGACCCGACGACGCTGGCCAGCCGGCCCTTCGAGGCCCCGCAAGGCACGGTGGAACAAGCCATGGCCGACATTTGGGCGCAGGTACTGGGCCTGGAGCGGGTAGGGCGGCACGACAACTTCTTCGAGCTGGGCGGCCATTCGCTGCTGGCCGTGAGCCTGGTGGAGCGCTTGCGCAACGCCGGCCTCAGCGCCGACGTGCGAGTGTTGCTGGGCCAGCCGACCGTGGCCGCTCTGGCCGCGTCGGTGGGCAGCGGCCGGGAAGTGCAGGTGCCGGCCAACCGTGTGCCGGCCGGTTGCACCCGCATCACCCCTGAGCTGTTGAGCCTGGCGCAGTTGGACCAGGCCGCCATTGACGGTATTGTCGCCGCCGTGCCCGGTGGCGCCGCCAACGTTCAGGAAATCTACCCCTTGGCGCCGTTGCAGGAAGGCATCCTCTACCACTACCTCACGGCCGGGGACCGCGACCCGTACCTGCTGCAGTTGCAACTGCGTTTTGACAGCCCGCAGCGCTTGCAGGCAGTCGCCGCGGCCCTGCAG
Source organism: Pseudomonas sp. RIT-To-2 (assembly GCF_029623465.1). Taxonomy (NCBI): domain Bacteria; kingdom Pseudomonadati; phylum Pseudomonadota; class Gammaproteobacteria; order Pseudomonadales; family Pseudomonadaceae; genus Pseudomonas; species Pseudomonas sp. RIT-To-2. Next base: position 124,688 of record NZ_JAPYKM010000007.1, on the reverse strand, counting down.
AGCGTGATCGCCCGCCACGACAGCCTGCGCACCGCCATCGCCTGGCAGGGGCTGGAAACTCCGCAGCAGGTGGTATGGCGCAGCGCGCCTCTGGTGGTCGAGGAGCGTGCTGCCGGCGTCACGGCGTACCCGGAGCGCCTGGACCTGAGCCAGGCCCCCCTGCTGCGCCTGGTGTACCGCCGCGAGCCGGGGCGTGACAGCCTCTCGGCGACCTTGCTGTTCCACCACATCGTGCTCGATGCCACCGCCCTGGACGTGGTGCGCGAAGAGCTGCTGGCCATTCTCCAGGGGCTGCCAGGCAACGGCCAGCCGCCAGTGCCTTACCGCAACTATGTGGCCCAGGCGCGCCTGGGCGTCAGTGAAGCCGAACATGAGGCGTTCTTCCGCACGCAACTGGCGGATGTCGACGAACCCACGCTGGCGTTCGGCCTGCGTGACGTGCAAGGCGATGGCGCGGCCCTGGAAGAGGCGCGCCTGGCGCTGCCCGATGATTTGGCCCGACGCCTGCGCAGCCAGGCGCGGCAGCTGGGGGTAAGCGTTGCCAGCCTGTTCCACCTGGCCTGGGGCCGGGTACTCGCCGCGGCCACCGGCCAGGCGCGGGTAGTGTTCGGCACGGTATTGCTGGGGCGCCTGCAAGGTGGCGAGGGGGCCGACCGCGGCCTGGGCATGTTCATCAACACGCTGCCGTTGCGCGTGGACCTGGCCGGTGTCGGCGTGCGCGACGCAGCCCAGGCCACGCACCAGTGCCTGGCGGCGTTGCTGGCCCACGAACATGCGTCCCTGGCCCAGGCGCAGCGCTGCAGCGGGGTACCGGCGCCGCTGCCGCTGTTCAGCGCCATCCTCAATTACCGTCACGCCGCGGCCCAGGCCCGACAGGACGCCCGCGAAGGGGCGTGGGAGGGATTGCAGATCCTGCCCAGCGAGAAACACAGCAACTACCCCCTGAGCCTCAACGTCGACGACCTGGGGGACGCCCTGCGCCTGAACGTCATGGTGCCTGGGGACATTGGTGCCCAACGGATCTGCGACTACGTGGGGCATGTACTTCACGGCCTGGCCGATGCCCTGGAGGGGCACCCCGACCAGCCCTTGCTGCACGTGCCGGTCCTACCAGCCGACGAGCGCCGGCAAGTGCTGCACGCGTTCAATGCCACCGCCACCGAGCATGATCGCCAGCAGACCTTGCATGGCCTGTTCGAAGCGCGGGCCGCGGCAACACCGCAGGCCATTGCCGTGCGCGACGAGGCCGGCGAACTGAGCTATCGGCAACTGAACGAGCAGGCCAACCGCCTGGCCCATCACTTGATCGCGCTGGGGGTACAGCCTGATGAGCGGGTGGCGATCTGCGTCGAGCGTGGCCTGCCCATGGTGGTGGGCTTGCTGGCCATCCTCAAGGCCGGCGGCGCCTACGTGCCGCTCGACCCTGCCTACCCGCCCGAGCGCCTGCGCGGCATGTTCGACGACAGTGCCCCGACCGTGGCGTTGGTACAGGCCAGCACCGGTGCCCTGCTGGGCGAGGTCAACGTGCCCCAGGTCGACCTGGGCGAGTTGGACGGGTTCGCGCTGCCCAGCGCCAACCCCTCGGTCGAGGGGCTCACGGCCAGCCACCTGGCGTACGTGATCTACACCTCGGGGTCCACGGGGACGCCCAAGGGCGTCATGGTCGAACACCGCAATGTGGTCAACCTGGTGCACTGGGCGTCGAGCCTGTGCACGACTGGCGTCGTGCTGCACAAGACCCCGCTGAGTTTCGACGCGTCGGTGTGGGAGCTGTTCTGGCCCCTGTGCAGCGGGCTGCCTCTGGTGCTGGCACGGCCTGACGGCCAGCGGGACCCTGCGTACCTGGCGCGGTTGATCCAGCAACAGCACGTCAGTGTGGTGCAATTCGTGCCGGTGCTGCTGCAACAGTTCCTGGACCTGGACCATAGCGCGGGCTGCAGCAGCCTGACCGACATTGTCTGCGGTGGCGGCGAACTGACCCCGGCGCTGGCGACGCAGTTGCGCCAGCGCCTGCCGGGCGTGCGCCTGCACAACGTCTACGGCCCTACCGAAACCACGGTGGATTGCAGTGCCTGGACCCTGGAACCCGAGCAACCGATACCCGAAGGTATCCTGCCTATCGGCCGGCCGGTGAGCAACACCCACCTGTACGTGCTGGGCAGCGATGACCAGCCCGTGCCCCTGGGCGTGGTGGGCCACCTGCACATTGGCGGCGCCGGCGTCGCCCGCGGCTATCGGCATCTGCCGCAGGCCCAGGCCGAGCGTTTCATCGCAAGCCCCTTCAACCCGGGTGAGCGCCTGTACCGCAGCGGTGACCTGGTGCGTCAGCGGGCCGATGGCCTGTTGGAGTTCATGGGCCGTAACGACGACCAGATCAAGGTCAACGGCCTGCGCATCGAGCCCGGTGACATTCAGGCCTGCCTGGAGCGCCACCCCGGTATCGAGCAGGCCGTGGTCATGGCCCGTGACGACCAGCCGGGTGGCGCGCGGCTGGTGGCTTACTACACCGGTGCGCCGGTGGCCGTGGAAGCGCTGCGGCACGCCCTCGCCGCGCAATTGCCGGACTACATGGTGCCGGCCCTTTATGTACACCTGCAGGCCTGGCCCCTGAGCCCCAACGGCAAGCTTGACCGCAAGGCCCTGCCGCAACCGGGTGCCGACGCCGGCCTGGCACGCCCCTACGCGGCTCCCCAGGGCGACACCGAAACCCTGCTGGCACGGCTCTGGGCCGACCTCCTGGGGCTGGAGCGGGTAGGGCGGCACGACAATTTCTTCGAACTGGGCGGCCATTCGCTGCTGGCGGTCAGCCTGACCGCGCGTCTGCGCCAGGAAGGCGTGGAGGCGGATGTGCGCGCCCTGTTCGAACACCCCACGCTGGCTGCCTACGCAGCCATCACAGAGAGCATGGAGATTATCCTGTGAGCATCAACGAACTCTTGGCGACATTGAAGGCCAACGACATCCAGCTGACGGTCAAGGACGGCCAGCTGGTGGTGCAGGGTAACCGCCGCGCCCTCGGTGACCACGGGCTGGTGGAGCACCTGCGCGAACACAAGCCGGCCCTGATCGCGCTGATCGAGCAGGGTGCCTACCAGCCGGCCCAGCGCGGCCCTGCGCCTGTGCCGGCCAATGGCATCGCCGCCGGTTGCACGCGCATCACCCCGGCCATGCTCAGCCTGGTCAGCCTTGACCAGGCCGTGATAGACCGCCTGGTGGAATCGGTGCCCGGTGGTGCCGCCAACGTTCAGGACATCTACCCCCTGGCGCCCTTGCAGCAGGGCATTCTCTACCACCACGTCAGCGCCGCTGATGCCGACCCCTATGTCATGCAGGTGCAATTCGCCTTCGCGGACCGGGCCCGCCTGGAAGCTTTCGCCCAGGCCCTGCGCCAGGTGATCGCGCGGCATGACATCCTGCGTACCTCGGTACACTGGCAGGGCCTGGCCACGCCAATGCAAGTGGTGTGGCGCCACGCCGAACTGCAGGTTGGCCCGTTGCCGACGGGGACGCGGCTGGACCTGGGCCAGGCGCCGCTGCTGCGCCTGGTGCATGGCAGCGCCGTGGAAGGGCCGGACGTCAAGGCCACGTTGCTGTTCCACCACATCGCCATGGACCACAGTGCGCTGGAGGTCGTGCGCCAGGAAATCCAGGCCTGCCTGCAAGGCGAGGGCGAGCGCCTGGGCACGCCCGTGCCGTTTCGCAACTACGTGGCGCAGGCCTTGCTGGGCGTCACCGAACAGGAACACCAGGCCTTTTTCAGCGACATGCTGGGCGACCTTGATGAACCCACCCTGGCCTACGACCGCCAGGACCTCAGCGGTGACGGCGAGAGCATCGGCGAGCACAGCCTGGGCCTGGACCTGGTGCTGGGCCGGCGCCTGCGAGCCCAGGCCCGCAGCCTGGGCGTGAGTGTCGCCAGCCTGTTCCACCTGGGGTGGGCGCGGGTACTGGCCGGCCTGACCGGCCGCCAGCGGGTCGTGTTCGGCACGGTGCTGATGGGCCGCCTGCTGGGGGCCGAGGCCACCGAGCGGGCCTTGGGTATTTTCATCAATACCCTGCCGCTGCGCCTGGACCTGGAGGCCCGGGACGTACGAGCCGCGGTCATCGCTACCCACCAGCGCCTGACCGCACTGATGCGCCACGAGCACGCGCCCCTGGCGCTGGCCCAGAGCTGCAGTGGCGTGGCCGCGCCCACGCCGCTGTTCAACGCCTTGCTCAACTACCGCCACAGCGCCGGCGTGGAGGCCGGCGGCGAAACCTGGGAAGGCATCGAGGTGCTGCACGCTCAGGAGCGCAGCAACTACCCCGTGGTGATGAGTGTCGACGACCTGGGGGATGCGTTCGGGCTGACCGCCCAGGCTGCCGCGGGCATCGACCCGCAGCGCTTGTGTGGCTACCTGGAATGCGCCATGGCGCAGTTGGTCGAGGCCCTGGAACAGGCGCCACACACCGCGGTGGCGCAGTTGCCGATTCTGCCGGCCGGCGAGCGTACCCAGTTGCTGCGCAGCTTCAATGCCCAGCACAGTGGCCCGGCGAGCCCACTTGCCCTGCACCAGCGGATCGAAGAGCAGGCCGCGCGACAGCCTCGAGCCATCGCCGCACAGGCCGGCGACCAGGCCCTCAGCTACCAGGCCCTGAATGCCCGGGCCAACAGCCTGGCCCACCACCTGATTGCGTTGGGCGTGAGCCCGGACGACCGTGTGGCCGTGGTAGCCCGGCGCGGGCTGGACACCCTGGTCGGCTTGCTGGCAGTGCTCAAGGCCGGGGCTGGTTATGTACCCGTGGACCCGGCGCACCCCGATGAGCGCCTGTGCTACCTGCTGGACGACAGCCAGCCGACCGCGGTGCTCACCCAGCAGGCGCTGCGCGCTCGCCTGCCGGAACGCGGCGTGCCGGTACTGGCACTGGATGCGCCGTCCTGGCCCGAGCAACCGCACAACCCACAGGTGCCGGGCCTCACCCTGGCGCACCTGGCGTACGTGATCTACACCTCCGGTTCCACCGGCCAGCCCAAGGGCGTGATGGTGGAGCACCACACCCTCAACAACCTGGTGGACTGGCACTGCCACGCGTTCGACCTGCAGGCCGGCACCCACACTGCCAGTGTCGCCGGTTTCGGTTTCGACGCCATGGCCTGGGAGGTCTGGCCAGCGCTGTGCACCGGGGCTACCTTGCACCTGCCCCCCGCCGAGGTAGGCAACGAGCAGCTCGACGCCTTGCTCGACTGGTGGCAGGCGCAACCGCTGGAGGTCGCCTTCCTGCCCACGCCAGTGGCCGAATATGCCTTCAGCCGTGACCTGCGCCATCCCACCCTGCGTACCCTGCTGATCGGCGGCGACCGCTTGCGCCAGTTCACCCGTGACCCGGGCTTCGCGGTCATCAACAACTACGGTCCCACCGAAGCCACGGTGGTCGCCACGTCGGGCCAGTTGCTGCCGGGCGGCGCGCTGGATATTGGCCGGCCCATCACCAACACCCACGCCTACTTGCTGGACGCTGGCCAGCAACTGGTGCCGTTCGGCATCGCTGGCGAGCTGTACGTAGGCGGTGCGGGCGTGGCCCGGGGTTACCTCAACCGCCCGGACCTGAGTGCCGAACGCTTTCTGCGTGACCCGTTCAGCCATGTTCCCGGCGCGCGCATGTACCGCACCGGCGACCTGGCGCGCTGGAATACCGACGGGACCCTGGAGTACCTGGGCCGCAACGATGACCAGGTGAAGATACGCGGCGTACGCATCGAACTGGGCGAGATCGAGGCCCAGTTCAGCCAGTTGCCCGGTATCGAGGAGGCCTTGGTCCTGGCCCGCGAAGACCAGCCGGGCCAGCCGCGCCTGGTGGGCTATTACAGCGAGCGTGACGCTACCCCCGCACTGACCGTGGAGGCCCTGCGCGCCGCCCTGCAGGCTCGGCTGCCGGCCTATATGGTGCCCAGCGCGCTGGTGCGCGTGGCCACCTGGCCGCTGACTGCCAACGGCAAGGTCGACCGCCGCGCCTTGCCGCTACCTGACCGCGAAGCGCTGCACAGCGGTGAATACCAGGCGCCCGAGGGCGAACTGGAAACCGCCCTGGCGAGCCTGTGGGCCGAATTGCTGCACGTGCCGCAGGTGGGCCGCCACGACCGCTTCTTCGACCTCGGTGGCCATTCGTTGCTGGCCATGCGCATGGTCGCCCACGTGCGTGAGCGCCTGGGTATCGAGCTGAGCCTGGGGGCGGTGTTCGCCCAGCCGCAACTGTCGGCGTTGGCGCAGGTGCTGGCCCAGGCCGGCGTTGGCCAGCAGCCGCCGATCGTGGCGGTTGCCCGTGACCAGGCGTTGCCGTTGTCGTTCGCCCAGCAGCGCCTGTGGTTCCTGGCCCAGATGGAAGGGGGCAGCAGCGCCTACCATATTCCCGCTGGCCTGCGCCTGCGCGGGCGCCTCGACCAGAAGGCCCTGACGCAGGCCCTGGACCGCCTGGTAGCCCGCCATGAATCCCTGCGTACCACGTTCGTGGAGCAGGGCGAGCAGGGGCCGCTGCAACGCATCGCCAGCGCCGATATCGGCTTCAGTCTGCACCGCGTCGAAGCCAGCGAGGAGGCGCTTGCCGGGATCGCCGCCCGTGAGGCTGCCGAGCCCTTCGACCTGAGCCAGGGGCCGCTGGTGCGGGGCCGGCTGGTGCGCCTGGCCGATGATGACCACGTACTGTTGCTGACCCTGCACCACATCATCGCCGACGGCTGGTCAGCCGCGGTGCTGACTCGCGAGCTGGGTGCCCTGTACCAGGCGTTCTGCCAGGGCGCCGGCGACCCATTGCCGGCCCTGGCGGTGCAGTACGCCGACTATGCCGCGTGGCAGCGCGAATGGCTGAGCGGCCCAGTGCTGCAACAGCAGACGCAGTACTGGCAGCAGGCGCTGGCCGGCGCCCCGGCGCTGCTGGCCCTGCCCACCGACCGCCCACGCCCGGCAGAACAGGACTACCGCGGCCAGCGCCTGGAACTGGCGCTGGACGCCTCGCTTGTCGCCAGCCTCAAGGCCTTGAGCCAGCGTCAGGGCACCACGTTGTTCATGACCGTGCTGGCGGCCTGGGCAGCGGTGCTCAGCCGTCTGTCCGGTCAGGACGAGGTGGTGATCGGCACGCCCGTGGCCAACCGCTTGCGGGCTGAAGTGCAGGACTTGATCGGCTTGTTCGTCAACACCCTGGCTATCCGCGTCGAGGTGGCCAGCACCCTCGACGTCGAGGCCTTGCTGCAACAGGTCAAGGCCACCACCCTGGCCGCTCAGGCCCATCAGGACCTGCCGTTCGAGCAGGTGGTCGAAGCCCTGCGGCCCCAGCGCAGCCTGGCCCACACGCCGATTTTCCAGGCCATGCTGGCCTGGCAGGACACCGGTGATCAGGTCCTGAACCTCGATGGCCTGAGCCTGGAAAGCCTGCAGACCCAACAGCGTACCGCCAAGTTCGATGTGCTGCTGGAGGTCAGCGAGGTGGGCGAAGGGCTGCATGCCAGCCTGGAATACGCGACAGCCTTGTTCGACGAAGCGACCATGCAGCGCTGCCTTGGCTACCTGCAGGCGCAATTGCGCGGCATGGCCGCCGATGCCCAGGCGCGGGTGACCGCCATACCCCTCCTGGACGCTGACCAGCGCCAACAGGTGCTGGAGCGCTTCAACGCCACTGCCGTCGACTACCCCACCAACCTTACCCTGCATGGCCTGTTCGAGGCCCAGGTGGCGGCCAACGGCGGCGCCGTGGCCGTCACGGGCGAGCAGGGCAGCCTCGGCTACGACGCCCTCAACCGCCAGGCCAACCGCATTGCCCATCGGTTGATCGGCCTGGGCATCGGCCCGGACGACCGCGTGGCCATCTGCGTGGACCGCAGCCTGGAAATGGTTGCCGGGTTGCTGGGTATTCTCAAGGCAGGCGCCGCTTATGTGCCGCTGGACCCCGACTACCCCCAGGACCGCCTGACCTACATGCTGGGCAATTGCGCCCCAGCGGTGGTGCTCACCCAGCAGGCCCTGCGTGGCGTGCTGCCGGCCAGCGACGTGCCAGTGCTGTTGCTCGACCCCGAGCACGCCGAGCGCGAAAGCTTCCTGGCACAGCCTGACCATAACCCGGCGCGGGCCCAGGTACGGCCCGATCACCTGGCCTATGTCATCTACACCTCCGGTTCCACGGGGCAGCCCAAGGGCGTGATGAATGAGCACCGTGGCGTGGTCAACCGCCTGCTGTGGATGCAGGACGAATACGGCCTGGGCGCGTCCGACAGCGTGCTGCAGAAAACCCCGTTCAGCTTCGATGTGTCGGTGTGGGAGTTTTTCTGGCCGCTGTTCAACGGCGCCCGGCTGGTGATGGCCCGCCCTGGCGGGCACCGCGACCCAGGCTACCTGCGCGAGGTCATCCGCGATCAGGGCATCACCACCTTGCATTTCGTGCCCTCCATGCTCGACCTGTTCCTGGCCCACGGCGCCACCGACTGCAATGGCCTGCGCCGGGTGATGTGCAGCGGCGAGGCGCTGCCGGGGCACCTGGTGCGGCGCTTCAAGCAGCAACTGCCTGAGGTTGGCCTGTTCAACCTCTATGGCCCCACCGAGGCAGCGGTAGACGTGACTGCCTGGGACTGCGCCGGGCCGCTGGAGCAGACGCCCGACAATATCCCCATCGGCAAACCGGTGGCCAACACGCGCATGTACCTGCTGGACAGCCACTGCCAACCGGTGCCCCCGGGTGTGGCCGGTGAGCTTTACATCGCTGGGGTGCAGGTGGCGCGCGGTTACCTGAACCGCCCGCAGTTGACCGCCGAGCGGTTCCTGGACGATCCGTTTCAGGGTGGGCGCATGTACCGCACCGGTGACCTGGGGCGCTATCTGGCCGACGGCAACATCGAGTACCTGGGGCGCAATGACGACCAGGTGAAGATTCGTGGCCTGCGTATCGAGCTGGGGGAAATCGAGGCCGCCCTGGCGGCCTGCGCCGGCGTCAAGGAAAGCGTGGTACTGGCCCGCGAGGACAACCCCGGCGAGAAGCGCCTGGTGGCCTACGTCACCGCGCAACCGTCCGGTACGATGCTGGCCATCGAAAACCTGCGCAGCCACCTGCAGGCGACCCTGCCGGACTACATGGTGCCGGCGGCCTACGTACAGCTCGACGCGCTGCCGCTGACCCCCAACGGCAAGCTCAACCGCAAGGCCCTGCCGGCGCCGGATGCTGGCGCACTGATCCAGCGTGACTACGAAGCCCCCGAAGGCGCCACCGAAACGGCACTGGCGCCGCTGTGGGCCGAACTGCTGAAGGTGGAGCGGGTGGGGCGCCATGATCATTTCTTCGAGCAGGGCGGCCATTCATTACTGGCCGTCACGCTGCTGGCGCGCATGCGCCAACTGGGCCTGCACGCCGATATCCGCGCGCTGTTCGCGCAACCGACCTTGGCCGGGCTGGCCGCCGCCGTGGGCGGCCAGCGCGCGGTGGACGTGCCGGTCAACCTCATCGGGCCGGAATGCGAGCACCTGACCCCGGCGCTGCTGCCGCTGGTGGCGCTGGAGCAACCCCTTATAGACCGAATAGTCGCCAGTGTGCCTGGCGGTGTCGCCAACGTGCAGGACATCTACCCGCTGGGGCCGCTGCAGGCCGGTATCCTGTACCACCACCTCAGCGCGGGGGAGCACGACCCGTACGTGCAACAAGCGCATTTCACCCTCGCCGATGCCGGGCGCCTCGCTGCTTTCGGTCAGGCGTTGCAGCAGGTGGTGGCGCGCCATGACATCTTGCGCACGGCGCTGTCCTGGGAAGGCCTGGCCGCCCCGGTGCAGGTGGTGTGGCGCCAGGCTTCGGTGCCCGTGGAGGCGGTGCCTCTGGAGGCACTGGCACAGGTACCGGCGATGGACCTGACCCAGGCGCCGCTGTTGCGCCTGGTGCATGCCACCGACCCGGCCACTGGCCGCATCACCGCCGTGCTGCGCTGGCACCACGTGGTCATGGACCACATCGCCCTCGATGTACTCGGCCAGGAGTTGCAGGCCCTGCTCGCCGACCAGGCGCAGGCATTGCCGGCGCCAGTGCCGTACCGCAATTATGTGGCCCAGGTGCTGCAAGGGCCGGGTGAGGCCAGCCACGAAGCGTTTTTCCGCGAGCAGTTGGCCGACCTTGATGAACCCACCTTGCCCTATGGCCTGGCCATGAGCGCCGATGCCGGAATACCCGGCGAAGCCCGTCTGGCCCTGCCGCCAACCCTGGCGGCGCACCTGCGTGAACAGGCGCGCCAGCACGGCGTCAGCGCCGCCAGCCTGTTTCACCTGGCCTGGGCCCAGGTGCTGGGGCAATTGGCAGGCCGCGACAGCGTAGTGTTCGGTACCGTGCTGCTCGGCCGCTTGCAGGGCAGCGAGGGCGTTGAAAGGGCGGTGGGGGTGTTCATCAATACCTTGCCCCTGCGCCTCGACCTGGCAGGCCAGACCGTGCGCGAAGCGGTGCTCGATACCCAGCGCCGGCTCAATGAGCTGTTGGCCCACGAGCACGCGCAGCTGGCCCTGGCCCAGCGTTGCAGTGGCCTGGCCGCGGGCGTGCCCTTGTTCAGTACCCTGTTCAACTATCGTCATGGTGCGCCGGCAAGCACCCGGGATGCCACTGCCTGGGCGGGCATCGAGCTGCTTCACGCCGAGGAGCGCAGCAACTACCCGTTGACCCTGAGTGTCGACGACCTGGGCGAGGCCTTCGAGCTGACCGCCCAGGCCGCATCCGGGCTGGACCCGGCGCGCCTGTGCGGTTACCTGCAGCAAGCCCTGGCCAACCTTGCCGAAGCCCTGGCGCAGCAGCCCTCCACAGCGCTGGACCACTGTTCGGTGGTGCCTGAAGCCGAGCGCGAGCAACTGCTGCGCACGTTCAACGACAGCCGCCGCGACTACCCCCGCGAACCGGTACACCGGCTGTTCGAGCAGCAGACGGCGGCGCAGCCCCAGGCCGTGGCCGCGGTGCACGGTGACGAGTCGCTGACCTACCGGGCCCTCAATACCCGCGCCAACCGCCTGGCCCATTACCTGATCGAACAGGGTGTGCAACCGGGCGACCACGTGGCTATCCTGCTGCCACGCTCCCTGGCCTTGCTGGTCAGCCAACTGGCCATCGCCAAGTGCGGCGCCGCCTATGTGCCGCTGGACATCCACGCCCCGGCCGAGCGCCAGGGCTACATGATCCTCGACTGCCAGGCGGTGGCGGTGCTCAGCCACAGCGCCACCCACACCGAACTGGCCTGCCGGCGCATCGACCTGGATGGCCTGGACCTGAGCCGGCAACCCAGCCACGACCCGCAACCGCGTGGCAGTGCCGACAGCGTCGCGTACGTCATGTACACCTCCGGCTCCACCGGTGCGCCCAAAGGCGTGCGGGTGGCCCACCGTGGCATCGCCCGCCTGGTGCTGAACAACGGTTTTGCCCCGTTCACGGCCAGCGATCGTTTTGCCTTCGCGTCCAACCCGGCGTTCGACGCCAGCACCCTGGAAACCTGGGGGGCGCTGCTCAACGGTGGCCAGGTACGGGTCATCGACCATGACACCCTGGTGGAGCCCGGCCTGCTGGGCGCGGCCCTGCGCCAGGGCGAAGTCAGCGTGCTGTTCCTGACCACGGCGCTGTTCAATCAATACGCCCACGGCTCGCCCGAAGCGCTGGCCAGCCTGCGGGTATTGCTCACGGGGGGCGAGCGCGGCGACCCGGCCGCTTTCCAGGCCTTGCTGGCCCACGCGCCGCAGGTGCAACTGATGCACGTGTACGGCCCCACCGAAACCACCACCTTCGCCACTGCCTGCACCATCGCCGAAGTGCCTGAGGCTGCGCAGACACTGCCCATCGGCCGGCCCATCGGCAATACCTGCCTGTACGTGCTGGATGAACACCGGCGCCTGGCGCCACTGGGCGTCACGGGTGAGTTGTACATCGGCGGCGATGGCGTGGCCCTGGGTTACCTCAACCGCCCCGAGTTGACGGCAGAGCGGTTCCTCGACGACCCGTTCAGCGAGCAGCCGCAGGCGTTGCTGTACCGGACCGGCGACCTCGGCCGCTGGCTGCCCGACGGCCAGCTGGAGTGCCTGGGGCGCAACGATGACCAGGTGAAGATTCGCGGTTTCCGCATCGAACTGGGGGAAATCGTCAGCCGCCTGCATGCGCTGCCAGGTATCAACGAAACCGTGGTGCTGGCCCGCGATGACGAACCCGGGCCCCTGACCCTGGTGGCCTATTTCACCGTCAGCCCCGGCGCCGAGGCCCTGGCACCGGCACAGATGCGCCAGGCCCTGCAAGCCAGCCTGCCGGGGTACATGGTGCCAGCGGCCTTCATCGAACTGGCGGCGCTGCCGCTGACCGCCAATGGCAAACTCGACCGTCGGGCGTTGCCACGGCCGGAACGCGCGGCGCTGTTCGAACACACCTATGTACCGCCCCAGGGTGAACTGGAATCCGCCCTGGCCGAGATCTGGGCCCAGGTGCTGCAAGTGGAACGGGTAGGGCGCCACGATCATTTCTTCGAGCGTGGCGGCCATTCCCTGCTGGCCATGCGCATGGTCTCGCAGCTACGGCAGCAACTGGGTGTCGAACTGCCCCTGGGCGAGCTGTTCGCCCTGGGTGAACTGGCGGCGGTGGCCCAGGCGCTGGCCGGCGCCGGTCGCAGCCTGTTGCCGGACATTGTGCCCGCGCCCCGGGACCAGGCGCTGCCTGCCTCCTTCGGCCAACAGCGGCTGTGGTTCCTGGCGAAGATGGACGGCGGCAACCAGGCGTATAACATCGCCCTCGCGTTGAGCCTGCGCGGAGCGCTGGACAGCACCGCCCTGCAGCATGCACTGAATACCCTGGTGCAGCGCCATGACACCCTGCGCAGCCGGTTTGTCGCCGCCGGGCAGGGCGCCCAGGTGCTGACGGGTGCCATGGAGGAGCAGGCCGGGTTGCACACCCTGGACCTGCGTGCCCAGCCCGACGGCCTCACCCCCTGGCTGCGCGAGGCGGCCGCTGCGCCCTTCGACCTGGTCAATGGCCCGCTGTTGCGTGCCAGCCTGCTGCAACTGCACGAGGACTATCACGTCCTGGCACTGACAGTGCACCACATCGTCGCCGATGGCTGGTCCATGGGCGTGCTGACCGAAGAACTGCTGAGCCTGTACCGGGCGTTCCAGCAGGGTACGCACAACCCGTTGCCGCCCCTGGCCATCCAGTACGGCGACTACGCCCTGTGGCAGCGCCGCTGGCTGACCAGCGAGCGCCTGCAAGGCCAGGCCGACTACTGGCAGCGTACCCTGGACGGTGCCCCGGCCTTGCTGATGCTACCCACCGACCGGCCGCGGCCGGCGCAGCAGGATTTCAGCGGCGCCAGCGTGGCGGTGCATCTTGGCGCCGAACTGGGCGCTGGCCTGCGGGCCCTGGCCCAGCGTCAGGGCGTGACCCTGTACACGGTGCTGATGAGCGCCTGGGCCGCACTGCTGGCGCGGCTATCGGGCCAGGCCGAAGTGGTCATCGGCAGCCCCGTGGCGGGGCGTGGCCGTGCTGAACTGGAAGCCATGGTCGGCTTGTTCGTCAATACCCTGGCGGTACGCATCGACACCGCGGCCAGCCCCACGGGCACAGCGCTGCTGGCTCAGGCCAAGGCGCGCCTGCTGGAAGCTCAGGACCACCAGGACCTGCCGTTCGAACAGGTGGTAGAGATCGTCCGCCCGGCGCGCAGCCTGGCCCATGCCCCGTTGTTCCAGACCACCCTCAACTGGCTGCCGGGCCAGGTCAGCCTGCCGGACTTGCCGGGGTTGACGGTGGCGTTGGTGGAGCAGACGACCCAGGTGGCCAAGTTCGACCTGTCACTGAACCTGGGCGAACAGGGCCAGGCCCTGGTGGGCAGCCTGGACTACGCCACGGCGCTGTTCGACGCGGCCACGGTGCAGCGTTATGCCGGCTACTTCGAATGCCTGCTGCAAGCCCTGGTCGCCGACGAACAGGTGGTGCTGGCGCAGGTAGCCCTGGTGAATGCGCAGGAGCGTACCCGCCTGGTCGACGGCTTAAATGCCACTGACCGGACGTACCCCCAGGGGCATACCGTGCACGCGATGGTCGAGGCCCAGGCGTTGCTGGCACCCGAAGCCATCGCCGCCCAGGCCGGCGACCGCTCGCTCACCTATGGCCAGCTGAACAGCCAGGCCAACAGCCTGGCCCACTACCTGACAGGCCTTGGCGTGCGCCCGGACGACCGCGTGGCCGTGGTGGCCCGGCGCGGCCTGGACACCCTGGTCGGGTTGCTGGCGGTGCTGAAGGCCGGTGGCAGCTACGTGCCCGTGGACCCGGCGCACCCGGATGAGCGCTTGCAGTACCTGCTCGACGACAGCAAGCCCGTGCTGGTCTTGACCCAGCAGGCCTTGCGCCCACGGATACCCGACTTGGGTGTACCGGTGCTGGCGCTGGACCGCCCGCACTGGTACGAACAACCGAGCAACCCCCAGGTGCCCGGCCTGACCGAGCGCAGCCTGGCGTATGTGATCTACACCTCCGGTTCCACCGGCCAGCCCAAGGGCGTGATGGTGGAACACCAGACCTTGAACAACCTGGTGCACTGGCACTGCCAGGCCTTCGACCTGCACGCCGGCAGCCACACGGCCAGCGTCGCGGGCTTTGGCTTTGACGCCATGGCCTGGGAAGTCTGGCCGGCCCTGTGCGCGGGGGCGGTGCTGCACCTGCCGCCGGCGCAGGACGGCGGTGAGGACATCGAAGCGCTGTTGGCGTGGTGGCGTGAGCAACCGCTGGACGTCAGCTTCCTGCCCACGCCAGTGGCCGAACACGCCTTCAACCAGGGCCTGGGCCACCCGACCCTGCGGGTGTTGCTGATTGGCGGCGACCGCTTGCGCCAGTTCAGCCGCGACCCCGGTTTTGCGGTGATCAACAACTACGGCCCTACCGAAGCGACGGTGGTCGCCACTTCGGGCCAACTGTTGCCGGCAGGCCGTCTGGACATTGGCCGGCCGATCGCCAACACCCGTGTCTACCTGCTGGACGCCCATCAGCAACTGGTGCCCCAGGGCGTGGCCGGTGAGTTGTACGTGGGCGGTGGGGGCGTGGCGCGGGGTTACCTGAACCGGCCCGAGCTGACCGCCGAACGCTTTGTCCGCGACCCCTTCAGCGATGAGCCGCGCGCACGGCTGTACCGCACCGGTGACCTGGCACGCTGGAACGCCGACGGTACCCTGGAGTACCTGGGCCGCAACGACGACCAGGTGAAGATCCGCGGCGTACGCGTGGAACTGGGTGAAATCGAAAGCCTGCTGGGGCAACTGCCCGGGGTCGAAACCGCCCTGGTCATGGCCCGCGAAGACCAGCCCGGTCAGCCACGGCTGGTGGGCTACTTCAGCGAGCAGGCTGGGGGCAACCTCAGTATCGGCGACCTGCGCGCCGCGTTGCTGGCACGCCTGCCAGCCTACATGGTGCCTGCGGCGCTGGTGCGCCTGAGCACCTGGCCGTTGACCGCCAACGGCAAGGTCGACCGCCGCGCCTTGCCCGCGCCTGACCGCGAGGCGTTGTTCACCGGGCAATACGAGGCGCCTGAAACCGATATCGAGCAACAACTGGCGCTGATCTGGGCCGAGCTGTTGCAGGTTGAACGGGTAGGGCGCCACGACCACTTCTTCGAGTTGGGCGGCCATTCGCTGCTGGCCGTGACGCTGGTCTCGCGCCTGCGTCAGGTCGGCCTGGAAGTGGATGTCGGTGCACTGTTCGCCCAACCGACCCTTGCCGCCCTGGCGGCTGCCGTCGCCACGGCCAGCGCGCCACCGCTGGCGGCAAGCCTGATCGAGCCGGGTTGCCAGCGCATCACCCCGGCGCTGCTGCCGCTGGTGAGCCTGAGCCAGGACGCCATCGACCGCATCGTCGCCCGGGTGCCGGGCGGCGTCGGCAATGTGCAGGACATCTACCCCCTGGGGCCGTTGCAGGCCGGCATCTTCTACCATCACCTCAGTGCGGGCGATGATGACCCGTACCGCTTGCAGGCGCGCTTCGCCTTCACCGACGAGGGCCGCCTGCAGGCGTTCAGCGCCGCCTTGCAGCAGGTGATCGAGCGCCACGACATCCTGCGTACCGCGCTCTTCTGGGACGACCTGCCAGCCCCGGTGCAAGTGGTATGGCGCCAGGCACCATTGCCTATGGTCAAAGTGCCCCTGGAACAGTTGGCCACGCTCTCGGACCTGGACCTTGCCCAGGCGCCCTTGCTGCGCCTGGTGTACGCCGCTGACCCGAGCAACCAGCGCCTGGTCGCAGTGCTGCAATTCCATCACGTGATCATGGACCACATGGCCCTGGAGCGCCTGGCGCTGGAACTGCAAGCGGTGCTGCTGGGCCAGGAGGCGCAGTTGCCCGCGCCGGTGCCGTACCGCCAGTACGTTGCCCATAGCCTGGGCGGCCTGGATGATGGCGCGCACGAGGCGTATTTCCGCGAGCAACTGGCTGACATCGATGAGCCGACCCTGCCATTCGGCCAGCCCCTGAGTGCCCAAGGCACGCCTGATGAAGCGCGGTTGACGCTGGACCCCACCCTGGGTGTGCGGCTGCGCGAGCAGTCGCGGCACCTGGGCGTCAGCGCCGCCAGCCTGGTGCATATGGCCTGGGCCCAGGTATTGGGCCACCTGTGCGGCCGCGACCGGGTAGTGTTCGGTACCGTGCTGCTGGGCCGTCTGCAAGGCGGCGAAGGCCTGGACCGTGCCTTGGGCGTGTTCATCAACACCTTGCCGCTGCGCCTGGACCTGGGCATGCAATCGCCTCGCGACGCCGTGCTCGACACCCATCGCCGGCTGACCGGCCTGCTGGCCCACGAGCACGCACCGCTGGCCCTGGCCCAGCGGTGCAGCGCCTTGCCGGCCGGCACGCCGCTGTTCAGCGCGCTGCTGAACTACCGTCACAGTGCGCCGAGCCAGCCTGAGCGAGGCAGCGCACAGGCTGCCTGGCAGGGTATCGAATTGCTGCACACCGAAGAACGCAGCACGTACCCGCTGACCCTCAGCGTCGATGACCGTGGGGACGGCTTCGACCTGACGGCACAGACCGCCGGGGGTATCGAGGCGCAGCGCATCTGCGCGTACCTGGATCAGGCGCTGAGCAGTTTGCTGCAGGCCCTGGAGCAGGACGAACAGACTCCGGTGAGTGAGCTGGGCGTGCTGCCTGACGCTGAGCGCCAGTGGCTGCTGGAAGGGTTCAACGCCGAGGTGGCCACCTGGCGTACCGACCTGACCATCGCCCAGCGCATCGAAGATCAGGCGCTGCGCCACCCCCATGCCATCGCTGCGCAGGTGGGTGATGAGGCGTTGAGCTATCAGGCCCTCGACCATCGCGCCAACGGCCTGGCTCAGGTGCTGATCACGCAGGGCGTGAGGCCCGATGACCGGGTGGCCGTGGTCGCGCGCCGTGGCCTGGATACCCTGGTGGGGCTGCTGGCAGTGCTCAAGGCGGGCGCCGGGTATGTGCCCGTGGACCCGGCGCACCCGGATGAACGCCTGCAGTACCTGCTGGCCGACAGCCAGCCGGCCGCGGTGCTGGTGCAGCAGGCGCTGCGCGGGCGCCTGCCTGGCCTGGATGTGCCGGTGCTCGACCTGGAAGGGCCATGGCCCCAGTGGCCAGACAGCCCGACGGTGCCGGGCCTGGCGAGCACGCACCTGGCGTATGTGATCTACACCTCCGGTTCCACCGGCCAACCCAAAGGGGTGATGGTGGAGCACCAGACGCTCGACAATCTGGTGGACTGGCATTGCCAGGCTTTCGACCTGCACGCCGGCAGCCATACCGCCAGCGTCGCCGGCTTCGGTTTCGACGCCATGGCCTGGGAAGTCTGGCCGGCGCTGTGCGCGGGGGCCACGTTGCACCTGCCGCCGACCGACATCGGCAACGAGCAACTCGACGCACTGCTCGACTGGTGGCTGGCGCAGCCGCTGCAGGTGGCGTTCCTGCCCACGCCCGTGGCCGAGTACGCCTTCAGTCATCAACTGCGGCACCCGACCCTGCGCACCCTGCTGATCGGCGGTGACCGCCTGCGTCAGTTCAACCGCGACCCCGGTTTTGCCGTGATCAACAACTATGGCCCGACCGAAGCCACGGTGGTCGCCAGTTCCGGGCAGATGCAGGTGGGTGGCGTGCTGCACATCGGCAAGCCGATCACCAATGCCCGGTTGTATGTGCTCGATGAACGTCGCCAGCCCGTGGCGCTCGGGGTGCCCGGCGAGCTGTATGTGGGGGGCGCGGGTGTTGCCCGTGGCTACCTGAACCGCCCGGAGTTGACCGCCGAGCGCTTCCTGCAGGACCCGTTCAGCCCGCTGCCGGGCGCACGCATGTACCAGACCGGCGACCGCGTGCGCTGGCTCGCTGACGGCACCCTGGAATACCTGGGCCGCGACGACGACCAGGTGAAGATCCGCGGGGTGCGGGTCGAGCCCGGCGAGGTTGAACGGGCGTTGCTGCTGCGCGCCGGTGTCGGCGAGGCCGTGGTGGTCGCGCAGAGCCTGGAACAGGGTGGGCCGCGCCTGGTGGCCTATTTCACCCGTCACGACCCGGCACTGGATGCCACGGCGCTGCGCAGCCACTTGCAGGCGTTGTTGCCGGAATACATGGTGCCAAGTGCCTTCGTGGCCCTGGAAGCGTTGCCGCTGACCGCCAACGGCAAAGTCGACCGCCGGGCTCTGCCGGCGCCGCTCGCCGATGCCTGGGCCAGCCGTGAGTACCAGGCGCCGGTCACGGTGCTGGAAACCCGACTGGCCGGACTGTGGGCCGCGCTGCTGGAAGTGGAACGGGTGGGCCGCCACGACAGCTTCTTCGAGCTGGGCGGGCACTCGCTGTCGGCTATCCGCCTGGTCAGCCAACTGCGCAAGGCCGA
Organism: Pseudomonas sp. RIT-To-2; assembly: GCF_029623465.1. Classification (NCBI taxonomy): domain Bacteria; kingdom Pseudomonadati; phylum Pseudomonadota; class Gammaproteobacteria; order Pseudomonadales; family Pseudomonadaceae; genus Pseudomonas; species Pseudomonas sp. RIT-To-2. Next base: position 105,853 of record NZ_JAPYKM010000007.1, on the reverse strand, counting down.
GCTGCCAGTGACCCTGGCCGAGCTGTTCCAGCACTCCAGCGTGGCGGCCCTGGCCGAGCTGCTGGAGCGCCGCGGGGCTGTACTTCAGGCCGAGCCCGAACTTGTCACAGTGCGTGCCGAAGGCAGTGAACCGCCGTTGTTCCTGGTTCACGACTTCACCGGCCTGGATGCGTATTTCCCCGTGCTCGCCCAGCATCTGGGCGAGGGGTTCCCCATCCATGGGCTGCCTGGGGTCGGCCTGGGCCAACCCCAGCTCGATACGGTGCCGTGCCTGGCCGCGCGCCTGGTGGCACGGATCCGCGAGGTGCAGCCCGAGGGGCCGTACCGCCTGGCGGGCTGGTCGTTCGGCGGCATAGTGGCCTATGAAGTCGCGACCCAGTTGCTGGGTATGGACCAGTCGGTCGGTTTCCTCGGCCTGATCGACACCTACGTGCCGCGGCTCACGGACCAGGGCAAGGCGCGCTGGCAAGGGCCGGACCTGGTGCAGCGCCAGTTGCTGGCGCACTGCGCCGCGTACTGGCAGGCCCAGGGCGAGGCGGGTACGGCGCCCGGGCTGCTGCTTGAAGCGCTGGCCGCGCAACCGGCCAGCTTCGAGCACCTGCTGCAACAGTGCCGCGAGCAGCACCTGTTGCTGCCGGAACTGGACGAGGCCAGCGACGAACAGGTGCTGCATTACCTGGCTCGCGAAGTCGCCCACGGCCATGCCCTGGCCCATTACCGCCTGGAGCCACTGAACCTGCCGATTCACCTGTTCCGCGCCGAGCAGCGTGACCCGCAGCGGGCCGACGGCAGCGCCACCCTGGGTTGGCAGGAGGCTCAGGTCACCCATCAGTTGCACTGCATCGACGTGCCGGGGGACCACCTGAGCATGATGCAGGCCCCCCATGTGCAGGTGCTCGGCAAGGCCATCGACCATGCGTTGGCCACGCCGCAGGGGCCACGGCCACCCTCTGCCTACCAGCCATTGCTGGCGATCCAGAGCGGCCAGGCCGCGAAGGCGCCGTTGTTCTGTGTGCCGGGGGCGGGTGACAGCGTGACCAGCTTCATCGGCCTGGCCGAGGCACTGGGGCCGGATTGGCCGATCTACGGGGTGCAGGCTCGTGGCCTGGGCGGCGATGCCGTGCCGCACAGCCGCGTGGAAACGGCTGCCGACTGCCATGTGCGGGCCATCGAGGCGCAGTACCCCCAGGGGCCGTTGCACCTGGTGGGGCATTCGTTCGGCGGCTGGGTGGCCCATGCCATCGCGGTGCGCTTGCAGGCCCGTGGCCGCGAGGTGCTATCGCTGACCCTGGTGGACACCGAGGCGCCGGGCGGCCCAGGCAGTCTGGGCAAGCCCTGCACCACTACCCAGGCGTTGCAGCGCTTGGTGGAGTCGCTGCAGTTGGCCAGCGGCAAACCATTGGGGTTGCCGGCCCAGGCCTTCGCCGAGGCCGATGACAGCACGCAACTGCAATGGCTGCACGCGGCCATGACCGACGTCGGCCTGCTACCGCCGCGCATGGCGCCTCAGGCGTTGCATGCCATTGCCCGCACCTTCGCCAGTGCCTTGCGCACCGTGTATGTGCCACAGGCCACGTATGACGGCCCTGCGAGCCTGGTGCTGGTCAGCGACCCGACCCTGGACAGTGCCGGCAACCGGCGCGAGCAGGCCGCCATGGTCAATGGCTGGGAAGCATTGCTGCCGCAGTTGGCGGTGTGGGAGGGGCCGGGCAACCACTTCAGCGTGCTGAAGGCGCCGGACGTGTACAGCCTGGCGGCCTGGTGGTACGACCGCCAGGCCGTGGCCAGCACCCAGACCTTGTCTTGAAACCCTGATGGCGGGGCCTGTCGGCAGGCCCCGCCGCGCATTGAACAGTAGGCAGCCATGAACAAGTCGAAAGGACGCAAGATCGCAGCAGGCACCACCCTGGCCCTGGTGGCCTGCGCGGTGCTGTACGCCGTGGGCGGGCCGCAGAAGCCGCCCACCTACATCACCGCCCAGGTGCAGCGCAGCGATATCGAGAACGCCGTGCTCGCCACCGGGGTGCTGGAAGGCATCAAGCAGGTTGATGTGGGCGCGCAGGTCTCGGGGCAACTGAAATCGTTGAAAATCAAACTGGGTGACAAGGTCAGGAAAGGCCAGTGGCTGGCCGAGATCGACCCGTTGGTGCTGCGCAACACCCTGCGCCAGGCCGAGGTCGACGAGGAGAAGCTGCAGGCCGAGCGCATGTCCACCAAAGTCCAGATGGACCAGGCCAAGCGCCTGTTCGAACGCTACAAGGACCTGCAGGCCGACGAGTCGATTTCTCGTCAGGACTACGACAACGCGCAGTCCGACTACGAGGTTCAGCAGGCCAACCTGCGCTCCCTGGACGCGCAGATCAAGAGCGCCCAGGTGCAGATCGACACCGCCAAGGTCAACCTGGGCTACACCCGCATCATCGCGCCCATCGACGGCGACGTGGTGGGTATAGTCACCCAGGAAGGCCAGACGGTAATCGCCAACCAACTGGCGCCGGTGCTGCTCAAGCTGGCCGACCTGGACACCATGACCATCAAGGCCCAGGTCTCGGAGGCCGACGTGATTCACATCAGCCCCGGCCAACCGGTGTACTTCACCATTCTGGGCGAGGACAAGCGCTACTACGCCACCTTGCGCGGCACCGAGCCGGCGCCGCAGAACTACCTGGACACCGACGCCACCGGCAGCAAGACCAAGCAGGACAGCGCGGTGTTCTACAACGCGTTGTTCGAGGTGCCCAACCCCGACCACCGTTTGCGCATCGCCATGACCGCCCAGGTACGCATCGTGCTGGGCACGGCGCAGCAGGCCCTGACGGTTCCGGTCGCTGCGCTGGGCCCGCGCAATACCGACGGCAGTTACGTTGTGCAGGTGGTGGACACCAAAGGCTTCGCCCAGGCGCGTACCGTGCAGGCCGGCATCAACAACAATGTGCAGGTGCAGATCACCCAAGGCCTGGCCGAGGGTGACAAGGTGGTGATCGGCGAACTGGCCACGGCCACGGCGGGGAACTAGGCATGAACCTCAAAGTAGACCTGGAGGCCCTGCACGAGACCCGCGTCGAGGCCGGCCTGCCTTTGCTTCGACTCAAGGGCGTGAGCCGCAGCTTCATGGCCGGTGACCGCGAGTTCCTGGCCTTGCGGCACATCGATCTGGAGATCTACCCCGGCGAACTGGTGGCGATCATCGGTGCGTCGGGGTCGGGCAAATCGACCCTGATGAACATCCTGGGTTGCCTGGACCACGCCAGCAGTGGCAGCTATCAGGTACAGGGCCAGGAAACCCGTGACCTTGACGATGAAGCCCTGGCGGCATTGCGGCGGGACCATTTCGGTTTCATTTTCCAGCGCTACCACTTGCTGCCGCACCTGGACGCGGTGCACAACGTGGAAATTCCAGCGGTGTACGCCGGCACCGCGCCAGGCCAGCGCCACCAGCGCGCCGAGCAGTTGCTGACGCGTCTGGGGCTGGCTGGCCACCTTGAGCACCGGCCCAGCCAGATGTCCGGCGGCCAGCAACAGCGGGTGAGTATTGCCCGGGCGCTGATGAACGGTGGCCAGGTGATCCTGGCCGACGAGCCTACCGGCGCGCTGGACACCACCAGCGGCAAGGAGGTGATGAACATCCTGCTGGAGCTGCACGCCGCTGGCCACACGGTGATCCTGGTGACCCACGACCCCAAGGTGGCGGCCCATGCCGAGCGCATCATCGAGGTCAGCGACGGGCAGATCATCGCCGACCGGCGCACGCCGCCTACACCCACGCCGGCGCCGGTGGCTGCCGGGCACACGGCCGCCAGGGTGATGCCACGGCGCCTGGTGGCGGGCCTGGGTCTGTTTCGCGAGGCCTTCAACATGGCCTGGATAGCCTTGGTGTCGCACCGCATGCGTACCTTGCTGACCATGCTGGGCATCGTCATCGGCATCACCTCGGTGGTGTCCATCTCGGCCATTGGCGAAGGCGCCAAGCGTTATGTGCTCAAGGACATCCAGGCCATCGGCAGCAACACCATCGACGTCTACGCGGGTGCCACCTTCGGTGACAGCCGGGCCAAGTCCATCGAAACGCTGGTGCTGGCCGATGTCACCGCCCTCAATCAGCTTTACTACATCGACAGTGCCACCCCGGTGATCGGCCAGAGCACGTTGGTGCGCTACCGCAACATTGATGTCGACGCCCAGCTCAATGGGGTCAGCAACCGTTATTTCCAGGTGCGCAACATCCGCATGGCCGCCGGCATTACTTTCAGCGAGGACGACGCGCGGCGCCAGGCCCAGGTGGTAGTGATCGACCACAACACCGCCCAGCGCCTGTTCGGCAATGGCACCGACCCGCTGGGCCAGGTGATCCTGATCGGCAACCTGCCGTGCACGGTGATCGGCGTGGCCGCCGACAACAAGAACCTGTTCGTGGCCAACAAGAGCCTGAACATCTGGGTGCCGTATGAAACGGCTGCCGGCCGCGTGCTGGGCCAGCGGCATCTGGACAGCATCAGCGTGCGCATCAAGGACGGCATGCCCAGCAAGATGGTGGACGAACAGGTCAACAAATTGATGCTGCAGCGCCATGGCACCAAGGACTTTTTCACCAATAACCTCGACAGCGTGATGCAGACCGTGCAGAAAACCAGCCGTTCGCTGACCTTGCTGTTGTCGCTGATCGCGGTGATTTCCCTGGTGGTGGGGGGCATTGGGGTGATGAATATCATGCTGGTGTCGGTCACCGAGCGCACCCGCGAGATCGGCATCCGCATGGCCGTGGGCGCGCGCCAGTCCGACATCCGCCAGCAGTTTCTGGTGGAAGCGGTGATGGTGTGCCTGATGGGGGGCGTGGTCGGGATAGCCTTGTCCTACGGCATCGGCTACTTGTTCACCCTGTTCGTCAAGCAGTGGGAAATGGTGTTCTCACCGGCCTCCATCGTCACCGCTTTCGCCTGCTCAACCCTGATCGGTGTACTGTTCGGCTTCGTCCCGGCCCGCAATGCCGCCCGGTTGGACCCCATCGAAGCGCTGGCGCGGGATTGAGCCTGCCCGTTCAACCTGTGGGCGCCCGGCTTGCTGGCAACGAGCCTGGCGCCACAGGTCGGTGGGTTCGAACGAAGGCTTTGGTACTGTTGATCCATCCAGTGGTTGGCGGTATTCTGTGCGGAGAACATTTGTACTCCACACTTGGCAACCTTATGCTCATGACCGATGACCTCATGAATTTCCCTGACCCAGCGCCGTTTCCTTCGCCATTGGAGCTGCTGGAGCACCAGTGCCTGTTGTTGAGCAACGAGCTGGATGAAACCAACGCCGAGCTGCGCGCCTGCCGCCAGCGGATCGCGGCGCTGGTGACCATGCATGGCAGCGACAGCAATGAAATAGCGCGGTTGCGCCGCGAGCTGGCCGGCCGGGGCGCAGCAGGCCCAGCGCAGGCATAGTGTGCAGAGGGTATGCATCGCCCTGCTCACGGGCAGGACGTCGGTTCGTCGGCCTCGTTGAAGTAGCAGTATTTGCCGCGCTCCGGGCTGTAGTGGAAGCTGTCGCCCACCGGGCCGCTGGCACGGTCGCGCAGGGCCTGGGCCAGGCGGTCGCAGGAGGGCGTGCCGTTGTTGTCGCGAAACAGCGAGGTTTGTTCCTTGTCGCAGCGCTGGCGCAGGTCGGCGGTCAGGGCGGCGGTGCGCGCTTCGTAATCGCTCTGGATCCTCGCCAGGTGGTCGCACGAGGGTGTGCCGTTATTGTTCCTGAACAGCGACGTCTTTTCCTTTTCGCACTTGAGGTTCAATTCGTCCATCTTGTTCAGCGGCGCACCGCTGGCGACGGTGCTGGCCAACAAGGCCACGACCATCCCTGAATATCTCATGGTGTTGCTCCCCATCACATGAACAACCGGCGGTCCTGCCAGGCGCAGGGAATGCTAGTCCCTTTGCGGGCTGGTGCAAAGCCGCGCCCGCAGTGAGATATGGCGTGTGGGGGCCTCAAGACGCAGCAGGCGTGATGATCACCGTGCAGGTCGTCCCCGCGGCCAGTACCCTGTCCTCCGGCACCGCGTCCAGGTGAATGCGCACCGGCACCCGCTGGGCCAGGCGCACCCAGTTGAACGTCGGGTTGACGTCGGCCACCAGCTCGCGGCTTTCGGGGTTGTCGCGGTCGTAAATGCCCCGCGAAATACTCTCCACATGCCCTTGCAGCACCTCGCCACTCATCATCTGCAATTGCGCCGGGTCACCCACGTGCACGTTGGGCAGCTTGGACTCCTCGAAATAGCCATACACCCAGAACGAATGCCGGTCGACCACGGCCATTTTCGCCTCGCCCACCTTGGCGTAGTCGCCGGGGTGCACGTTGAGGTTGGTGACGTAGCCGTCAGCGGTCGCCAGTACCTCGGTGCGGCTCAGGTTCAACTCGGCGGCGGCCAATTGCGCCTGGGCCTGCTGGTAATCGGCCTCGGCGGCGCTGGCGGTGTTGCCAGCGTCTTCGCGGCTTTCCTTGGACACCACCAGGTTGTCCATGTCGGCACGGCGCTTGGCATTCACCTCGCGCATCTGCCAGGTGGCCTTGCGCGACGCGACCAGGGCCTTGGCCTGGGCCACCGCCACCTGGTAGTGCGCGGGGTCGATGCGCATCAACACATCGCCCTTCTTCACCAACTGGTTGTCGTGCACCGGCACGGCTACTACTACGCCGCTGACATCAGGCGCGACGTTGATGATGTCGGCGCGCACACGGCCATCGCGGGTCCAGGGCTGGGCCATGTAATGGTCCCACAAGGTGTGGCCGAGCAAGGCGGCAACGGCGACCACCAACAGGGTGGCCACCACGCTGAAGAGTTTTTTCATCGGGGCGGTCTCAACGGTAAACGTTCAGCGCCAGGGCGCTGAACAGGCAAATGAACAGGCTCAGGCGCACCAGCGGGGCATGCCAGAAGAAGCGGTACAGGTTCAGGGCGATCAGCAGCCGGTCGAGCAACCAGGTCAGCAACGCGCCGGCACCCAGCAAAAACAGCAGCGTGGGCAGGTAGAGTTCGAGGAACATCAGTTCGCGGGGCATGGTCGACTCCGGGTCACAGCTGGGCCAAGGGCGAGCGTGGGTTGAGCAGGGCGCTGCGGATAAAGTGCAGGTAGGCGGCCGCCGGTTGCGTCGGCTGCTGGTCCAATGCCTGGTCCAGCGCCTGCAGCGCGTCGCTTCGGCGGCCCTGGGCAGGGCGTTCGAACAGCCGCGTCAACGCTTCGCCAACGGCCGCCGGGGCCTGCCCCAGTTCACGCAGGCGTACCCATGCGTGGCCCACGTCCTGCACGCTGAGGGCCCATTGCAGCAGGTTGTCCTGTACCGCCGGGCGCGCCGCCGATAGCGACGTGGCGTGTTGCAGCACGTCGCGGGTGCGGCTTTCGAAGCGCTGGCGCAGGTGCTTGAGGTTGCCATGGACGGCAAAGCCGACCTGGCGGCGCAGGTCCTGGTGCAGGTGGCGCCAGGCCCATGGCGCGTTGGTGGGCAGCACCACCGCGCCGGCGATGGCACAGAGGCCGAAAGCCAGGATGTTGGCGATGCAGTCATTGATGAAGCCCGACGGGTTATAGACCGTCAGGTTGGCCGGGATCGAGCCCGAGGCGAAGGTAATCAGAAACCCCAGCCCGATCCCCATGGTAGACATCCGGGTGGTCAGAAACCCACCCAGCAGCAGCGCCGGCGCCAACACAAAGCACAGCAGCGCGAAGCCGTCGATGTGCGGGTACACCAGGAAGTATTCGATGAAACCCACCACGCTGCTCAGAACTACACCCAGGCCCATCTGCACCCCGGCGCGCCATGGATTGGGTGTGGAGGCGGTCAGGCTGATGCCCGCGGCGGCGGAAATCATCAGGCTGATGCCGCTGGGCCAGGCGGTCGCCAGCCAGAAGCTGGCCGCCAGCGCCACGGTGATGAAACCGCGCACACCCGAGGCGACGCACACCCACAGGTTGGTGCGCGGGGTGAAGCCCACGGCCCATTGCTCGCGCGGGTGGCGGTGGCTGGCCAGGGAGGCATGGGTCTGGGCGTAGTCATGCAGTTCGTGCAGCAGGCCCATCAGCAACTCGCCGGCGGTATCCAGGTCCTGCTGGTGCAGGGTGGCGGGTAACTGCGCCAGGCGTTCGGCGGTCATGGCCTGCAGTTTTTCCAGGCGCGCCACCAGCGGCACCGCGCTGGCGCTGTCCAGGGGCTGGTCACGGTAGTCCTCCAGCAGGCTGTTCAGCCCGGCCAGCGCCGGTTGCAGGTCAAGCCAGGCAATGGGGGCCTCATGGCGCAGGCGTTCAAGTTGCTGGTACAGCGCGTTGAAGCGCGTGGTGCATTGCATGAATTCGCTGTTCAGGCGGCTCAGCCGGCCGCTGCGCCAGTGGGTCAGGGGGTCTTCGAACACGGTGACGCTGCGCAGGTTTTCCAGGCCCACGGCCTCGGCCACCAACCGCCGGTTGTGCTGGGCAAACGCGCCCTCGGCGAGGCGCCCCTGCAGGCTGTCGGCGGCGAACGCGGCGAAGCTGCCCAGGCGTTTGCCCAGCAGCGCGCGCAGGGCGGAGCGGCTGCTCTGCGGGAACATCACGGCCGAGACCACGCCGCTGCAGATCACCGCCAGGCCGATCTCGACGGCACGCCATACCGCGGACAGGTACACGCCCTCGGGATGAGCCAAGGCGGGTACGCCGACGATGGCGGCGGTGTAGCCCGTGAGCACGAAGGCGTAGGCCTGAAAATTTCGATAGCGCGCCGACAGGCCGCAGCACAGCCCGACCCACAGGGCGAGGCAGCCGAGAAACACATCGCTGTGCTGGCCGAACAGGGCGATAAGGGCGACCACCACGACCAGGCCCAGCAGTGTGCCCAGCAGGCGCCAGGCGCTCTTGGCGATCACCGGGCCACTCTGCGGCTGCATCACGATGAACACCGTGACCAGCGCGGTGGAGGGCTGCGGCAGTTCCAGGCGCAGCGCCACCCAATAGGTGAGGAAGGCGGCGGTCAGCAGCTTGAACAGGTAGATCCAGGTGACGCCGTCACGCTGCGCCCAAGCCTGCAAGGCCGGGCGCCAGTCCGAGGCCAGGCTCATGGCGCCTGCTCCCCGCGCAGCAGCGCCAGGCCCGGTTTGGCCGGTTGCGCGCGGGCCGGGTCGGGACTGTCGCTGCCGGCGTGCACGCCACCGCCCAGAGCGATCACCAGGGACGCCTGGGTCTGCAGGCGTGCGGCCTGTACTTGCTGCTGAATCTGCTGTTCACGGAACAGCTGGGTCTGGGCGTTCAGTACGTCCAGGTAGCCGGTCAGTCCACGCTGGAAGGCTACCCTGGCGATGTCGTAGCTGCGCTGGGCCGCGGCCACGCCCTGGTCGGCGAGCCCGGCCTGGTTGTCCATGGAGCTGCGGCGAATCAGTTGGTCACTGATGTCCTTGAGGGCTCGCACCAGCGTCTGGTTGTACTGGGCCACGGCCACGTCATAGCCCGCCGACGCTTCGCCCAGCTGGGCACGCAGGCGACCACCGTCGAAAATCGGCAGGCTCAGGGCCGGGCCCACGCTGCCACCGAGCTTGTTGGCGGTCAGGAATTCCAGCACCCCACCGCCAGTGCCGCTGAAGCCCAGGCTGGCGCTCAGGTCGACATCCGGGTAGAAGCCGGCGCGGGCCACTTCGATACCCCGGGCCTGGGCGTTGACCCGCCAGCGGCTGGCGACCACGTCGGGGCGCTGGCCCAGCAATTGCGCCGGCAAATGCGCGGGCAGGGGCAGAGGCGCCGCCAGGGCCAGGGCAGGGCGCTGCAACAGGTGTGCGGCGCCGGGCCCTTTGCCGGCCAAGGCGGCGAGCTGGTTGCCGGTGAGGGCGATGGATTCGTCGAGGCTGTCGATCTGGCGGCGGGTTTCCGGCAACGAGGTTTGCGCCTGGCTGACTTCCAGCTGGGTACCGATGCCATGGTCAAAGCGTTTCTGCGCCAGGTCCAGAATCTGTTGTTGCTGGGTGAGCAGCGCCTGCAGGATGTCGCGCTGGGCGTATTGTTCGGACAACTGGATATAGCTGCGCACAATGTTGCCTTGCAGTTCCAGTTGCGCGGCGCGGCCTTGCGCGGCGGCCGCATGGGCGCTGTCGAGCGCCTGTTCCGTGGCGCTCTGTTCGCGGCCCCACAGGTCCAGCGAGTAGCTCAGGCCCAGGGCGGCGTTGTTGTCGAAATTGGTGACGTCGGCCAGTTCACCGGGGCCGTAGTAATTGTCAGTGGGCCATTTGTGCCGGGTGATCGACGCCTTGGCGTTGAGCTGTGGCGCTTCATTGGCCTCGGTCACGCCGGCCAGCGCCTTGGCCTGGCGCACGCGGGCAGCGGCTTCGGCGAGGGTCGGGCTGTTGCGCTGGGCATCCTCGACCCAGGCATTCAGCTGGGTATCACCGTAGGCCTGCCACCAGCGCTCGGCCGGCCAGTGGGCGTCACTGCTGGCGTGGGCAATGGCCGCGTCGGTCTGCAACTGGTTGGCTGCCAGGGCTTGGCTGTGAGGGGCGATGCCGTGGGTGCTGATGCAACCGCTGATTGTTAACGTGAATGTCAGTACCGCGAGGGGTAATGCACAGGTTGCAAAAGTTCGTTTCACCGCTGGTCAATCCCCGGTATGCCCGTTGAGTCTGGATGGGGAAGGATTTTACCGGGTGACGATCCATGCAATAAACGCAACAAAACATGATTGTTTGTTGTAATTAATTTTATAATTGCCACCGGCTCTCACACGCGGCATCACGGCCCCATCCTTGTTTTTGCAGAGGCGACGATGAACATCTTCCAATACATGCGCGCCTTCGTAGCGGTGGCCCAGACCGGCAGCTTCACCCTGGCCGCCGAACAGATGAACACCACCACCGCCAACCTGTCCCGGGCGGTGTCGAACCTGGAAACCCACCTGCGCACGCGGCTGCTCAACCGCACCACCCGGCGCATCGCCATGACCGAGGCGGGCAAGCGCTATTACCAGCGCTGCGAAAGCATCCTGGCCTCGGTGGCCGAGGCCGAGGCCGAAGCGGAAGCCACCCAGGACTACGCCGCCGGCAGCCTCAAGGTGCACGCCATGGCCGGCATCGGCATGCATTACGTGATCGAGGCCATGGCCGACTACCGCGAACGCTTCCCCGAGGTGAGCTTCGACCTGCACCTGAGCAACCGCGTGCCCGACCTGATCGAAGACGGCTTCGACGTGTCCATCGTGCTGGCGGCGCAGTTGCCCGACTCGGGCTACATTTTCCAACGCCTGGGCACCATCTACAGCGTGCTGTGCGCCGCGCCGCGTTACCTGCAGCGCCGAGGTGCACCACAGACACCGGCCGAACTGGAAAACCATGACTGCCTGTTGATGAGCAGCGTCGCCTACCCGGACAACCGCTGGCAGTTCGAAGGTCCGGACGGCCCGGTGGTGGCCGCGTTGCGGGCCACGCCGTTTCAGGTCAATGCCATCGATGCCATGCGCGTGGCCATTCGCAGCGGCATGGGCATAGGCGTGCTACCCAGCTACTCGGCCATCGACGGCCTGCGCAACGGCGAGCTCAAGCGGGTACTGCCGGGGTACCGGCTGCAGCGCCTGAACCTGTACGCCATCTACCCGTCACGGCTGTACCTGGACGCCAAGATCCGCACCTGGGTCGAGCACCTGCGCGCCTCGTTGCCCCAGGCGCTGGCGGAGGAGGAGAGCGATTTGAATGCGCAGGTGGACGAGCGCGGGACGCATGCCGATGTCACGGGTTGACGAACGTCGCTCGGGCGGGTGACCCTGCGCCCCTGACATCTCACTGAAAAGGGCCTCCCATGGCTGACAGCCCCATCCGCATCACAGGCAAGGTGCTGCTCTCGGACAACTGGTACCTGCTGAACAAATACACCTTCGACCTGCGCCGCCGCGATGGAAGCTGGCAGACCCAGACCCGTGAGGTGTACGACCGCGGCAACGGCGCCACCATCCTGCTCTACAACCTGGCCAGGCGCACGGTGGTGCTGGTGCGCCAGTTCCGCCTGCCGTGTTTTCTCAACGGCAGCGATGGTTTCCTGATCGAAACCGCTGCCGGTCTGCTGGACAACGCCAGTCCCGAGGAGCGCATCCGCCTGGAAGTCGAGGAGGAGACCGGCTACCGGGTCAAGGCAGTGGAGAAGATCTTCGACGCCTTCATGAGCCCCGGCGCGGTCACCGAGCGCATTCACTTTTTCATCGGTGAGTACGAAGACCGCGACCGGGTCAATGCCGGTGGCGGTCTGGAACAGGAGGGTGAGGACATCGAAGTGCTGGAGCTGGGCTTCGACGAAGCCCTGGCCATGGTCAGCAACGGCCAGATCAACGACGGCAAGACCATCATGCTGTTGCAGTACCTGGAACTGCGCATCATGCCAGGCCGCCGCTGCTGATCGCCGCCATGCTCAGGCACAAGCACACCAGCGCTGCCTTTCAGCGCTGCAGCACCTGAGCCCCGGCCTGGCTGGGCAGTTTCACCGCGTCCACCAGGGCGATCAGGCCCAGCACGGCGATGCCGATGAACGCCACGCGAAAGTCGCTGGGCTGGGCGTGGGCCGCATGGTGCTGGACACTCATGGACAGGCGCACCAACAGCGCCGCCGCAGCCACGCCCACACCCATGCCCAGTTGGAAGAACATGCTGAACAGGGTTGAAGCTTCGCTCATGCGATCCTTGGGCACGTCGGCGAAGCCGATGGAGTTGTAGCAGGTGAATTGCATCGACCGCGACAGGCCGCCAATGAACAGCACCAGCGCCACCATCGGCCAGGGGGTGTCGGCGCTGAACAGCGCGCAGGCCGCGATGGAGGCCACGCCGATCAGGCCATTGACCAACAGCACCTGCCGGAAACCGAAGCGGCGCATGATCGCCGTGGTGAAGGGCTTCATCGCCAGGTTGCCCGCGAACACCGCCAGCACCAGGGTACCGGCATACACCGGAGAAAAGCCGAAGCCTACCTGGAACAGCAGAGGCAGCAGAAACGGCAGGGCGCTGATGGCCACGCGAAACAGTGAACCGCCAAATATGCTGACGCGGAAGGTGTCGATACTCACTGGGCCCAGGGGCAGCAAGGGGGTTGGATGGCGACGGCAATGGCGAATGGCGAGCACCGCCAGCACCGCGCCCCCCAGCAGCAAGGCGATGCCGGTTCCCAGGTGTTCACTGCCGCCCAGCCACTCCAGGCCCAGCATCAGCGCCGCGCAGGCACCGGCCAGCAGCAGGAAGCCAAGGCTGTCGAAGGGGCGGGTATTTTCAGCGGTGCCTTTTGGCACCATCCACAAGGCCCAGGCCAGGGCGATCAGGCCAAGGGGCAGGTTGACATAGAAAATCCAGGGCCAGGACGCGTGTGTCACGATCAGCCCCCCCAAGGGCGGGCCAAGAATCGGCGCCACCAGGCCGGGCCAGGTAATCACGGCGATCATCTTCACCAGGTCTTTCTTCTCGGTAGTGCGCAGCACCGCCAGGCGCCCGACCGGCACCATCATCGCGCCGCCGATGCCTTGCAGCACCCGCGCGGCGACGAAACTCTCAAGGCTGTGGCTCAGGCCGCACCATAACGACGCCAGGGTGAACAGGCTGATGGCCAGGGAAAACACCCGTCGGGTGCCGAACCGGTCAGCGACCCAGCCCGACAGCGGAATGAAAATGGCCACCGCCAGCAGGTAGGCGCTGATGCCGATGTTCAGGTCAACGGGGGCCTTGCCGAATTGCTCGGCTATCTGCGGCAACGCGGTGCTGATCACCGTGGCGTCGAGGTTTTCCATGAAGAAGGTCACGGCGACCAGGAGGGCGATCCAGGTGGCGGACGGGGTGCGTTCGGCGGGCACTGTGGGGTTCCTTGTGTGGCCAGGGGGGTAGTTTGCCTGTGACGACAGCTTTTGTAACAGGGTTTTGCCGACGGCGCTCGATCTCAAGGACCCAAAAACATCATGTCATGCCCCAGCGAAGCTTGATAAAAACCGCGACAGGCATCTGCTACCCACATGCCACCCAAAGCGTTCCCTGTTCACAGATCTGTGGATTCAATCACTGGACACCCCTCAAACCCCTTCGAAAACCACCCGCTCCGGTACTCGCGTCATCAGTACTTTCCCCCCACGAATCGACACCCGCGCCTTGGCCTGGCGCCGCACCGCTTCGTAATCGTTCTCTGCATCCAGCACCACCAGGTTCGCCGGTCGGCCCACCTCGACGCCATAACGCTCGCCCAGGTTCAAGGTGCGGGCGCTGTTGTCGGTCACCAGGTCCAGGCTGCGGGCCAGGTCTTCAAAACCCATCATGTGACAGATGTGCAACCCGGCATCCAGTACCCGCAGGATGTTGCCATTGCCCAATGGGTACCAAGGGTCCTTGATCGAGTCCTGGCCAAAGCACACATTCATGCCGGCACGGTCCAGCTCGGCCACGCGGGTCACGCCGCGGCGTTTGGGGAAGGTGTCGAAGCGGCCTTGCAGGTGAATGCTCTCGGTGGGGCAGGAAACGAAGTTGAGGCCCGAGCGCTTGAGCAGCCGGAACAATTTCGAGCAATACGCGTTGTCGTAGGAGCCCATGGCCGTGGTGTGGCTGGCGGTGACCCGGCTGCCCATGCCGCGTACCCGAGTTTCCTCGGCCAGCACCTCGAGGAAGCGTGAGCTGGGGTCGTCGGTCTCATCACAGTGCACGTCCACCAGGCAGCCGGTACGTTCGGCCAGGTCCATCAGGAACTTGATCGAGCTGACACCCTGTTCCCGGGTGTTTTCAAAATGCGGAATGCCGCCCACCACGTCGGCGCCCATGTCGATGGCTTGCTCCATCAGTGCGCGGCCATTGTCGAACGACTCGATGCCTTCCTGAGGAAAGGCGACGATCTGCAGGTCGATCAGGTGGCGGGCTTCCTCGCGCACCTCAAGCATGGCCTTGAGCGCACCGAGCGTCGGGTCGGTGACGTCGATATGGGTGCGCACGTGCTGAATACCGTGTTCGGCGAGCATGCGGATGGTGGTGTGGGCCCGCTGTTTGGTGTCTTCGTGGGTAATGGTTGCCTTGCGTTGGCCCCAGCGCTCGATGCCTTCGAACAGGGTGCCGCTCATGTTCCATTCCGGCTCGCCCGCGGTGAGGGTGGCGTCCAGGTGAATGTGGGGCTCCACCAGCGGCGCGATCAGTAACTGGCCGTGGGCGTCGATGTCACCCGGACGGGCAGTGACAGGGGCAGCCTGAGCGGTGATGGCGCTGATCGCTGCGCCGTCGCACGTCACGGTGAACAGGCCCTGACGTTTGCGCAGGGTGGCGTTGATGATGTTCATGGTCGGTCCTTGAGCTGGGCCTCGGCCATGCGCCATACCCGCGGCGCCACCGAAGCATTCAGGCGGAAAAAGGCCTCATCGAGCGACTGCTCGCTGAGCGGTTCAATGGTCAGGCTCACAGGTCCTCCTGCAATTGTGGCGTGTGCTGGCCGCTCAGGTACAGCAGCACCAGGTAGCTGGCGGCGGAGGCGGCGATGCCCACCAGCGGTGCGACCCACGGCGAACTATAGGCCGCCACCGCGCCCACTGCATAAGCCGCCAGCCCGGCCAGGTTGAAGCGCGGCAGGCGTGCGTCGGCCAGGCGCGGGTACTTTCCGCGGTGGCGGCCCCAGAAGTCAGCCATGATCACCCCGCCAATGGGTGGAATGATAGAGCCCAGCAGGATCAGAAAGGGGATCAACCATTCGTACATGCCTCCGATGGCCAGCATCACGCCGATGGCCGCGGCCGCCAGTGTCATGGTGCGCCGGCGTTCGCTGCGCAGCAGGTGGCAGGCGGCGGCCGAGACGTTGTAAATGGTCGGCCCCTGGATGGTCCACAGGTTCAGGCACAGCATGACCACGGCGGCGAACGACAGGCCCTGCAGCATCATCACCTCAACGATGTCAGCCTGTTGGTAGACGATGGCGCACCAGGCGCCGGCGACGATCATCAGGCCGTTACCCACCAGGAAGCTGACCATGCTGGCCACCACCGCGACGCGGCCGCTGCGGGCCAGGCGCGTCCAATTGGTGGCTTGTGTGGCGCCGCTGGCAAAGGTGCCGAAGACCATGGTGATGGCTGCCGATACACTCATGGCCTGTTGCGGCAGTACCGCGCTGAGGCCTTGCCAGCCGCCAATGGTGCGGGTAGCGATGACCATGGACACTGCCAGCAGGCAGAACATCAGCGGCACGCCAATGCGCGACAGCACATCCAGGCCCTTGTAGCCCACCAGTGCGGTCAGGCAGAAACCGAAGCCGAACAGCACCATCAGCGGCAGGGTCAGGCTGGGGGGCAGGTCCAGCAGTTTGACCAGCACGATGGCCACGGTGGCCGTGCCCCATGCGTACCAGCCCAATTCGGCGAAGCCCAGCAGACAGTCGGACAGGCGGCTGCCTACCTCGCCGAAGCAGAAGCGCCCCATCAGTACGGTGTTCAGACCGCTGCGTGCGGCGATCAGGCCCAGGCTGGCGGCGTACAAGGCCAGCAGGCTGTTGCCGAAAAAAGCGATCCACAGCATGTCGCTGACGCCGAAGGCCAGGCCCAGTTTGCCGCCGGCGAACATGGTGCCGGTGAAGAAGGTGAAGCTGAAGAGGACCATGGCGATGGACAACAGGCCTTTGCGGGTTTCTCGTGGGGTTTCGCTCAGGGGGTATTCGCTGGTTGAATTCATTGGCTGGCTCCATGCGCGGTCAGGGGTGTATGGCGTGGAAGGAGCAAGTTGCGGGCCAGTCTGCCAGCAGGGCGCTGTTGCTGGTGCTGTGCTTCTCGGGGGATCGTGCGTATATCCAATGGGTTGGGCGCGACCACGGACGGTTCCGGCCTTACGCCGGGTCACTTTTTGGCAGTCGCCCCAAAAAGTAACCAAAAAGGGCTCGCCCCTGCTGGGGCCCTGCGCTGCGCTCCGGGTACCCACCTTCCGACGCCGACCAGGGGGCAAACGGCCCCGGCTATAGAAGCTTGCCGGGGCCGTTCCTCGGCTGAAGCCTCGGGCCCTGCGGGCAGCCCCCTGGTCGACGCCGGAAGGTGGCCCAGGCGCTTAAAGGGGCGGTAGATCAACAGCAAGATCAAAAGCCACAGCAAAAGCAAAAGCCACAGCAGAAGCAACGCTGCGCTGTGAGGGCGGCCGCGCCTTGGCTTTTGATCCCGCCTTTGACGTTGCCTTTGATGTTGCTTTTGCTTTTGCTTTTGATGTGCCGCCCCGTAAAGCGCCTGGGCCTTCTTCCGGTGTCGACCAGAGGGCAGCCCGCAGGGCCCGAGGCTTTAGCCGAGGAAACGGCTCCGGCAAGCTTCTATAGCCGGGGCCGTTTGCCCTTTGGTCGGCGCCGGAAGAAGGGGACCCGGAGCGCAGCGCAGGGCCCCAGCAGGGGCGAGACTTTTTTGCTTACTTTTTTTGTCGTCTGAAAAAAAGTGAGCCGGCGTAAGGCCGGAACCGCCAGTTGGGCCCCCAATCCCTTCGGATATGTACTCAGGTTGAAAAGCCACGCTTCTAATGAAAAGCCACGCTTCTAAAGGGATTGCACACATATCCAATGGGTTGGGCGCGCCCACCGACGGTTTCGCCCTTACGGCGAGTCACTTTTTGGCAGTCGCCCCAAAAAGTAACCAAAAAGGGCTCGCCCCTGCTGGGGCCCTGCGCTGCGCTCCGGGTACCCACCTTCCGACGCCGACCAGGGGGCAAACGGCCCCGGCTATAGAAGCTTGCCGGGGCCGTTCCTCGGCTGAAGCCTCGGGCCCTGCGGGCAGCCCCCTGGTCGACGCCGGAAGGTGGCCCAGGCGCTTAAAGGGGCGGTAGATCAACAGCAAGATCAAAGGCCACAGCAAAAGCCACAGCAAAAGCCACAGCAAAAGCCACAGCAAAAGCAAAAGCAAACGCCACAGAAAACGCTCTTTCGCGCCGCGTGCCTCAAATTGCGGCGCCATCGCACCCCGGCAGTGCGCACTGCATCCATCCACCGCACAAATGCCTCGTATGCCAACAAACAATTTCCGGCATGGCTTGCCGATCTCTAAGGTAGCTCCATAGCCGGCCGGCACCCCCCACCAGGCCGCTAACCATAACAACAAGACTGGAGACATCCCCATGCCGTGCCCTTCGTCGTTACCCCCCACCTGATTGCCCTTTCGCTGTTCCCACAGGCAGGCGCCACGCCGTCGCGTGTGTTGCCGCCCGGATTTTATTGGTTGCATGAGGAATGCTTGATGAGCGACATCGCAAAAGTGCTGATCGTCGGCGCCGGTATTGGTGGCCTGAGTGCCGCCATTGCCCTGCGCAATGCCGGGGTGGAGGTCGATATCGTCGAGATCAGCCCCCAGGCCAAGGTCTACCACGTGGGCATCGTGGTGCAGGCCAACTGCATCCGCGCCATGGCCCAGCTGGGCATTGCCGACGCCGCCGTGGCCGCCGGGTTTCCCTACAAGGGCCTGCGTATCTGCAACCAGCAGGGCCAGGTCAAGGCTGAACTCAGTGGCGCGCAACTGGCCGGCCAGCACTACCCGGCCAACCTTGGCCTCACTCGGCCCGCCTTGCACAAGGTGCTGCTGGACGCGGTCGCCGACAGCGGGGCCAACCTGCGCCTGGGCCTGACGTTCACTGACATCGAACAGAGCACCGAACAGGTGGCGGTGCGCTTTACCGACGGCACCCGCGGCAGCTATGACCTGGTGGTGGGCGCCGACGGCGTGTACTCGAAAGTCCGCACCACCGTGTTCGGCGAAGCGTACAGGCCGCGTTTCACCGGCCAGGGCGTGTGGCGCTACAACCTGCCGCGGCCCAAGGACCTGCTGTGGTCGCACATGTTCGAAGGCAAGCCCGGCGGCAAGGCCGGCTATACGCCACTGACCGAAGACAGCCTGTATGTGCTGTCGGTGTTCGAGGAGCCCGGCAACCCGTTCTTTGCCCCGGACACCCTGGCCGCCGAGTTTCGCAAGCGCCTGGATGGCTATGGCGGCCTGGTGCCGCAACTGCGCGAGCAGATCACCGACAACAGCCAGGTGGTGTACCGCCCGCTGGAAGCCTTGCTGGTGCCCGCGCCCTGGTATCGCGGCCGGGTGCTGCTGATTGGCGATGCCGCCCACGCCACCACGCCGCACATGGGCCAGGGCGCGGCGCAGGCGGTGGAGGACGCGGTGGTGCTGGGCGAGTTGTGTGGCACCGCCGGCCTGAGCCTGGGCCAGGTGCTGGAAGGCTTCATGGCGCGGCGCTTCGAGCGCTGCAAGTTCATCAATGAAGGCTCGGTGCAGATCGGCGAATGGGAACAACGCCCCAGCGCCGACGCCGACTTCACCGGCTTGATGGCGCAGATGATCAACGTCGTCGCCCAGCCCATCTGATAAGGAATGCAACGGATGAACCACAACCCTCTCAAAGGCTGGCAAGTGGACCGAGACGCCATCGGCTTCATCGGCCGCGACCTGCAACGGCCCGAATGCATCATCGCCCAGCCTGACGGCAGTCTGTGGGCCGCCGACGCTCGTGGCGGGGTCATGCACATCGCCCTCGACGGCGAACAGACCCTGGTCGCGCCCAGGCAGGCGGTCAGTGACGATGCATCCTTCGAGTCGCGCTATGTGCAGTCCCAGGGCGCCTCGCTGCCCAATGGCCTGGCGTTGACCGAGCAGGGTGACTTCATCATCTGCAACTGGGGCCTGGACCGCATCGAAAAACTCGATCGCCAGGGCAATGTCCAGGTGCTGTTCGACCAGCTTGACGGCAAGCCGCTGGGCAAGACCAATTTTCCCCTGCGAGATCGGCAGGGGCGTATCTGGTTCACCGTCACCACGACGATGCAACCGTGGACCGATTCGATCAATTCGGGCGTGCTGGACGGCTACATCGGGGTGATCGACGACAAGGGCATCCGCATCGTCGCCGAGGGTTTTGGTGGCACCAACGAAATTCGCTTTGATGACAACGAAGAGTGGCTGTACGTGGTGGAAAGCAACGCGCGGCGCATCAGCCGCCTGCGCCTGAACGCCGATGGTTCGCTGAGCGACCGCGAGGTGTTCGGCCCTGCGGAGCTGGAAGGCTTTCCCGACGGGTTTGCCTTCGACTGCTTCGGCAACCTGTGGGTGACCCTGGTGATGACCGACAAGCTCATCGCCCTGACCCCGCAGGGCGAAGTGCTGACACTGCTGGACGACAGCAACCCTGAAGCCACCGCCGAGCTCAACCGCCACTACCACGCCAAGACCCTCACCCCGTCGATCATGCAGGCGGCCCACGGCACCCTGGCGCCGTGGATGGCCAGCATCAGCTTCGGCGGCCCGGACTTGCGCACGGTGTACCTGGGCAGCCTGCAAGGTACGCGCATTCCCTTCTTCCAGGCCCCGGTGGCCGGCCAACCGCTGATCCACTGGCGCTGAACCAGAATCCAGGAACACTAAGGAACCGACCCATGATCCGTCATCTCAAGAAAGGCAAACCGGCCGAACAGAAGGCCGAACTCAACGCCCAGGTACGTGACACCGTCGAGCAGATCATCAAGGCCATCGAGCTGCGTGGCGAGGCGGCCGTGCGTGAGTA
Organism: Pseudomonas sp. RIT-To-2; assembly: GCF_029623465.1. NCBI lineage: Bacteria > Pseudomonadati > Pseudomonadota > Gammaproteobacteria > Pseudomonadales > Pseudomonadaceae > Pseudomonas > Pseudomonas sp. RIT-To-2. The sequence continues at coordinate 85,374 of NZ_JAPYKM010000007.1, read as the reverse complement.
TTCGCAACAGTTCGACCGCTGGAACCCTGCCAGCCTGCGCCTGAGCCAGGAAGAAATTCAGGCCTGCATCGACAGCCTGTCACCCCAGGCGATCGAGGACATCAAGTTTGCCCAGGCGCAGATTCGCCGTTTCGCCCAGATCCAGCTGATGTCGTTGCGCGACGTGGAGGTGGAGACCCTGCCCGGTGTGGTGCTGGGGCACAAGAACATTCCGGTGAACTCCGTGGGCTGCTATATCCCTGGCGGCAAGTACCCGCTGCTGGCTTCGGCGCACATGAGCGTGCTGACCGCCAAGGTGGCTGGGGTGAAGCGCGTGATCGCCTGCGCGCCGCCGTTCGATGGCAAGCCTTCGCCCGAGATCATCGCCGCCATGGCCCTGGCCGGTGCCGATGAAATCTATGTGATGGGCGGTGTGCAGGGCGTGGCCGCCATGGCCCTGGGCACCGAGCATATCGCCGCGGTGGACATGATCGTCGGCCCGGGCAACGCCTATGTGGCCGAAGCCAAGCGCCAGTTGTACGGCCGCGTGGGCATCGACCTGTTCGCCGGGCCTACCGAGACCATGGTCATCTGCGACGACACGGTGGACGCTGAACTGGTGGCCGTCGACCTGCTCGGCCAGGCCGAGCATGGCCCGACTTCGCCGGCGTTCTGCGTGACCACCAGCACGCGCATCGCCGAGGAACTGCCGGCGGCCCTCGAGAAAGTGCTGGCCCGCCTGGACACCGCGCCCATTGCCAGTGTGGCCTGGCGCGATTATGGCGAGATCATCCTCTGCGACAGCGATGAAGAGATGCTGGCCGAGTCCGAACGCATCTGCTCCGAGCACGTGCAGGTGATGACCCGCGACCCTGATTGGTTCCTGGCGCGCATGACGAACTACGGTGGCCTGTTCCTGGGGCACCGCACCAATGTCTCCTATGGCGACAAGGTGATCGGCACCAACCATACCTTGCCGACCATGGGCGCCGGGCGCTACACCGGCGGGCTGTGGGTGGGCAAGTTCATCAAGACCCATACCTACCAGCGCGTACTCACCGACGAGGCCAGCGTGGCCATCGGTGAAGTGTGCTCGCGCCTGTGCGCGCTGGAGCATTTTTCCGGGCACAAGGAACAGGCCGACATTCGTGTGCGCCGCCTGAAGAAGGCCTTGTGATGAAGGCCCTGGAAGGCAAGGTGGCCGTGGTCACTGGCGCCACGGGCGGGTTGGGTGGGGCGATATGCGCTGCCTTGGCCCAAACCGGTGCGCGGGTCGTGGTCGGCTATAACCGCCGTGCCGACGCGGCCCACGCGCTGCTAGCCGAACTGCCGGGGGATGGCCACCTGGCCGTGGCCACGCCGGTCACCGACAGCGCCGCCCTGGGGCGGCTGGCCGCCACGGTGCAGGACCACTTTGGCCGCTGCGATCTGTTGGTGAACTGCGCGGGTACCACGCGCTTTGTCACTCACGCCGATCTCGACAGCCTGGACGACGTACTGATAGACAGCATCCTGGCCACCAACGTGCGAGGCCCCATTGCCTGCGTGCGCGCCCTGGCGCCGCTGCTCAAGGCCAGTGGCGACGGTCTGGTGGTGAACATCAGCTCCATTGCCGCGCGCACCGCCATGGGCAGCAATATTGCCTATTGCGCGTCCAAGGCAGCGGTCGACAACCTCACCCGGTCGCTGGCCCGTGCCCTGGCGCCCCAGGTGCGGGTGGTGTCGGTGGCGCCGGGGCTGGCCGACACCGAGTTCGTCCAGGGCCTGGCCCAGGCCTGGCGTGACGAGCAGGCCGCGCGCACGCCGCTGGGGCGCCTGGCGCTGGCGGCGGAAGTTGCTCGCGCGGTGGTGGCCCTGGCCACGCACCTGACCTTTACCACTGGCGCCGTCATCCCTGTGGATGGCGGGCGGCCGCTGAGCTGAGGAGGGCGCCCATGTTCGCGATCAAGCCCCACCATGGCGGTATCAGCGTGCCGAACCTGGACGAGTCGATCGGCTGGTACCGGCTGATGCTCGGGTTCGAAGTGGAAAGCCGTGCCTTTATCGAGCAGATCCCGGCGCACATCGCGTTTATCCGCTGTGGCGACTACCGCATCGAACTGTTCCAGCTGGAGCAGGCCAACGCACTGCCGCCCGAGCGCCGCGAGCCCCACCTGGACCTGCGTACCCACGGCCACAAGCATCTGTGCTTCGCGGTGCAGGACGCCTTGGCGGCGTTTGCCGAATTGCGCGGCAAGGGCGCCGATATTGTCTTCGAGAATGTCATCGGTGGCACGCCCATGGGCTTTTTGCGCGACAACAGCGGCAACCTGCTGGAACTCATTCAATTTCCTGCCTTGTGGCCGGAACAAGGAGTACACCCATGAAACTGGCAACCCTCAAAGACGGCAGCCGTGACGGCCGCCTGGTGGTCGTGTCCCGCGACCTGCGTCGTGCCGTGCTCGCCACTGGCATCGCCGCCACCCTGCAGGCAGCGATCGAAGACTGGGCGAGGTGCGAGCCCTTGCTGCAGCAACTGTCGGTGGCGCTGAACCGCGGGGACGCGGGCCAGGCGTTCGATTTCGAGCCACGCGAGGCCATGGCGCCCCTGCCACGGGCCTATCAGTGGGCCGACGCCTCGGCGTTTCTCAACCACGGTATGCTGATGGAGCGTGCGTACAATCTGGACATCAGGAAAGACCCTGGCGTGCCTATCATCTACCAGGGCGCCGGCGACGACTTCATGGGGGCCCATGACGACTACCCGGTGCCCGGTGAAGCGCATCAGATCGATTTCGAAGGGGAGGTGGCCGTGGTGCTCGATGACGTGCCCATGGGCGTGCAGCCTGCCGCAGCCGCCGGGCACATCAAGTTGCTGATGTTGCTCAACGACGTCAGCCTGCGCGCTCACCTGTTCAAGGAAGTGAGCATCGGCTTCGGCCCGCTGCGGGCCAAACCCAGCACGGTGTTCGCCCCGGTGGCAGTAACCCCGGACGAACTGGGCGGGGCTTGGCACGAAGGACGGGTCAAGCTGCCCCTGCACGTGCAGTGCAACGGCGAGCGCTTCGGCGAACCCAATGGCAGCGAGATGGACTTCAGCTTTCCGGAATTGGTGATGCACCTGGCCCGTACGCGCAAGCTGGGCGCTGGCACTGTCCTGGGGTCGGGGACCTTCTCCAACCGCGAGTACAAGGTGACGGGCTCCGCGTGCCTGGCCGAGCGCCGGGCCGTGGAAACCATCGAGCAGGGCGCCGCCAGCACGCCATTCCTCAAGTTCGGCGACCGCCTGCGCTTCGAGATCTTCGGCCTGGATGGTGTCAGCGTGTTCGGCGCCATCGACCATCGATTCGTGGCGGCGGAGGCCTGACATGCACATCCTCATCACCGGCGCCAACGGCTTTGTCGGCGCGACCCTGGTGCAGCGGCTGCTGAACAGCCCCGGGGCCCTGCCGGGCTGGACCCGGTTGACCCTCCTGGACCTCGGCTTCGATATCCCGTGCCACGACCCCCGGGTTCGCGCCCTGGCTGGCAGCCTGGACGACCCCCGCCTGTTGGCCGACGCGCTGGAAACGCCGGTCGACATCGCCTTCCACCTGGCCAGCGTGCCTGGCGGGCTGGCCGAGCGTGACTATGGCCTGGGCAGGCGGGTGAACCTGGATGCCACCCTGGCCCTGCTCGAAGGCCTCAAGGGCCAGGTGCGGCCGGCGCGGGTGGTGTTCGCCAGCACCATCGCCGTGTACGGTTCGCCCCTGCTGCAGCCGGTTGACGACCACACGCCGCTGCACCCGCAACTGAGCTATGCCACCCAGAAGATCATGGGCGAACTGCTGGTCGAAGACTTCAGCCGCCGTGGCTGGGTGGACGGCATCAGCCTGCGCTTGCCGGGTATCGTCGCCCGGCCACCGCAGCCGTCGGGTCTGCTGTCGGCGTTCATGAGCGAGATGTTCTGGAAACTCAAGGCGGGCGAGCCATTCGTGTGCCCGGTGTCGCCAGCGGCGCAGGCCTGGTGGATGTCGGCGGCGCGGTGCGTGGACAACCTTCTGCATGCCGCCCGGCTGCCGGCCGAAGCCCTGCGGCCGCGGCGGGTGTTCGCCTTGCCGGTGCTGCACCTGAGCATGGCGCAATTGATCGATGGGCTGTGCGCGCGTTTTGGCGAGAACCGTCGGGCACAGGTCAGCTACGCGCCTGACGCGCACCTTGAAGCCAACTTCGGTCGCTACCCACCACTGCGCGCCGAAGCCGCCGAAGCGTTGGGTTTGCGCCATGATGGCAGCCTGGAAGCGCTGATCGCCAACACACTGCCACGGACGGTTGACGTTTTACCTTTATAACAATAATCCGGAGAGGCCATGAACGCTCCCACTCGCATCACCCAGTCCAAGGCAACGTTCGCCACCTACCTGCTGCTGTTGATCAACTGCCTGTCGCCCATGGCGGCGATCGTGGTGGCGCCCAGCCTGCCGCAGATGCAGGCGCACTTCGCCGCGGTGCCCAACGTCGAGTTCCTCATTCCCGTGGCCCTGACCGTCCCGGGGCTGCTGGTGGCATTGCTCAGCCCGGTGGTGGGCATTCTCGCCGACCGCCATGGGCGCAAGCGCCTGTTGGTGGCGTCCATCGTCGGCTACGGCATCTTCGGCCTGATGCCCATGTTCCTCGACTCGCTGTACGCCATCATCGTCAGCCGCGTGGCGCTGGGGTGCGTGGAGTCGGTGGTGGTGACGGTCAGTACCCTGCTCATCGGTGATTACTACAGTGGCGCGCAACGGCAGAAATACCTGGCGCTGCAGACCACTTTCGCCTCGGCGTCGGCCATTGTGTTCTTCATGGTCGGCGGCGCCCTGGGCGAGATCGGCTGGCGTGCGCCTTACGTGGTCTATGCCGTGCCGCTGCTGCTGGCACTGGTCAGCAAAGCGCTGCTGTGGGAACCGCAGGCCGCGAGCATGGCGGCCGATGAAGAGGGCGCCAATGCACCGCTGCGCTTTCGTCCGCTGTTGCTGGCCGGCATCTGCCTGGTCACCTTTATCGGCGCGGTGATGTTCATGATCCTGCAGATCCAGATGGCCTACCTGCTGGGCGACATCGGCGAGCACTCGCCGCAGACCGCTGGCCTGGTGGCGTCGGCGTGCAGCGTGATGATCGTCATCGGTACCCTGAGTGTCCACATGCTCGCGCGCCTCGGGCTGCGCACCCCACATTGCCTGGCGTTGGCGTTCGGCCTGATCGCCGCCAGCTTCCTCGCCATCCCAGCCATGCACAGCTGGCAGGGCATCATGGGCGTGGCCTTGATCAACGGCCTGGGGTGCGGCCTGATGCTGCCCACCCTGGCCATCTGGAACATGCGCGAGCTGCCCTGGCAGCGCCGCGGCCTGGGCACCGGCATGTGGTACGGCAGTTACTGCCTGGGCATGTTCTTCAGCCCCTTGCTGGTGGTCGCGGTGACCAAGACCAGCGGCAGCCTGGCCACCACCGTGAGCTGGGCCGGTGGCCTGTGCGTGCTGGTGGTCATCGCGGCCCTGGGCGCCAGCCTGTTCAAGCGCGCCAAGACCCGCGACCTGAGCCTGGCGGCGGTGAACCTGGAAGATGCCTGACCCCCTGACCCCCTGACACACCCCGGTGCGCCCACGCGCCGGGGCGGACAGCCTCATCCTCAAAACAACAATAAAGAGACCGAACATGACCCAGCGAGCGGCGGTTGGCTGTGCCCTGATGATCACCCTGGCAGGCCCGGTGATGGCCGATGAACAAGGCCCGGTGGCCGACACCATGGCCACTGAATACCCCAACCAGAAGATCGGCCCACGGGTGCTCAATGTCGAGCCCAACGCGCCGGCGGCCAGCGACAAGCTGTTGGCCGAGCAGGGCAGGTGGCTCAACGAACAGGGCATCAGCCCGCACTTGTCCATGACCGAGATCTACCTGCGCAACCCCAGCGCGGGCCTGAGCACCGGCAACCACGAGGCACTGACCCTATTTGCCCTGGGCGGTGACTTCGACCTGGACAAGCTGGTGGGCATCCCTGGCGGTACGCTGCATTTCGAGCAGTTGTACGTACCCTGGACCAGCAACCTGGCCTACGGCAGCCAGGTGGGCGATGTCATTGCCGGCAAGCCGGGGCCGTACATCCCGCGGGTCAGCCACCTGAGCCTGTTCACCTATGAACAGAAACTGCTGGACGACACGCTGGCCATCGAAGTGGGCAAGAGCAACGCGGGCAACTATTTCGCCCTGCCGCTGTGCAATGTGCCGCTGGGCTGCGTCAACGCCATCCTCCAGGACACTGCGGGCATCAACCCGCCGCCTTACGCCAACTGGGGCGCGCGCATCGGTTACGACCTGACCCCAGCCCTGCGTGCCCAGGCAGGCGCCTGGCGCAGCAACAATGCCTACCCGTTCACCAACGGCTGGGAGCGTACCACGGGCGATAGCGGCGGCACCCTGAGCACCCTGTACCTGGCCAACCTGGCCTACCGCACTGACTACCACATGGAGGCCTACCCGCAGACCTATGAGCTGTTGGGCTTTCACAACAACGGCGAACAGACCGACCCGTACTACACCGTGAACGGCACCTCGAAGGTCCGCGACAGCAGCGCCGCTGCCCGCACCAGCAAGGGGGTCAGCGGTTTCTATGTGGGCGCGAAGAAGACCTTCTGGCGCCGGGACGGCGGCAAGGGCAGCGACCTCAACCCCACGGCGCTGACGGCTTACGCCAGTCTCACTCACACCGTGGATCAGGACACCGCCAATGGCGTCGGCACACAGGGCAACGCCGGCTTGATCCTGTCGGCGCCGTTTCGCAGTCGGCCGTTCGACAGCTATTCGGTGAACCTCAACTGGGCGCAATTGACCGAGCGTGAACAGCGCTTCCTGGAAGAGGCGCACGCCGCGTCCGGGGGTGGTGACTACCGCCCTGGCCGCAACGAATACGGCCTCTCCGTGGACGCCAACTTCGTGCTGACCGACAGCATCGTGGTCAGCCCTTTCCTGTTGCGCACCTGGGGCGCCAGTACCTGGCTCAACCCCTACACCGGTATCAGCCCGCGGGACGGTTACGCCGCCGGGCTGCTGTTTCATATCCAGTTCGACGAACTGCTTGGCCTCAACAGCCACCACTGACCCGGCAGAGTGCTGCTCAACCCTGCAAAGGAGCTGCAGCGATCAGCCGCGGCGAAGTACCCGCTACACCGTGCGCCACCGACGCGGCCAGGGTATTTGCGGTGCTGGTGCGCGGCGCTCGCAGCCATCCACGGCATGGATACATCCCATGCCGACAAACAATTGGTGCCCACGCCCGCAGCTTCGTACGCTGGCTTGGCAACCGCGTTCAACAAGGACAACAACAATGCATCGCTACCTGAATTTCGAGGAGGCCTGACATGGCCATCATCGGCATCGATACCCTGCTGTACGGCGTCGAGGACCTGGCCCGGGCCTCGCACTTTTTCGACGATTTCGGCCTGGTGCGCCTGAGCGCCAACGCCGAGGAAACCCTGTACCGCCTGGACGAAGGCTCGACCATTATCGTTCGTGCCCTGGAGCACCCCTCCATTCCGGCGTCGCGGTACGAAGGCTACGGGGTCAAGGAAACCATCTGGGGCGTGGACAGCGCCGACAACCTGCGACGCCTGGTGGATGACCTGGCCCGTGACCGTGACGTGCGTCTGGGCGACGACGGCGCTTGGCACTTTCTCAGCGATTGTGGCCAGGCCCTGGGCCTGCGGGTGTTCAGCCGCAAGAAGGCGACCTACGCCCCGGACCCGATCAATGCCGCCGGCAACGTCAACCGCCTCAACCAGCATCGCAAGTGGCGCACGCGGGCGCGGCCCAAGACCATCAACCACGTGGTGTTCGCCGTGGACGATTACTGGGCAAGCTTTGCCTTCTTCCGCGACCGCCTGAACTTCCGTCTTTCCGACCACCAGAAGGGTGTGGGTACCTACCTGCGCGCGGATGGCGCCAACGAGCACCACAACACCTTCCTGCTTAACAACAAGGCCCCAGGCGCCGGAGGCGTACCGCGCTTCCACCACACCTGTTTCGGTGTCGAGGACTTCGACGAGGTCATGGTCGGCTCCAACTACATGACCCGTCGCGGTTGGCAGCATGGCTTCCTGGGTACCGGCCGGCACCGCATCGCCTCGGCGATCTTCTGCTACTTCGATTCACCCACGGGCGGCGAGGCCGAATACGGTGCCGACACCGATTACCTGGACGACAACTGGGTGCCCCGCGAGTGGGAGTTCCGCTTCGGCACCGCGCAATGGATGGGCAACCCGCCGGCGTTCATGCAGGACGAGATTCCCTGGGACGTGACCTTCTACCAGGGCGAAGAACCGGCCATGCGCCGCTGACCAGCACAAGGACAACAACCGATGTTCCAGTATTTCGAAAGCAACTACGTGTGGAGCCTGGCGGTGGCGGCGGCCATCGAGATGGGCGGCAAGATCGGCGAGATCGAGGCCATGTGCCGGCCACTGGTGGACATCGCCAGGCGCGGTGATGACGAAGGTACCCAGGCTTTCCTCGCGGCCTGGGAGGCCGGTGGCGATAACCTGGTGGCCCTGGCTGAAGAGGACAAGGCCGCCGGCCGGCTGTTGAGCGCCGGTGACAAGTTCAACCGGGCGGCGGTGTATTTCATCACCGCAGAGCGCATGCAGGCCCACGGCTATGCGCCGCGCAAGGCGCTTTACGCCAAGTTCCTGAGCACCTTCGCCGAAGGCGCGCGGTTGTCCCGTGAGCCACTGCAGCGCGTGGAAATACCCTACGGCGGTGCCCACCTGGCGGGCCTCTACACCCCGGCCGAAGGTGCGCAGGGGCCAGCACCCTGCCTGGTGATCATCAATGGCCTGGACAGCACCAAAGAGATGGTTTACCGCGCCGGGCTATTTCCACAGTTGCTGGCCAGGCGCGGCATCGCCAGCCTGTTTCTCGACCAGCCGGGCACCGGCGAGGCCCTGCGCCTGCATGGCATGACCGCTGTCGCGAACACCGAAGTGTGGGCGAGCAAGGTAGTGGACCACCTGCAGACCCGCGCCGACATCGACCCGGCGCGCATCGGCTTGCTGGGCGTATCCCTGGGCGGCTACTACTGCCCACGGGCGGTGGCATTCGAGCCACGTTTCGCGTTGGGCGTGGTATGGGGCGCCAACCACAACTGGGGCGAGGTGCAGAAGCGCCGTCTGGCGCGGGAAGGTGAACGGCCGGTGCCGCACTACTGGGAACACGTGCGCTGGGTGTGGGGCGCCAGCGACATGGATGAATTCATGGCAATCGCCGAGCACGTCCACCTGGACGGCGTGATGCAGCGCATCAAAGTACCGTTCCTGGTGACCCATGGCGAGGCCGACCGGCAGATCCCGCTGGCCTATGCGCACCAATCATTCGACCAGCTCACCGACAGCCCTGACCGTGAACTGAAGATCTTCACCCCGCGCGAAGGCGGCATCCACCACAGCAGCCTGGACAACACCGCCAACGCCGGCGCCTGGATCGCCGACTGGGTCGCGCAGCGCCTGGGTGGCCGCCTGGAATAGCGTATTGGCCCTATCGCCGATCCCGCAGGTGCACCGCCTTCGGCCAGCCTCCACGAACCCCTGCAACCCCTGTGGGACCGGGCTTGCCCGGGAAGGGCACGGCGCGGTGTTTCTGGAACACCGCGCCGTGCTCTTCCCGAGCTTCGCCCGGTCCCACACAGAAAACCCACACACACACACACACCGCAGCTACCCCTGTGGGACCGTGCGCCGCGGTGGGCAGGGCTATACGCGGTGCCGCCTTCCCGATTCGCAGGTTGCCACAGGGTGGGTGATCACGTACCCGGTACGCCCGCCTGCCACTGCGACCAATGTGTGGTGATGTCCTGCACCAGGGCGTTGCCCGCGCGGTAGAGGTTGTCCAGCGCGGGCACGAAACCGCCTTGGTCGGCGTACTTGAGCAGGTTGTCGACTTCGCTGTAACCAGGGTAGGGGCGGTCGAAGTCGGAGCCGGCGCGTATCACCGCCAGGCGCTGGATATCCACCCGGCCCATACGGCTGGCCCGCAGCAAGGCTTCATAGGTGGAGTTGTCTTCCTGCTGCGTCGTGCAGTAGGTGCCCTTGTTGTCGGTCAGCAACCTGGTCCAGGCCTCGGCCCGTTCGCTCAGGCGTGTGCCCGAGTACCAGGTGTTGCCAGCCAGGGTGTCACAGCGGGTCACTACCGGCGGCTGGTTGGCGGGCGCGTACGGGTAGTGCTGACGCCAGGCGGCCGATTCCTTGCTTTCCGTCAACGCCACCTTCTGTGACAGGGCATAGGCTTTGGCCTGCAGCGCCGGGTTGAGCTCGAACACCTCGGTCTTGTAGTCCAAAGGTGGTTTCTGACCGGGGTTCTGGGTGTTGATGCCCAGGTAGCCAGTCGGCCAGTCCTTGGGTACGTCCCGCGAATCCAGTTCCCACTGCGTGCCGAACTCCACCAGGTAGTGCGCCCAGGCCGGTGTGCCAAGCGTGCCTTCATGGGGGTTGATGCCGGCGATGCCCGCCACCACGAACCAGGTCTTGCGCAGGTCGAACTGGCTCGACAGTGCCAATGCCAGGGTCGAGGCCGCGGCGTTGGTCTGGCCCATGCCCGTGGTCATCAGGCACACCTGCTGATGGTTGCACAGCACGTCGGGGTAATCGGCGGACAGGCCCGGCACCGCGACTTTCTCCGTCAGTTGCAGGTGGTCGATCCAGTTCTTCGCCTCGGGGGCGAACATGGTGATCAGCATCACCCTGGGTTGCAACGGCGCGGCGACGGCAGCCGGGCTGGTGGCGGCGGCCGTGGCGAGGGCCAGGCCGGTGAGGGGGGCAAGCAAGTGGCGCATGAAAGGTCCTTTTTCAGGGGGCGATCAGCTCAAGTGGGAAGGCGAACTATAGCAAGGCCCTGTGTCGGTCTTGCGACGCAGGGCCCGGTTCAAGCGTGTTCAGCCAGGTACTGCAGCACCACCCGGTTGAAAGTGGCGCTGTCACTGACGCTGGACGCATGGCCGCCATAGTCGAGTACGTGCAGGCGCCCATTGGGCAAACCGTCGGCCAACACCCGGGAGCGCTGCCAGGGCACCAGCATGTCGTCACGGTTGGCCAGCAGCAACGTTGGGGTATGGATCTGGGCAAGGTGGGCGTCGACGTTGAACGCCTGCAGGGCCGCGATGCGCTTGAGCAGGTTGGCGGGGTCCGGGAAGTGCGCCAGGGCATGGGCGTCATCCTCGGCCAGTTGGGCGCTGTTGGCGGCGATCCAGTCGGCGGGGTAGAGGAACAGTGCCTGGGCCTGCACGTAGGCCGCCGGGCCACTATGGTTGAGCAGGTTCTTGCGTACCGCGAAGCAGCGCGCGCTGTGGGGGTTGGGGCTGCTCCAGGCGTTGACCAGTACCTGGCTGCGCAACAGCGCCGGGCGCTGCAGCGCCAGTTCCAGCCCCACCAGCCCGCCCAGGGCATGGCCCATGAAGTGGCAGTGGCTGACCTCCAGCTGGTCAAGCAGGGCCAGCAGTTCGGCGGCCATGGTGGCGATGCTGTAGCCCTCGGGCAGGGTGGCCGGGCTGCGGCCGCTGCCGGCGTGGTCGTACACCAGTACGCGAAAACGCTCGCCCAGCTCAGTCAGTTGCGGGCCCCAGAAACGCGCGGAGCCCCCAAGGCCGGAGCTGAGTACCAGCACCGGTGCGTGTGGGTCGCTTCGACCCAGCCATTCGTAGTACATGGTATGAATATCCTTAGCCGACGTGGGCGATGCTCGCGATTTCGATCAGCGCGTCCGGTTTCACCAGGCCGCACTGGATGCAATAGCGGGCCGGTTTTTCCCCGGCGAAGTATTCGGCGTACACCCCGTTGATGGCGGCATAGTCAGCCCAGTCGCGCAGCATGATCATGTTGAAGGTGACGTCGTCGAGGCTGCCACCGGCCGTCTCCACCACACCCTTGATGGTCTCCAGCACATGGCGCGTCTGGGCGGCGGCATCGCCCACGTGCACCACATTGTTGTCCTTGTCGAACGGCAAGGTGCCGGAGACATACAGGATGCCGTCGGCCAGGGAGCCCGGGACGAAGGGGGCGATGGGCACGCCGGTGCCCGCGGGGATAATGGCTTTCTTGCTCATGGTCGAATTCCTCTCAGGCACTGGCCGTGGCGAAGGTGGTGCAGAAATCCTCGACGCTGGACACCCAGCCGAAGAACGTCTCGATATTGAACAACGCCGCCTGCTGGGCGAAGGCCGGGCCGGCCTGGTGGGTGGCGTCTGCCAGTACCACGCCGAAGTACTCCAGGAAAAAACCATCGCGCAGGGTGGATTCCACGCACACGTTGGTGGCGATGCCGGTGAACACCAGGTTGCGAATGCCGCGGCTGCGCATCAGGCTGTCGAAATTGGTGTTGAAGAAGCCGCTGTAGCGGGTCTTGGGCACCAGAATATCGCCAGGCTGCGGTTGCAGCTCGTCCACCAACTGGTAGTCCCAGCCACCTTTGGCCAGCAGCGTGCCATGCAGCTCGGGGCGCTGACGCATGGTTTTCAGGGCGTTGGACTTGTGCCAGTTGGGCGAGCCGGGGCCGCCGGCTTCCACGTACTCGGCGTCCCAGCCGTTCTGGAAGAACACCACCGGCATGCCGGCGGCACGTGCCGTGGCCAGGGCCTTCTGAATGTTGGCGATCACCGGGCCGGTGCTGCTGACGTCGAACCCGGCCAGGTCCAGGTAACCCCCCAGGCTGGCGTAGGCATTTTGCATGTCGACCACCACCAGCGCCGTTTCGCTGGCCTTCAGGCTCAACGCTTCCGGGCGTGCGGGCAACGTACGGGCGGGTAGCGGGTCAGCCGGCAGGGCGTAGCCGCTGAAAGGGGCGGGGGCGTTCATCAGGCGGTTTCCTTGAGCAGGTTGATGTGCTGGCGGCTGGTCATCAGCGGCTGAATCTTTTCGCCGAAGTCTTCCACCCCTTGCACGAAATCATCGAAGGTCAGCATCACGCCTTGGGTGCCGGGCACCGTGGCCACCTCGTCGAGCATTTTTGCCACACTGCTCCAGGAGCCCACCAGCGTACCCATGTTGATGTTCACCGCCGAGGTCGGGTCGGCCATCTGGCGCATGTTCGAGCCGGGGCTCTGGTCAGCCGCGCCCTTGTCGGCCAGCCAGGCGATGGCCTCCTGGTCGGCGCCTGCCTTGTACAGCTCCCAGCGCTCGCGGGCCTGCTCGTCGGTGTCGGCGGCGATGATCATGAACAGCACGCAGGACGTGACATCGCGGCCGGTTTTCGCATTGGCCTGGATAAGGCGCTCGGCGGTGGGCGCGAAGGCGGTAGGGGTATTGACCCCCTTGCCGAAGCAGAAGTTGTAGTCGGCGTACTGCGACGAAAAGGCCATGCCGGCATCGCTCTGCCCCGCACAGATCACTTTCACGTCGGCCTGGGGCTTGGGGCTGACTCGACAATCGTCCATGGTGAAGTATTCGCCCTTGAGGTCGCTGTGCCCGGTGCTCCACAGTTCGCGCAGCACCTGGGCGTATTCAGCCAGGTAGGCGTAGCGGGTATGGAAGAATTCATCGCCGGGCCACAGGCCCATCTGCTCGTATTCAGGCTTCTGCCAGCCCGTCACCAGGTTGACGCCAAAGCGCCCGCCGGAGATCGAGTCGATCGTGCTGACCATGCGCGCGACAATGGCCGGGGGCAGGGTCAGGGTGGCGGCGGTGGCGAACAACTGGATGCGCGAGGTAACCGCGGCCAGGCCCGCCATCAGGGTGAAGGATTCCAGGTTGTGCTCCCAGAATTCGGTCTTGCCGCCGAAGCCACGCAGCTTGATCATCGACAGGGCAAAGTCGAACCCGTAGTGCTCGGCCTTCTGCACGATAGTCTTGTTCAGCTCGAAGGTAGGCTTGTACTGGGGGGCTGTGGTGGAAATCAGCCAGCCGTTGTTGCCGATGGGGATGAAGATTCCAACGTCCATGGGTGATCCTCTTGCACGGGGCGGGAAAAGACCCCATGGCACTTGCACTAACCAGGCCATCTTTGTTTTTGTTCTTGTAAACAATGGGTTGTAATTTATGACGGACCAATTGGTCTGTGCTGGAGCACCTGGTTTGTGCACGCTGCACGGGGTTGGGGCGTAGCGGGGTAGTTGCCTCTGACGGCGCGCGCGGTAAAGTGCGACTGTTTTTCCGTCGGTTACAGGATGCCCGTGTGAAGAAAGAACCCGCTGCCCCGGCCAAGACGCCGCGTACGCCCAGCGCCTCCACCCTCAAGCGTCGCCACCGGTTGGTGGAAGGCAAGCGTGCGGTGATCCTGGACGCTGCCCTGCAACTGTTCTCCCGTTTCGGCGTGCATGGCACCAGCCTGGACCAGGTCGCGAGCCTGGCCGACGTGTCCAAGACCAACCTGTTGTACTACTTCAGCAGCAAGGACGAGTTGTACCTGAGCGTGCTGCGCCAACTGCTGGACGTGTGGTTGCGCCCCTTGCGCGGCTTCAGCGCCGAGCAGGACCCGGTACAGGCCATCGGCGATTACATCCGCATCAAGCTGGAACTGTCCCGCGACCACCCGGCCGAGTCGCGGCTGTTCTGCCTGGAGATCGTCCAGGGCGCGCCGTTGCTGCTCAAGGAATTGCAGGAGCCGCTGCGCGAGCTGGTGGACAGCAAGGTGAAGGTGATCCAGGCCTGGATCGATGCCGGCCAGTTGGCGGCCATCGAACCGCACCATCTGATCTTTTCCCTGTGGGCCACCACTCAGCATTACGCCGACTTCGCCAGCCAGGTGGCGGCGTTGACGGGGAAGGGGTTGAGTGACCCGGTGTTTTTCCAGGAGGTGTTGGGGAATGTGCAGGGGCTGATTCTCAATGGGCTTCGGCCGCGGGGGTGAGGGGTGTTGAACCGCCTCACCTTACCGTCACCTGATTTTTCGTACGGACCTGGCCGCGTCACGCTTCATACGCTGTGCCAGGCATACCGCAGTGCCGGGGGGCGGCGGGTCATCAGGCCCTTACGGGTTGACGAAATCCTGATAGTTGGCTTTGGTGATCAATTGGTAAGGAATGGTCAGTTCCGCCTCGTAGGGCTGCTTGCGCACCATCTGTAACGCCAGGTCGATGGAGCCGGTGGCCTGGCCCTTGTTGTCCTGGTACACGGTGACCGCCAGTTCATCACGTTTGATCGCTTCCAGGCCCGCTGCCCCGCCGTCGCTGCCGCCTACCAGGATATCCTTGCCCGGCTCCAGGCCGGCCTGGCGGATGGCCATGGCGGCGCCAATGGCCATTTCGTCAGCGTTGGCCGCCACGGCGTCGATTTTCTTCCCGGACACAATCCAGTTGTTCATCAGGTCCATGGCCTTGCTGCGCTGCCAGTCGGCGGTCTGTTCTTCCACCACGTGGATGTTGGGGTAGTCCTTGAGCACGGTCTTTACCCCCAGGGTACGGTTGTGTGTCGCGTTGTTGGAGAGCAGGCCGAGCATGATCGCCAGGTTGCCTTTGCCGCCCATCTTGTCGGCCAGGTAGCGCATCTGCATCTCGCCGGCCTTGACCTCATCCGAGCCGACGTAGCCGACCCCCGGCGGCAACTGGTCGCCGTCGGGCCGGCGGTTCACGTACACCAGGGGAATGTGGGCCTTCTGGGCGTCGTCGGTGATCTTGGCCGTGGCGGCGGTGTCCACCGGGTTGACGATGATCGCGTCCACCCCCTGGCTGGTGAAGTTCTGCACCTGGTTGAGCTGGCGCACCACATCGCCCTGGGCATCCTCGAACTGCAGGGTCACGCCGGGCAGTTGCTTGGCATGGGCCGCCATGTAGTCGCGCATCTGCGCCAGGAACACATCATCGACCTGGGCGATGCTGACGCCAATGCGCACATCGGCCAGGGCCAGGGGGGAGAGGGCTGCGGCGAACAGCAGGGCGAGCAGTTGCTTTTTCATGGTGGTGCTCCGGTCTTGTTGTTGTTTTTGAATAACCTTGAAGGGGCCTCAGGCCCGGCGCTTGGCGCTCTGCCGTGCCACGCGCTCGGCGAAAGTTTCATAGGGCCAGCGCTCTTGCAGCGCCTGTACCATCAACTGTTGGCCGGTCTGTGGTGCAAGGCCGTGCAGCGGCGGGTCGGTGTCCAGGTTGGTGGGAAAGGCATAACCGTCGGCGCAGCAGGCCACCACGGCGGCCAGGCTCTCGGCGTCCAGCAAGTGGTCTGTGGCCTGTTGCAGCAGGTGGGGGTACAGGGCGAGCATCATGCGCTGGCGGTCCAGGGTTTCCATGGGTTTGCCAAAGGCCGAGCTGATCTGCAGCAGGTTTGCCATGCGGTGCAGGTCGGCCGTGTGGTTGCTGCCAGCGGCATGGAACAGCGCCGGGTTGAAGAACAGCAGGTCACCTTTGGCCAGCGGCAATTGCACGGCGTGTTGCTGGAAATAGTCGATAAAGTCAGGGCGGCGCCAAGCCAGGTAGCCCAGGGGGTATTGCTGGGAAAACGGTAGCAACTGGGTCGGGCCGCTGGCCAGTGGCATGTCGGTGTGGGCTACGGCGCCCTGCAGGGTCAGGTATTGGGACAGCACGTGCAGGGGCAGAGGGTAGCGTTGCACCACCTCCTCGGTCTGGAACCCCAGGTGGTAGTCGCGGTGCGGCTGTTGGGCCTGGCCACCGGGGCGAACCACGTTGACCTGCGCGGTGACCTGGAAGTCCGGGCCCAGCCAGGCTTCGGCGATCAGCCCGAGCAGGGGGTTGGCATAGTACTCCACGAACGAGGCGGGTGAGCACAGGGCTGCCTTTTGCAGGGCGTTCCAGATGCGGCCGTTGCTGCCCGCCTTGGCGAAGTGGTCAGCCGCCACGCCAGCCTCGGCTTCCGTGGCGAAGATGGCTTCGAACACGGCGCTGTGGCGGTCGATGACCGCGGGGTCGTAGAAGCCTTGGCGCACCACGAGCACGCCGGGGCCCTGGCTGAACACGCGGTGCAGTTCATTGAGCACCGCTTGGCGGTCGCTTGTGCGCAGGCGGTGGCCTTCATAGATCGGCACATTGGCCTGCACCTCAGCGCAGAGGGGGTAGTGTTCGCGTCGGGCCTGCTGTTCGCACAACAGGCTGAAGTCTTGCAGGCGCACGGCGTCGGCGCGGACGAAGGCGTCGCTCATCATTCACCCTCCGCCAGGTGCAAGGGCTGTGCGGGGCGCGGGCTGCCGCCGTCGCCGCAGCCGAGCACACCTTGCTCCAGGTCGATGATGGCACCGGTCATCATCCCCGACTCGCCAGACAGCAGGAATGCCACGCTCTGGGCCACTTCCTCAGGCTTGAGCAGGCGCCCGAAGGGCTGCGCCTGTTCGGCCGCCTGCAGCCAGCCGTCCTGGGCGCCGTGGTAGTGGCGCTGGATCTCGTCTTCATGGGGGGTGTCCATCCAACCGATGTTCAGGCCGTTGACCCGGATGCGGTTGTGCAGGGCGCTGAACGCCACGTTCTTGCTGAGGATGGCCAAAGCGCCCTTGGACGCTGCGTAGGCGGTGAGAAACGACTGGCCGCCGTGGCCGGTCACGCTCTGGATATTGACGATGGCGCCTGCCACCTTCTGGCTGATCATCAGCTTGATGGCCTCCTGCATGAGGAAGAACGGCGCGCGCACGTTGACGGCGAACAGGCGGTCGAACAGTTCCGGCGAAGTGTCGAGGATGGTGCCACGGTCCGACATGCCAGCGCAGTTGACCAGCCCGTGCAGGGTGCCAAAGTGGGTGCGGGCCGCGGCGATCACCGCACGGCAGTCGGCCACTTGCTCAAGGTCGGCCTGAACGAAATGGGCCTGGCAGTCCAGGGCTGCCAACGCTCGAACCTGGGCCTGGCCCTGATCGGCGCGGCGCCCGCAGATGATCAGCCCGGCGGCACCGCGGTTGGCCAGGGTGCGAGCCACGGCCGCCCCCAGGCCCTGGGTGCTGCCAGTGACCACAAAATACTGGCCCGTGAAGGACGTGGCGAGGTCGGTTGAGGTCATGAGGTTCTCCTGAGGTTTTTTGTTATGGGCTTTGCAGGCCGGGCGCCTCGACGCCTGGCGAAACTGAGACTAGCATTGCCATTACCTCGTAAAAGCCCGAAAAGACCTCATAAAAACCTCAGGCTCGACCCCATGCTAGAACGCGCCAAACACTTCTCCATCAAGCAACTGGCCACCCAGGCGGGGGTCAGCAAAGCCACCGTCGACCGCGTGCTGCACCAGCGCGGCAGCGTGCATTACCAGACCCACCGGCGTATCGAGCAGGCCCTGGACGAGCTCGAGGCCCAAGAGAAAAATGGCCTGGCGGTGGGGCGTACCTTTCATATCGACGTGATCATGCACACGCCCCGGCGCTTCAGTGCGGCCGTGCAGGCCGCGATCACTGCGCAACTGGGCAGCCTGGCGCCGTTTCGTATCGCCCCGCGCTTCCACCTGTTCGAGGAAATCGAACCCCAGGCCATGCACGATCAACTGCTGCGTTGCCTGGCCACCGGCAGCCAGGGGGTGGTACTCAAGGCCGCCGACGAGCCAGCGGTCAACCTGGCGGTCAAGCAACTGGCCGCCGCCGGTATCCCGGTGGTCACCCTCGTCACCGACTTGCCCCATAGCGATCGCATCGGCTATGTCGGCATGGATAACCGCACCGCCGGCCAGACCGCTGCCTACCTGTTGTCGCGCTGGTTGCCGGCACAGCCCCAGGACGTGGCAGTGGTGATCGGCAGCGAGCTATTTCGCGGCGAGGAAGAACGCGAGATGGGCTTTCGCATGTGGCTGCGTGCCCGGGCGCCGTATTTGCAAGTGCTGGACATCAGCGGTGGTTACGGGGTTTACCCACGCACCTTCGAGCGGGTCTGCGCAGCGCTGGACCAGCACCCGGGGCTTCGGGCGGTGTACAGCGTGGGCGGCGGCAACCGTGCCATCGTCGACGCCTTCGCCGCCCGGGGGCGGGCGCTGGACGTGTTCATTGGGCACGACCTGGACGAAGAGAACCGCCAGTTGCTGGCCGAGGAAAAAATCGCGGCGATCATCGACCACAACCTGCAGATCGATGCCCGTCATGTGTTCCTGCACATCCTGCAGTTTCACCGGCTATGGAAAACCGGGCCCATTGCGCCCTCCCAGGTGCAGATCGTCACGCCGTTCAATTTGCCCTACTGATTCACGCAGTCGTTTCCCTGTACAACAACAATCCCAGGAGTTCGATCATGCTTAGAGTCGCTGTTCTCGGTGCTGGCCGCATCGCCACCATCCATGCCGCCAACGTCGCTGCCCACCCTGATGCCACCCTGGTGCTGGTCGCCGACCCCTGGCGCGCCGGGGTCGATGCCCTGAGCGCCCAACTGGGCTGCGAGGCTGTCTACGATTGCAATGCCGCCCTGGCGCGCGACGACATCGACGCCGTGGTGATCGGCACGCCCACCGACACCCACATCGACCTGATGCTGGCGGCCGTGACGCGCGGCAAGGCGGTGCTGTGTGAAAAACCCATTGACCTGGATATCGCCAAAGCCCGCGCCGCTGCCGACAATGTCGAGCGCCAGGGCGGGCGGGTGATGCTGGGTTTCAACCGCCGCTTCGACCCGGACATGCTGCGCCTGCGCCAGGGTATCGATGCCGGGCAGATCGGTGCGGTGCGCCAGGTGATCATCACCAGCCGCGACCCGGGCCTGGCACCGCGTGAATACCTGGCTCACTCCGGCGGCATCCTGCGGGACATGACCATTCACGACTTCGACACCGCGCGCCACCTGTTGGGCGAAGAGCCCACGCAGGTCAGCGCCATCGCCAGCCGCCTGGTGGACCCCAGCCTTGAGGAAATCGATGATTTCGACAGCGTGATGGTGCTGCTGCGTACCGCCTCCGGCAAGCAATGCCATATCAACTGCTGCCGACAGGCCGTGTATGGCTATGACCAGCGGGTGGAAGTCTCTGGCGCCTTGGGCGTGCTGCTGACCGATAACCACCGGCCCAGTACGCTGCGCCACTGGAATGCCGAACACACCGAGGCGCTGGAGCCGTTGCAGCATTTTTTCCTGGAGCGGTATGCCGAGGCGTACCGCAATGAGCTGGGCGCGTTTATCCAGGCGCTGACGGCGGGCACGGCGTTGCCCACCGGGGTGCGGGACGGGTTGTATGCGCTGCAGTTGGCGGATTGTGCGTTGGAGTCGATTCGCACGGGGAGGGTGGTGGCGTCAGGGCTGCCAGGTGCATGACCTGATGTTTTTGGCGTTCTTGAATGTCGAGCGCCGCCCGTGCGGCGCTTTACCGTACAAACCCGATGAACGCCTTCAACGCCGCCGGCAGATGCCGCCGCCCCGGGTAATATAGGAACGGCCCGCTGAACGTCTGCCACCAGGGCTCCAGCACGGGCTCCAGCGCGCCGCTGGCCAGGTAGGGCGCAAGCCAGTCCTCGAACAGGTGAATAACCCCCAGTCCTTGCACCGCAGCATCCACCGCCAGGTCGACGGCGCCACCGATGCGCACTTTCAACGGCCCGGTGGGCTCGACCCGCACCACTTCGCCGTCCCGCTCGAACTCCCATGCCGGCATCAGGCCGCTGCTGAACTGCCCGCGCAGGCAGGCATGGTCCAGCAGTTCGCGCGGGTGGGCAGGGCGGCCATGGGTGTTCAGGTAGGCCGGGGCGGCAGCGGTGGCGAAGCGCTGGGTGCGCGGGCCGATGGGCACGGCAATCATGTCCTGTTCCAGCCGCTCGTCGTAACGGATGCCGGCGTCGCAGCCAGCGGCCAGGATGTCGACGAAGCTTTCCTCGACGATGACCTCCACCTTGATCTCGGGAAAGGCGTTGAGGAATGGCGTGAGGATACCGGGCAGCACCAGCCGCGCCGCGCTCAGGGGCACGTTGAGCTTGAGGGTGCCGCTGGGGCGCTCGCGAAAACCGTTGACCACGTCCAGGGCGGCCTCCACCTCGGCCAGCGCGGGTACCAGGCGTTCCAGCAGTCGGGCACCGGCCTCGGTGGGGGCCACGCTGCGGGTGGTGCGGTTCAGCAGCCGTACGCCAAGCCGTGCCTCGGCGCGTCGCACCGCGTCGCTCAGGCTTGACGCCGACTTGCCGCTGGCACGGGCGCCTTCACGAAAGCCACCCGCCTGGACCACGGCGTGGAAGGCAAACAGGTCCTGCAGGTTGTTGTTCATTGTGCGCTCATCCGTACGGGCTGTGCCGATTCCACTGTATTTTCACACACTCGGTCAATGCCTATAGTCAGTGGCCTACCCACCGAGGATCTACCCATGACCACATCGTCTTTCACGCTGGGCCACCGCACCGTCAACCGCATGGGCTATGGCGCCATGCAACTGGCCGGCCCGCAGGTATTCGGCCCGCCGAAGGACCATGGCGCAGCGTTGGCGGTATTGCGCGCGGCCCTGGAGGCCGGGGTCAACCATATCGATACCAGCGATTTCTACGGCCCCTACGTCACCAACCGGTTGATCCGCGAAGCCCTGGCGCCGTACCCGCAAGACCTGGTGATCGTCACCAAGGTGGGCGCCCGCCGGGGTGACGACGGCGCCTGGCTGCGTGCCGACAGCCGCCAGGAACTGATCGACGCGGTGCACAGCAACCTGCGCCATCTGGGGCTGGATGTGCTGGAAGTAGTGAACATGCGTGCCTGGGGCAACCTGCATTCGCCGGACGAGTCCTCTATAGAGGCGCCATTCACCGTTCTGGCTGAGCTGCAGCAACAGGGCCTGATCCGCCACCTGGGGGTGAGCAATGTCTCGGCGGCGCAAGTGGCCCAGGCGCGCGCGATCGCACCGGTGGTATGCGTGCAGAACCACTACAACCTGGTGCACCGTGACGATGATGCGTTGATCGATACGTTGGCGGCGGATGGCATCGCCTATGTGCCGTTTTTCCCCTTGGGCGGGTTCACGCCGTTGCAGTCGTCGAAGCTGGATGAAGTGGCCCGGCGGTTGGGGGCTACGCCCATGCAGGTGGCGTTGGCGTGGTTGCTGCAACGTTCGGCGAATATTCTGCTGATACCCGGGACTTTGTCGGTGGGGCATTTGCGGGAGAATCTGGCAGCGGTGGAGGTGGAGTTGTCGGCGGAGGTGACGGGGGTTCTGGAGGGGGTTTGAGGGGAAATCGGGCCTGAAAACGCTGATCAAATCAACGACCTGCACCCAAAACCGACCGCCCTCCCGACCACTCGCCGCTTTCAGCTTGCGCCGTCAACTCACGTGGAGTACAAATGTACTCCATGACTACTTTATCCCCAAAACGCGCCGCCATACTCACTTTCATCCGTGACCGCATTGCCGATCACGGCCAGCCGCCGAGCCTGGCGGAAATCAGCGAGGCCTTCGGGTTTGCCTCGCGCAGTGTGGCGCGCAAGCATATCGTGGCCTTGACCGAGGCTGGTTTCATCGACGTCACGCCCAACCAGGCGCGGGGCATTCGCCTGGCGCGGCATCAGCGCCGCCCCGAGGTGCTGGAGATTCCGGTGCTGGGCCGGGTGGCGGCGGGGCGGCCTATCGACCCTGACGTGGGCGTGCACGACCACCTGGTGTTCGATGCGCGAATGTTCGCCCGCACGCCGGACTTTCTCCTGCAGGTGGCCGGCGACTCGATGATCGGCGACGGCATCCTCGACGGTGACCTGGTGGGCGTGAAGCGCCAGCATGATGCCCGCAACGGTCAGATCGTGGTAGCTCGCCTGGACGGCGAGGTGACCATCAAGCGCCTGGAACTGAACCGCGACAGCGTGCGATTGATGCCACGCAACCCGGCCTATGAACCCATTGTCATCGACGCCGAGCAGGAACTGGTGATCGAAGGCATCTTCTGCGGCCTGGTGCGTCGCTGATGGGCGCGGTGGTCAGCCTCGATGGCCTGCTCGACGAGCGGCGGGTGTGGAAGGGCCGTGCCCAGGCCCAGCCCGTGGCCACCCAGCCCACGGGCCATGCTGCCCTGGACCGTGCCCTGCCCAGTGGTGGCTGGCCGCCTTCGGCCCTCAGCGAAATCCTGTTGCCCAGCGCCGGCAGTGGCGAGCTGCGCCTGCTGTGGCCAACCCTGGCGCGCCTGAGCCAGGCCGGCGAACGCATCGTGCTGGTGGCGCCGCCTTTCATTCCCTACCCGGCGGCCTGGGAAACGGCCGGGGTCGACCTGCGTCAACTGGCGATCATCGAAGCCCGGGGCAACGAGGCCTTGTGGGCCGCCGAGCAGTGCCTGCGCTCGGGCAGTTGCGCCGCGGTGCTGTGCTGGCCGGACAAGGCCGATGACCGTGCCCTGCGGCGTTTGCAGGTAGCCGCCGAGACCGGCCAGACCTTGGGCTTCGCCTGCCGCCCCCGGCAGGCCGCCAACAACCCTTCGCCGGCGGCCCTGCGTATCGCCATCGACCTGCGCCCGGCGCAATTGCGCGTGCTCAAATGCCGCGGTGGCCTGGCCCCGGCCGCGCCTCTGGCGTTCAGCGCCTGAGGTCGCCATGCTCTGGGCCTGTATCCTGTTTCCGCAATTGGCGCTGGACAGCGCTCGGCGGCGCCGTGAAGACCCCGACGCGCCACTGGCCCTGATCAGCGGCCCGGCCCAGCGCCGTGTGTTGCAGGCGGTCAACCCGGCGGCCAAGGCGTTGGGGTTGCGCCCCGGGCAGACGCTGACCGCTGCCCATGCCCTGAGCCGTGACTTTGCCACCCTGGCCCATGACCCGGCCGACATCGACCAGTGCCAGCAGTTTCTCGCCGCCTGGGCCTACCGTTTCAGCTCCCAGGTCAGCCTGCATTACCCCCGCGCCCTGTTGCTGGAGGTGCAGTCGAGCCTGGGCCTGTTCGGCCCCTGGCCGAAGTTCGAGACACGGCTGCGTGACGAGCTCAAGGCCCTGGGCTTCAGCCACCGCATTACCCTGGCCCCCAACCCTGTGGCCGCGCGCATGCTGGCCAATGCCCATGACGGCCTGGCGGTGCTGGAGCCCAAGGCCTTGCCGACAGCCCTGGCGCCCTTGTCCATCGAGCGCCTGGGGTTGCCCCGGGACACCGCCACGGCCTTCGCGCGCATGGGCCTGCGCAGCTTCGGCCAGGTGCGGGCCTTGCCCCGTGACACCCTGGCCCGGCGCTTTGGCGCTGGCGACCTGCTGCACCTGGACACCCTCGACGGCCTGCGCCCCCAGGCCCTGGCGTTCTATACCCCGCCAGACTTTTTCGAGCAGCGCATCGAGCTGAATTTCGACGTGGAATCCCATCAGGCCTTGCTGTTCCCCCTGCGTCGCCTGATCAACGACCTGGCCGCCTACCTGGGCGGGCGCGACAGTGGCGTGCAGCGCTTCACCCTGCACCTGGAGCACGCCGAAGGCGAGGACACCCTGGTGCCCGTGGGCCTGCTGGGCGCCGAGCGCGACCCCGGCATGCTCTTTGAACTGGCGCGCGGGCGCCTGGAGCCGGTGCAGGTCAAGCGCCCGGTGCGCAACGTGCGCCTGGTGGCCCGTGACCTGCCGCGTTTCGTGCCCAGCCACCTGGCCCTGTTCGACGCCCGCCCGCAGCAGTCCCAGCCCTGGGAACAGTTGCGCGAACGCTTGCGGGCACGCCTGGGCGACGATGCCGTCAACGGCCTGGGAGCCCGCGCAGACCATCGCCCCGAACGCGCCTGGGTGCCGCAGGCATTGCCCAAGACCCTGGCGGCCGGTGAGCGCCCGGCGCGCCCCGGCTGGCTGCTGGCCGAGCCCCTGGCCTGGACTGACGGCGACATTCGCGTGCTGGCCGGCCCCGAGCGCATCGAGTCGGGGTGGTGGGACGGTGGCGACGTGCGCCGCGATTATTACCTGGTGGAGACTGCCAGCGGCCAGCGCGCCTGGGCCTATGAAGCCGTGGGCGAGCAGGGCCGCCTGTGGCTCCAGGGCTGGTTCGCATGAGCCTGGGCTACGCCGAACTGCACTGCCTGTCCAACTTCAGCTTCCAGCGCGGTGCCTCCAGCGCCCAGGAACTGTGCGAGCGCGCCAGGCGCCATGGCTATCAGGCCCTGGCCATCACCGATGAATGCACCTTGGCCGGTATCGTGCGTGCCTGGCAGGCCGCCAAGGCCTGTGGGCTGCCCTTGGTCGTCGGCAGCGAAATGCGCATCGACAACGGTCCGAAGGTGGTCTTGCTGGTGGAAAACCTGGCCGGTTACCAGAGCCTCTGCCAGTTGGTCACCCTGGCCCGGCGTCGGGCCGCCAAGGGCGAGTACCAGGTGTTGCGCGAGGACTTCGCCCAGGTGCCGCTGGATGGCCTGCTGGCCCTGTGGCTGCCCGACAACCCCCGCGACCTGGCCCCGGGCCATTGGCTGCGTGGGGTGTTCGGCGACCGTCTGTGGCTAAGCGTGCAACTGCACCGCGGCCCCGACGACGCCCGGCGCCTGCAGGAACTGCTGGCCCTGGCCGCGCAGTTGAAGCTGCCGGCCGTGGCCAGCGGCGACGTGCACATGCACGCCCGCGGCCGCCGCGCATTGCAGGACACCATGACCGCCATCCGCCATCACTGCACCGTGGCCGAGGCCGGGCAGCACCTGTTCGCCAATGGCGAACGGCACCTGCGGCCCCTGGCGGCCCTGGCTGAATGCTACCCCCAGGCCTTGTTGGACGAGTCGGTCCATATTGCCCGGCGCTGCACGTTTGACCTGGGCCAGCTCAAGTACCAGTACCCGCGTGAACTGGTGCCTGATGGCCACACCGCTGGCCAGTGGTTGCGCGAGCTGACCGAGCGCGGCATGCGCTGGCGCTGGCCCCAGGGGCCCACGCCCCAGGCCCGGGCGCAGATCGACAAGGAACTGGCGCTGATCATCGAGCTGGGCTACGAGAGCTATTTCCTGACCGTGCACGACATCGTGCGCTTTGCCCGCGAACGGCAGATTCTCTGTCAGGGCCGCGGCTCGGCGGCCAACTCGGTGGTGTGTTTTGCCCTGGGTATCACCGAGCTGGACCCGGCACGCATGAACATGCTGTTCGAACGCTTCATCTCCAAGGAGCGCAACGAGCCACCGGACATTGACGTCGACTTCGAACATGACCGCCGCGAAGAGGTGCTGCAGTACGTCTTCAACCGTTATGGCCGGCGCCGCGCGGCCCTCACGGCCGTTGCCAGCAGCTACCGGGGGGCCGGGGCCATTCGCGATGTGGCCAAGGCCCTGGGCCTGCCACCGGACCAGGTCAACGCCCTGGCTGACTGCGTGGGCCGCTACAGTGACCGCGTGCCCCCCGTGGACCGCCTCGACGAGGCCGGCTTCGACGCCGACAGCCCGGTGCTGCGCCGGGTGCTGGCACTGACCAGTGAGTTGATGGGGTTTCCACGCCACCTGTCCCAGCACCCGGGCGGCTTTGTCATCAGCGAGTACCCGCTGGACACCCTGGTGCCGGTGGAGAACGCCGCCATGGCCGACCGCACCATCATCCAGTGGGACAAGGACGACCTGGACGCCGTGGGGCTGCTCAAGGTCGACGTGCTGGCCCTGGGCATGCTCAGCGCCCTGCGGCGCAGTTTCGAACTGCTGCGCCGCTACAGTGGCCGCGAACTGACCCTGGCGAGCATTCCGGCCGAGTGCGAGCGCACCTACGCCATGATCAGCCGGGCCGACACCGTGGGGGTGTTCCAGATCGAGTCGCGAGCGCAGATGGCCATGTTGCCACGGCTGCGGCCAAGGACTTTCTATGATCTGGTCATTCAGGTGGCCATCGTGCGGCCGGGGCCGATCCAGGGCGACATGGTTCACCCCTACCTGCGCCGGCGCAACAGGGAAGAACCGGTGGTCTATCCCTCCGAGGCGCTGAAGAAGGTCTTCGAGCGGACCCTGGGCGTGCCGCTGTTCCAGGAACAGGTGATGGAGCTGGCCATCGTCGCCGCCGACTACAGCCCCGGCGAGGCCGACCAGTTGCGCCGTTCCATGGCCGCCTGGAAGCGCCATGGTGGCCTGGAGCCGCACCAGGTGCGCCTGACCCAGGGCATGCTGCGCAATGGTTACAGCGAAGCCTTCGCACAGAAGATCTTCGAGCAGATCAAGGGCTTTGGCAGCTATGGCTTCCCCGAGTCCCATGCGGCCAGCTTCGCGCTGCTGACCTACGCCAGTTGCTGGCTCAAATGCCATGAACCGGCGGCCTTTACCTGTGCGCTGATCAACAGCTGGCCCATGGGCTTCTACAGCCCCGACCAGCTGTTGCAGGACGCCCGCCGTCACCAGTTGCAGACCCGTGCCGTGGACGTGCGCCACAGCGACTGGGACTGCACACTGGAGCCCAGCGGGGAAGGGCAGCCGGCCATTCGCCTGGGCCTGCGGATGATCCGCGGTTTTCGTCAGGAAGACGCCTTGCGCATCGAACAGGTACGGGCCCGGCAGCCGTTCAGCGACGTCAGTGACCTGTGCCTGCGCGCCGGCCTGGACAACCGCGCCCGCGCCTTGCTGGCCGATGCCGACGCCCTGCAGGGCCTGGCCGGCGACCGTTTTCGCGCGCGCTGGGAAGTGGCCAGCGTCGAGGCGCAACTGCCGCTGTTCGCCGACCTGCCCAGCCGCCGGGACACACCGGTGGCGCTGCCGGTACCCAGCGTCGGCGAGAACCTGGTGGCCGACTACGCCACGGTCGGCACCACCCTGGGGCCTCATCCGCTGACCTTGCTGCGCCCACAGTTGGCACGTTTGCGCTGTCGCAGCTCTCAGGACTTGATGAACGTCGAGCATGGCCGCCATGTCAGCGTCAGCGGCCTGGTCACGGGGCGCCAGCGCCCGCAGACCGCCAGCGGGGTGATTTTCGTCACCCTGGAAGACGAGTTCGGCATGATCAACGTGGTGGTGTGGAACGACCTTGCCCAGCGTCAGCGCAAGGCACTGGTGGGCTCGCAACTGATGCAGGTGCACGGCCGGCTGGAGTGCGAGAGCGGCGTGCGGCATGTGATCGCCGGCAAGCTCACCGACCTCAGCGGCCTGCTGGACGGGCTGGACACCCGCAGCCGCGACTTTCGTTGACGCCGCGCCGGGCAGGGCGCCCGACGCGGCGGTCGATCAGGGCCGCTAAGCTGGCGCGGCGGTGTTGAACAGCGGTTTGAAGTGCTGCTCGGCCTGGGCCCTGCCGAGGGCCCCGCGGTGGATCAGTGCTTCATTGCCCTGGGCGGCCTGCCATTGCTTGCCCAGGCTGCGTTGGCGCGCCAACTTGATATGCGCCACGGTGAAGCCGTCAAAGCCCGTGGCCCCCCGGGGGTAATGGAAATGGGCGTACCACAGCGCCCTGGGCGGCTGCTGGCCAAGGTCGCGGATTTCGTATTCGACAACGAAGTCTTCGGCATCGACCCCGCCCGGCAAGCGGCCCTTGTCGACGATGGCCACTCGGCCTTGGGCTAGCAGGAAATCCAGGTCGCCGGCCTGCGGGGTGGCCCAGGCCAGGGTGGTCTGCAGGCGCCGCCTGAGCCCTGCGGCGTCGAGGTCCGAGGCCTTGGTGGTCAGCGACTCGATCAGCGAGTCTTCGGGGGCCAACTCCCGCACCCGCGTGGCCTGGTCGCGAAGCCGTTGGGCCAGGGCCTGGTAGGTATGTTCCAGGTTGCGCGGGCTGTAGTTGATGTAGCCTTCTGCCGTTTGAATCTGCCGGTCTATGTCCTTCAGCAGCGCCTGCCCCTGTTCCAGCTCACGCTGGCGGTCACGGACCTGGGCGGCCCGCTGGGGCGCGGGGTTCAGATGGCGGCCGCGGCCGTCGGTGCCGATGGCCCAGTGCTCCTTGGCGTTGTTGGCGCCGTCCAGGGTATAGAGGCGCTCGTTGGGCTGCAGGGTATAGCGGGCCAGCGTGGCACTGTCGTCCACCTCTTCAGCCACATAGTGCAGGTGGTCCGGCGTTTCGAAGGCACGTCGGGCCCCGCTGCGCGATGATGGCCGTTGTGGTTTGGTCGGGCTTGGCCGCGCCGGCTGGGCAGTACCGGTTGGCTGGTCCAGGTGCGCCAGTTGCGTGCGGTAGCTGTCGATAATGGTGTCCAGTGCCTGCATGGCCCGGGGGTAGAGCGTCAGGTCATAGAATTCGGGGTACAGCACACTGGTGGACGCGATGAAGTCCTGATAGTCGACCACGTGGTTCAGGCAGGTGGTGAAAATCTGCCGCTGCTGGCGTGGCGAGAGCAGGTCCTGCAGGTCATCGTGGTTGCGCACCGCACGGGTGAAACGCTCGCGCAGCCGCGTCAGTTGCACCAGGTGCTCCCAACCCGCCGGGGTGTTGTCGACCAGCACATGGGTGAGATCGAGCACGGTGTCGATGCGCCGGTAACGGTAAAAGCGGTCGTTCAGCATGTCCAGGGTATGCTGATGTTCGCCCACTGAACGCGGCCGCGGTGTCTGCTCGCGTCTGGCCCAGTCGGCCAGCTCGGCCATGTGCACGCTGATGCTGTCCTGCAACGGCAGCATGCGCTGCTGGGTGTCGCGGATGCGTGCCACCAGGTCGAGGCGGTCTGGGGTCTGGTTGAGGGCCATGGCGGCGATGCGAACTTCCCCCATCAAGCGGTCCAGGCGTCCTTTCTCCAGGTGCAGCAGGTTCTGCAGCCAATTGCTGACCGAGGTATTGGCGTCGCGCTGCAGTTCCAGGAGCATGCTGCGCCGGTTGCGGTCGCGGGACAGCTCCTTGATCTGGCGCAGCAGGTCTTCCAGGCCGCGATGGCCATCGATCAGGTCAGTGTGGATGCGCCGCGCGGCCTCGTAGAGTGCCTCGGTGGTCACGTGCCTGCCCAGGTCATTGCTGTCGAAGGAGGGCAACGCGTTGATCGTGTCCACCAGGTCACCATGGCGGCGTTCCAGGTCTTTCAGGCGGCGGGCATCGTCGCGGGGAGAGCCGCCGGCCAGGCCGCCATCCAGCAACTTGCCCGTGACGGCACCGTGGGTATCCCACTCGCCGTCGGCATCGAGCGTGATGGGCTGGCGGTAGGTGCGGGTGGCTGTGCCTGACAGCCGCCAGGTCTGTGCGGCGTCGTCCCAGCGCACTTGGCAGGCCTGGCCGTCCCTGACGATAAAGTCGCCCGCAGCCAGCCGGTACACCTGGCGATAGCGGCCATGGGTACCGGGCGAGGCGCCGGCGAAGTCGAGCACGCCGGGGTGCTCGTACCCGGCGAAGGGGCGCGCGGCCGCAGGCCCGATACCGTTTGGCCGGTGGGGCGGGGCATGGCGCAGCCGCCGGGCCTGGGCCCGCCACTGTCCGGGGTTGCGCCTGGGCAAACGGCCATGGGCGCCGGGCGCCAGGGTCATCAGCGCATCCGCCAGTGATTCGAGCACCGTGTGCACATGCTGGCGGCCCTCTCGGTCGTTGCCCTGGTGAAAGGCCAGCAAGGCATCGCGTACCGCCTGCAGGCTGTCATAGGCCTGGATGAGCGTGCCCACCAGCGGCATCATACCCAGGGCCATGCGTGTGTACAGCAAGGCGTTGTGGACATTGAACAGGAACGCCTCCACATCGATCTGGTGGTTGCTGCGAGAGGTCTGGCTGTTGGCGTGCAGCCAGCGCGCCAGTTGCTGCGACACCAGGTAGTCGGTCAGGGAGCGGTTGGTAGTGGGCTTGAACAGCATGAACACCTGGTCATCGCGGTCCTGATAGGCGCGGAACAGGCGGGCGGTATGGTTGGCCTTGTCGCCCACCATCACCCGGTCGGCCAGGTAATCGATGAAGTGCGGGTCGAGCAGGTCGTCAAACAGTGCCTGGCGCGCGGCCGCCAGGCTGGCGAAGGCGCGCACGGTCTTGCGCGGGTTGAAATCCGCCAGGTACAGCAGGGTCTGGCCGGTGGCGGGGTCGACGATGAACACCACCCCCGACACGGTGCCCTTGCGCTGCTGGGTATCGGCGTGCGGGGCCAGGTACAGGCTGACCAATTGCACCGGTGCCGTGCCGGGGGCGTCGATGGCACGTTCCAGCAGTGCCTGGCCAATGGCGTCCAGTCGGCCGGTGCGCAGGGCGGTCAGGCTGTGCAGCTGCAGCATCAGGCGTACCGGTTCGCTCAGGCATTCGTGGCGGTACTGGCGCTGGAAGGCCGACTCTTCCCGCGTGCCCCAGTAGGCGTTCCGGACGCAATCGGCGTAGGCGCTGGCCATGTTCAATTCACGCACCAGGGTGATGAGGTAGGCCTTGGTGAGGCCCGCCTTGACCGTGGCGCGTTCGGCCTCGTTGCCGCCGGCCACGGTAACCACCTGGTAATCGAGCTGCTCGGCCACCCGGGTATCGATGTTCAGCAGGCTCAAGGCTTCCAGGCTCAAGGTCATGCGGGCCTGGCTGGGGGTGCGTACTTCCTCGTAGCGCGGCACATTGTTGAGGGTCGGCACCGGGCGCCGTGAATGGATGACCTCCACGGGCAGGTTCAAGCTGACGTCGAGGGCGCCACTGACAGTGAAGTCCTGGCGCAGGCGAGCCTGTAGCGCGGCGCGCGCAAACCGCTCACGCTCGGGAACCTCGCGCTCGTGGAGGGCCTGGGCGCGGTCGCTGGCCCGCAGGAAGCGTTCGAGCAGGTCGCGCCAACGCTTGCGCTCGGCCATCGGCAGGGTGTCCAGCCAGCCCGGCAGTTTACCGCGAAGGGCCTCGCTGCGCTGGTGCTTGAGCAGTTGGGCGCTGGCGCTGTCGCGGGCATCGTGGTGGGACACCTGCAACCGGTAGTGGCTGGCTTCGCACAGTTGGCCCAGGGCTTGACCCTGGGCGTCGTCGGGCTGCGGGTGAGCCAGCAGCAGCGCCTGGGCGCTGGAGGCAATCTGCAGCCGCTGGGCGTCGAGGCTTTGGGCGGCCGGCTCACCGGTAAACGTGGTGGCCCGCAGGGTGGTGCCCGGGGCCTCGCCGTGCGCTAACGCTTGCTCCAGCACGGCCCGTGACGCGAAGCGTTGCAGGCCGCCTGCCATGCCGGGCCAATAGAGCAACACGCTATCGGCCGACGGCGGGTTGGCCAGGGCTGCGATGGGGCCCACCAGCACCACGCCCGTCAGGGGCTGTTCGCTGCCGTCGGGCAGTTTCAAGGCCAGGGTGGCGGCGCCGTTGCCGGCCGAGGTATCGCTCAGGTACTGGTGCTCCTGCGCAGTGATCTGGCTGAGGGCCAGTTGGATATCGGCTTCCGCTTTCAGCGCATCGCGCCGGGCCTGCAGCAGCGAGGGGTAATGCGGGTGCTGGTCCAGTTGCGTCAGCGCTTGGGGTGTGTCGACGTCCAGCAGCACGCCGATGGCGGTATCGGCCCGGGTCTGCGCTTCAAGACGGCGGGCCAGCAGGGCCTGGAGGTTGCGCATTGCCGGTACGTTGTGATCGCCGATGAAGTGATCGCCCAACAGGGTCTCGTAGGCGTCCAGGTGTAGCTGGATCATGGCCTCGCGCTGGGCGGTGGGCAGGTGGGCGGGCAGGTGCCCGAAGCCAGGCGCCCACACTGAGTGATCGGGGTCAGGTGTGGCCGGTGTGCTCGGCGGCAAAAGGGGGAACAGGGTGCTGAAGGCCGGCGCCGTGGCACGACGGCGCAGCGTGTCGAGCCAGGTTGTGAAGCCCTCCTGCGCCCCACCCGGCTGGGGTGCCCAGACTACAAGGCTGGCCTGGGGCACGTCTGGCCACAGGCCAGCGGCGTGTTGGGCCAGCCAGGTGTCGAGTGCTGGCCTGTCAGCGAACGGGACGAGCGCCGGTTGGGCGGCGGGGTTGAACAGCAACGGCCCGGCAGCGCCGGCGTCCTGGCTGAACACCAGGGCACCGTGCAAAGGGTGGTGCAGGCCCTGCGCGTCCACGGTGCTCACGCGGTTGACAGTGATGCCGGTTACCGGGCCGTCCAGGCATTGGCGGGCGAGGGAGAGGGCCGCGGACGGCACGCGTGCCTGGGCCCATTCCCAGTCCACATGGGCCTCCAGCAGGCGCAGGTACTGGTGGGTGGCAGCCTGGCGGCGGGACAACGGGGTGCCGGGGGCGCGGGCGTTCCAATAGCGATCAACGGCGATGGTTTCGCCGAGGGGCGCGCCGTCGAGCAAGGCGAGCAAGGCCTGGCGGGCATCGGCGGCGTGCTCGATTGCGTGTTCGAGCAGCGCAGGGTCAACGATGTCCAATGGGCGAGCGGGTAGGGTCATGATGATGGCCTCCATGGCCGGGAAGCAGCGCCAGCCGCTGCTTTATCCAGGCCATTGGAAGGCATGCCCCGTGGGACGGGGTGGCATATATGTGGGGGCCTTGCCGGGGCCTGTCAGCGCGGCGTCGCTCGCCCTGGACGCCTTATCGGCCGGCTGGCCCATCACCCTGCAAAATACTGGCCGCCTGGCCTGCGGTCAGCGGGTAGTCGAAGAAGCGCTGGTAGAACGCTTGAGTCAAAGGCCCCATCTGCACGTTCTGAAACAGCGCGGGGTGCAGTTGCTGCGCCGCCCAGGGCAGCTGCAAGGCGATCTCGGTGCCGTACCGGTCCCAGGGGAACACCCCCGCCGGGTTGCGCAACAGGTGGCCACTGGTCACGGCGTGCAGTTGCTTGAGCAACGGCACCTGGTCCAGCGAGCCGGCGTCGGCGGCCAGGATGACCACGTCGGGTTGCCAGGCCAGCACCTGCTCGGCGTTGACCACCTGCAGGTTGCCAGTCAGGCCGGTGGCCGCGTTGCGGCCGCCCGCCAGGCCTATCCAGTCGTCGATCAGGGTGCCTGCGCCGTCGACCTTCAAGGGCTTGAGCGAGGCGATGTGCAACACCCGTGGCCGCTGCTCTGCAGGCAGGCCCTGAAGGCGCTGGCGAATGGTTTCGACCTGTTGGTCCAGATAGGCGTCATAGGCCTGGGCCCGGGCCAGCGCCTCGGGGCTGCCCAGGGCCTGGGCGCTGGTCAGCAGCGAGTGCTTGAGCCCCGGCAGGTCGTTGAAACCCATGTACACCACGGCAATACCGGCCTGCTCATAGGCCAGGGCATGGCGGTCGCCGGTGCTGGCGAACACCAGGTCGACCTTGGCCGCCAGCAGGCTCTCGACGTTGAACGCCGTGCCATCCACGGTCAGCGCCTGGTTCAGCGACGGTTGCACGGTGAACATCCACGGCTGGCGCTGGGCATGGTTGACGGTGGCGACGATGCGGTCGCCGGCGCCCAGGGTCATCAGCAGCGCATGGTGGGCGAACCAGGCATCGGCTATATGCCGGGGCTGGTCGGGCACGGTGACCGTGCGGCCCTTGTCGTCCACCACCTGGCCGGCCAGCGCCATGGTGCTGACCAGCCCCAGGGCCAGCCCCAGCCCGCGCCACCTCACAGGTCCACCTGGATCGAGGCCTGCAGCATGCGCGGCGCACCCAGCTGGGCGCTGGCGTTGCCCGCCGCACTGTAGCCGTTCAGGCCACCGGGCACGATGTTGGTCCAGTAGCGTTCGTTGGTCAGGTTGGTGACCTCCAGGCGGTACACGGTGTTGCGCTGCATCAGGCGAGTGGTGAAGCTGGCGCCCAGGTCGAAGGTTTCGTAGCTGGACACCCAGTGGCTGTCGGTGTTGTCAGTGGGGCGCGGGCCCACGTATCGGGCGTTGACGTTGACCGCCAGGCCGGGCACCTGGGGTACCTGGTATTCGGTGAGCAGGCTGGCGGTGTAGCGCGACAGGCCCACGATGCGCGTGTCGCTGGTGGCATCGCTGCCAGTGTCGAGCACTTTGGGGTCCAGCCAAGTGATGCCGCCGAACAGGCGGACGTTGCTGCCGACCTTGCCGTCGGCCATGAATTCCAGGCCACGGTTGCGCTGCTCGCCAGCCACGGCGTAGTCCAGGTTGGTCTGGGTAAACGCGTAGGGCCGCTTGATCTGGAAGGCGGCCAGGGACAGGTTGACGCCATCCAGGGCCAGCTTGCCGCCGATTTCCCACTGGCGGCTGCGGTACGGGGCCAGGATGGTGTTGGCATTGGTGGTGCCGGTGGGGGCGGTGTCACCCTGCTGCAGGCTGTCGGCATAGGTGACGTACAGGGTCAGGTTGTCGACCGGCTTGTACATCAGGCTGCCGGCGCCACTCAGGCCGTGGTCGTCGGAGCCACTGGTGGTGGCGCCGGTCTTGCCATAATTGCGCACCGACATCAGGCTTTGGCTGCCCGTGACCATCAGGCTCCACTGCGGGGTGAAGGTCAGGGTATCGCCGACGATGAACGAGCGCTGGGTGGCGGTGGCCGAGTGGTAGCGGTCGGTGAAGTCGGGGTAGTCCGGTTCGTTGAAATTGACCGGGTCGTTGAGGCTGGCGGTGCCCAGGGTCTGGGTGGCGCCATTGACGGGGTTGAAGTTCTTCCAGTCAAACCCGCTGAAGCCGAAGGTCAGGTCATGGCGCACCGAACCGGTCCACTCGGTACCGTTGAGGTTGGCCAGGTAGCTGTTGAGGGTGAAACGGCTGGCGGTGGCGGTGGCCACGGTGCTGGTATAGGTGTTGCCGGTGGCGGCCAGGGTGTTGGTGACGGCGGTGGATTCGCGGTCGGCGATCTGGCGCAGCAGGCCCACGTCCAGTTTCCAGTTGCCGTTGAAGTCATGCTTGATGTGCAGGCTGGCGGTGTCGGTGGTGTCGTCGTCGCCGGCGTAGTTCTGCCCCAGGTTGTGCCGGGTAGGGTCCAGGGCGCCGGGGAAACTGGCATTGGTGGCCAAGGCGAACTTGCCCGGCAGGCCCTTGGCCAGGTAGTTGTAGTGGCTGAAATTGGTCTGCACCACCGTGTCGTCGCTGACCTGGAAGTCCAGCGCCAGGCTCACCAGCTGGCGGCGCAGGGTACTGCCGGGGCTGTAGCTGTGGCCTTGCTCGTCGAGCAAGTTGAGGCGGTACTTGATCTTGCCTTCGGGGTCGAAGGGGCCGCTGAGGTCGGCGGCTTTCAACCAGCTCAGGCCTGTGCCCACGCCCACGGTCACGCGGTTCAGGCGCTCGTCGGTGGGGCGCTTGGAAATGAAGTTGAAGGTACCCGCCGGGTTCGCCGGGCCGTACAGCGAGCCCGCCAGGCCGTTGAGTACCTGCACGTCGTCGAACTGCTCGGCGGGGTAGTCGGTGGTCGACACCACGTTGAGGCCGTCCAGGCGGCTGTTCTGCACCACGCTGCCCTGCAGGCCGCGGCTCTGGGGGCGGGCGCCGTCGCCCTGCACCGAAGGCAGGTAACGCAGGATGTCCTTGACGCTTTTGAGCTGCTGGTTCTGGATCAGGTCGTGGGGCACCACGTTGATCGAGTAAGGGGTGTCCAGCAGGCGTCGTTCACCCAGTGGGCCAAGGTTGGCGCTTTTCTCGCGGGCCGCGCGGGCATCCTCTTCAGCCTGGGTATCCTGGGTGCCGGTGACGGTGACCGCGCCCAGTTGAATCGGGGTGCTGTCGGCGGCGTGGGCCAGGTTGACGGCGGCCGCCAGCAGCAGCGGGGCATAGGGGAGATGCTTCATGCAGTCACTCTCACAGGGGAACGAAAAATCGGTGGTGGGCGCTGTCGATCTGGCGCACGGGTACGCCGTACAGGCGCTGCATCAGCGCCGCGTCGATGACCTGGTGCGGCGGGCCGTCGGCAATCAGTTGTCGCTCATGCAGCACCCAGGCGCGGTTGGCGCCGGCCAGCGCCTGTTCAGGGTGGTGGCTGGTGGTGAGGATGGCCAGGCCGTCGGCGGCCAGCTGTCGCAGGCGCTCCAGCAGGCGCAACTGGTGGCCGAAGTCCAGGCCGGCCACGGGTTCGTCCAACAGGATCAACCGGGCTTCCTGCACCAGTGCCCGGGCGATCAGCACCCGCTGCCGTTCACCACCCGACAGTTCGGTGTAGGTGCGCTCGGCCAGAGGCTCGATGCCCATGGCCAGCAGGGCCCGGCTCACGGCGTCGAGATCGGCGGCAGCGGGTGCGCGGCCCAGGCCGGTGATGGGCAGGCGGCCCTGGGTGACGACCTGGCGCACGGTGTAGGGAAAGCTGGGCACGTGGCTCTGGGGGACATAGGCCAGTTGCCGGGCGATGTCGCGGCGGTCAAGGCGCTGCAGGGCCTGGCCGTTGAGCTGTACCTGGCCGCTACTGGGCTTGAGCAGCCCCAGTAGCACTTTCATCAGCGTGCTTTTACCGGCGCCGTTGGCGCCCAGCAGCGCGATGCAGTCACCAGGGGCGATGCTCAGGCTGACGTTCTCGAACACGGTGCGTGCGCCCAGGCGGTACCCCAGGCCTTCGGCCTGCAACAGCGGTGGGTTCATAGCCAGCCCCTGCGCACACGGTGCAGCACCAGCACGAAGGCCAGCGCACCGAGCAGTTCGGTGACCACTCCCAGAGGGACCTCGCCCGCGCCCAGGCTGCGCGCCAGGGCGTCGGCGGCCAGCAGGAAGCAGGCACCCAGGCCGGCGCTCACCGGTAACAGGCGCGTGTTGGCCGGGCCCACCAGCAAGCGAGCCAGGTGCGGCACCAGCAGGCCCACCCAGCCGACCATGCCAGCCAGGCTGACGGTCAGCGCGCTGATCAGCGTGGCCAGCACGATTACCCCATAACGGATGCGGCGCACCGGCACGCCCAGGCTCAAGGCTTCATCGTCACTCAGTGACAAGGCATCGATGGCCCTGCCCAGCAGGCACAGCACGCCGATGGCCAGCAGCAGCACCGGCGCGGTGAACGCCAGCGCGTGCTGGTCCACGGCGCTGAGACTGCCCAACAGCCAATAGACGATAGTGGGCAGTTGGCTCTGCGGGTCGGCCACGTACTGGGTGATGGACAGCAACGAGGTAAACAGGGCGTTGGCTACGATGCCGCCCAGCACCAGCATCAGGATCGAGGTCATGCCGAACAGGTTGCCGATGGTCACGCCCACCGCCACGGCCACCAGCCCCGTGGCGCAGGCCAGCAGGGGAATCCACAGGCCGTGCAGGTCGGCGACGATGCCCACGGCGGCGCCGAACGCGCAGCCGCTGAGCACCCCCAGCAAACCCGGCGACACCAGCGGGTTGCGAAACACCGCCTGGTACGCCGCCCCCGACACCGACAGCCCGGCCCCGACCAAGGCCCCGGCGATGACGCGGGGCAGGCGGCTGTCGAAGACCACGCTGTGCAGCAGGGTGTACTGGTCATCGGGCAAAGACGAAAGCCCGGCCCAGGCGCCAAGGAAGGACATCAGTTGCGAAAGGGGAACGGGGTAACGGCCGATGGTCAACGCCACCAGGCTGGCGACAATCACGGCAAGCAGGCTGAAAGCCGCAGGGTAGAGCGGGGTAGCTCGGGGCATCGGGAAGGGTCGGGTGGTGGCGGTGTAACAAAAAGTATATAGCGGTCAGGGGGAATGGACTAGGTCGTACATTGCAATCTTCATGGAAGGCCGCCCGCGTCAGGCAAAAAAAAGGGCCATGTCCACCCGGGGGGAGCAGGTGACATGGCCCAATGCGGGGCGTCGAGCAGTTGGTAACCTCGACGGCCGGCAATGTATCAGCGGCCTAGTTTGTTAGCCAGCTAACAAAACGCAAAGATATATTCCGTTGGAAGCAACAATGCGGCTCCCGCATACGTGCGTTATCCGTTCAACAACTCCCGCGCCCGGGCAAAGCACTTCTCGGCCACCGCCGACCGCGGTTCCGTGCGGCGCATGATCAGCCCCAGCGGCGCCAGTACCTCGGCATCCGGCAGGGCCAGCACGCCCATGTGCTCGTTCAAGCCTTCAAAACCACCTTCCAGCGGCATCACCGCGCAACAGAACCCTGCCTGCACGGCCTGAATCAACTGAAAGGTGGAATCGCTTTCCAGCACCGGCCGCGGGTTCAGCCCGCGACTGCGGAAGCTCAGGTCCACCGATTTGCGAAAGTGCATGCCGTTGAGGATCATCCCCAGCGGCAGCTCGGCGGCGGCCTCCCAACTGATCTGCGGGCTGTCGAAGGTGAAGAAGCGCGTGTCATAGAGCACGCCGATGCGCGTGGACGACAGCTCGAAGAATTCGAAATGGCTGGCGTTGACCTGGTCCAGGTAACAGATGCCCAGGTCCACCTGATTATTGGCCAGGGCGGCGACGATATCGTCGCTGGTCATGGTCGAGACACTGAACCCCAGTTCCGGAAAGTCCCTGGCCAGGGCCTGGATGAACTGGGTGGTGTTGAAACTGCTCAGGGGCACCATGCCCAGGCGCAGGTCGCCGATCAGTTGCCCACGGCACGCGGCCGCTTCGGCATACAGGCCATCGTGGGCAGCGATCAGCGTACGCGCCCAGGCCAGCACCCGCTCGCCCGCCGGGGTGAAGCCCTCGAAGCGCTGGCCGCGGTTGACCAGCACGATATTGAGTTCGTCTTCCAGGTTGCGCAAGCGCATGGACAAGGTCGGTTGGGTGATGTTGCAGCGCGCCGCCGCCTGGCCGAAGTGGCGAGTCTGGTCGAGGGCGATGAGGAATTTGAGTTGTTTGATATCCAAGGGCATTACCGGGTGGTCAGTCGGGCGGGTGGGCGGCTAAGGCCTAGGCGCTGTTATCCCTGTGGGACCGGGCGAAGCTCGGGAAACAGGCGCTGCGGTAGGGCAGCCAGTGCGCGGTGGGTCGTTCCCGAGCTTCGCCCGGTCCCACAGCATCTTGGTCCTGACCGTCCAGGGGCGACCGGGTCAGCCGCCGGTCATGTTCATGAAGCGTACCACCTGTACGTCATCATTGAGCTGAAAGTCGTGCCGGTAGGGCTTGATCTTCATGGCGTCGACAATGGCCTGCTCGACTTTCTGCGGCTGCCCCGGGTGGGCACGCAGCACGGCCTTGAGGTCCACGGCGTGCTCATTGCCCAGGCACAGCAGCAACCGGCCCTCGACAGTGACGCGCACGCGGTTGCAGGTGGCGCAGAAGTTGTGGCTGTGGGGCGAGATGAAGCCGATGCGAATGGCGGGGGCTTCAGCCAGGCGCCAGTAGCGCGACGGGCCTTGGGTGGATTCGGCGGAGTCGAGCAGGGTGTAGCGCTGGCTGATGACCTCACGCACCTGGGCGCTGGAGAAAAACGCACCGGCACGGCTGTGCTCGCTGATCACCCCCAGCGGCATCTCTTCTATAAAGGAAATGTCCAGGCCACGGTCGATGGCGAACGCCACCAGGTCGTTGATCTCGTCGTCGTTGCGGCCCTTCATCACCACGCAATTGAGCTTGGTGTGTGTAAACCCGGCAGCGTTGGCCGCATCGATCCCCTCGATGACCTTGTGCAAGTCGCCGGTACGGGTCA
The DNA here is from genome assembly GCF_029623465.1 of Pseudomonas sp. RIT-To-2. Taxonomy (NCBI): domain Bacteria; kingdom Pseudomonadati; phylum Pseudomonadota; class Gammaproteobacteria; order Pseudomonadales; family Pseudomonadaceae; genus Pseudomonas; species Pseudomonas sp. RIT-To-2. Next base: position 45,479 of record NZ_JAPYKM010000007.1, on the reverse strand, counting down.
GCTCGCGAAAGCGTGCCGGGTCCAGGCTGTCGAGGCTGATGTTCAGACGCTTGACCCCGGCGTCCTTGAGCGGCTGGGCCAGGCGGCCCAGTTGCGACCCGTTGGTGGTCATGCACAGTTCGCGCAGGCCGGGCAGGGCGGCGATGCGTTCGCACAGGCCGACGATGCCCTGGCGTACCAGTGGCTCGCCACCGGTGAGGCGGATCTTGCGAGTGCCCAGGGCCACGAAGTGCTGGGCCAGTTCGGCGATCTCTTCCAGGCTGAGGATGCGCTGGCGCGGCAGGAACGTCATGTCCTCGGCCATGCAGTACACGCAACGGAAATCGCAGCGGTCGGTCACCGACAGGCGCACATAGTCGACGCGTCGGGCGAAGCCGTCGATCAGCATCCGGTCAGCCATGTACACCTCTTGGGGCAGATTATGTATCCAGAATAAAACGCCACGGGCGCCAGGTCTAATTACTTCGAGCGAATAAACGATCGATGGGGTCTATCGTCAGGTGATAGAGCCCGTCGATCGTGCAGTCACTAATAGCGATTGGACACCTTTGCGACCGGGGCATAGCCTGACATTCTGAATTCATTGCCTCACGGAGTGCCCCAATGTCCCAGGTCGAACGCTATAAACCCTATAAAGGTGCCGCCGCCGGCTGGGGCGCCCTGGTGGCGGTGACGCGCAGCTGGCTGGGCAGCAAGAAGGCACTCACCAACATCCGCGCCATGCTCAAGACCAACCAGAACGGCGGCTTCGACTGCCCGGGTTGCGCATGGGGCGAGTCGCCGGAAAACGGCATGGTCAAGTTCTGCGAGAACGGCGCCAAGGCGGTGAACTGGGAAGCCACTGGCCGCCTGGTGAACCCGGCGTTCTTCGCCAAGCATTCGGTGTCGGCCCTGGCCGCGCAGACCGACTACTGGCTTGAATACCAGGGCCGCTTGACCCACCCCATGCGTTACGACGCCGCCACCGACAAATACGTGGAAACCAGCTGGGAAGATGCCTACGCGCTGATCGGTCGCCACTTGAACGCCCTGGAGTCGCCGCACCAGGCCGAGTTCTACACCTCGGGCCGGGCCAGCAACGAAGCCGCGTTCCTGTACCAGCTGTTCGTGCGTGCCTTCGGTACCAACAATTTCCCCGACTGCTCCAACATGTGCCACGAAGCCAGTGGCGTGAGCATGAAAGAGACCTTGGGCGTGGGCAAGGGCACCGTGGTATTCCACGACCTGGAGCACGCCGATGCCATCTTCGTGATCGGCCAGAACCCTGGCACCAACCACCCGCGCATGCTCGAACCGCTGCGCGAAGCGGTGGAGCGTGGCGCCCAGGTGATCTGCATCAACCCGCTCAAGGAGCGTGGCCTGGAGCGTTTCCAGCACCCGCAGCACCCGCTGGAAATGCTCGGCAACGGCTCCAAGCCCACCAGTTCGGCTTACCTGCGCCCGGCCCTGGGCGGCGACATGGCGCTGTTCCGCGGCATGGCCAAGTTTCTGCTGCAATGGGAGCGCGACGCCCAGGCCAGCGGTGAGCCGGCGGTGTTCGACCACGCCTTCATTCAGGAACACACCACCGGGATGGACGCCTACCTGGCCGAAGTCGACGCCACGCCGTGGCCGCACATCATCGAACAGTCGGGCCTGAGCCTGGCCGATATCGAGATGGCCGCCGCCATGTACCGCAAGGCCGAACGGGTCATCATGTGCTGGGCAATGGGCCTGACCCAGCACAAGCACTCGGTGCCGACCATCCAGGAAGTGATCAACGTACAACTGCTGCGCGGCAACGTCGGCCGCCCGGGTGCCGGCCTGTCGCCGGTACGTGGCCACAGCAACGTGCAAGGCGACCGCACCATGGGCATCGACGAGAAACCGTCGAAAGCCCTGCTGGACGCCATCGAGCAACGCTTCAAGTTTACCGTGCCCCGTGAAGTCGGGCATAACGCGGTCCAGGCCATCGGCGCCATGGAGCGCGGCGAGGCCAAGGTGTTCATCGCCCTGGGCGGCAACTTCGCCCAGGCCACCCCGGATACCCCGCGCACCCATGAGGCGCTGCGCAAATGCGACCTGACGGTCCATATTGCCACCAAGCTCAACCGCAGCCACCTGGTCACGGGGCGTGACGCGCTGATTCTGCCGTGCCTGGGCCGTACCGAGATCGATGTGCAGGTCAATGGCCCTCAGGGCATCACCGTGGAAGACACCTTCAGCATGGTGCACATTTCCCACGGCCAACTGAAACCGCGGTCGCCGGCCCTGCGCTCGGAGCCGGCGATCATCGCCGGCATGGCCGCCGCCACCCTGGGCAACCACCCGGTGGACTGGCACTGGCTGGTGGGCGACTACAGCCGCATCCGCGACTTGATCGCCGACACCCTGCCAGGCTTCGCCAACTTCAACGAGCGCCTGCAGCACCCGGGCGGTTTCCACCTGGGCAACAGCGCCGCCCAGCGCGTATGGAAAACCGCCAGCGGCAAGGCCCAGTTCACCGCCAGCCTCCTGCCGGATGACCTGGTGAACGCCGGCGTACGCAAGATGAACGTGACGCCGGACCTGATTCTGCAGACCATGCGTTCCCACGATCAGTACAACACCACCCTGTACGGCCTGGACGACCGCTACCGCGGTGTGTACGGCATGCGAGAGGTCGTGTTCGTCAGCGAAGCCGATATCCGCAAGCTGGGCATGCAACCGGGTGACAAGGTCGACCTGGTAGCGCTGTGGGACGACAACCGCGAGCGTCGGGTCAAGGGTTTCACCTTGATTGCCTATGACATCCCCGAGGGCCAGGCTGCTGCCTACTACCCGGAAACCAACCCGTTGGTGCCGCTGGAAAGTTACGGTGACCGCACTTACACGCCGACCTCCAAGTTCATCGCCATCAAGGTGGAGAAGGCCAGCGCCAGCAACCTCATTTCTGCGGCTGTCGCCTGATTCAGCAACCGGCGCCGGCCCCGGCGCCATAATTGCCCCACCCAGGCCTGAATTTCTCCGAGGCGCTGTGTTCCAACAGCGATGCCCCGGAGAATGGACGCCATGAACCCACCTCGCCGAACCCTGCTCAAGGCCCTGCTGGGCGCCTGGACGGCCGCGCACATCCCCTTTGCCCTGGCTGAGCCGGTGGGTAGCCAGGCCCAGGGCGATTTCCTCGCCTTGTCGGCACTGATCGCTGGCCAGCAAGCCCTGGACCGCGACCTGGCCAATGCTCTGTACCTGGCCCTGACCCAGCAATATCCGGCCTTCGCGGACCAGGCCAGCCAGTTGCTCAGACTGATGGAGGCCCGCCACCTCGACCCCGCCACCCTGCAGGCCACCCTCGACACCGAGCAATCGCCCCTGGCCAAGGTGCCCAGGGTGTTGGCCCGTGCCTGGTTCATGGGCGTGGTAGGCAGCGGCACTCAGGCCCGCTGCGTGGCTTACGAACAGGCGCTGAACGCCCGCATGGTCGCCGACGTGCTGCAACCGCCCAGCTTCGCCCTGGGTGGCTATGGCGTGTGGAGCGCCAAGCCTGAGGGGAGCGCCGAGCATGGCTGAAGCCTCGAGCGCCGATGTGGTCGTGATCGGCAGTGGCATTGTCGGCGCCACGGCGGCGCGGCGCCTGGCAGAGCGGGGCGCTTCGGTGTTGATCCTGGAAGCGGGCGGCGAGATCGACCATGCCCAGGTCGTGGCGGCATTTCGCGCCTCGCCACGCAAGCACGACTGGCTGGCGCCGTACCCCTTCCATGACTGGGCACCGCACCCCCTCTACCAGCCCGAGCCCAACGACTACCTCGACCAGGCCGGGCCCTATCCCTATCAGACCCAGTACATCCGTGGCGTGGGTGGCACCAGTTGGCACTGGGCGGCGCAAGCCTGGCGCCTGCTGCCCAATGACTTTCGCCTCAAGAGCCTGTATGGCGTGGGCGTGGACTGGCCCTTGAGCTATGACGACCTGGAGCCTTTCTACCATCAGGCCGAGCTGCTGATGGGCGTCTCCGGTGCCGACAACACCGGCTCCCCGCGTCGCGACCCGCTGCCCATGGCCCCCGTGGCCGAACCCTACGCCATGGCGCGCATCCGCGAACGCCTGGCACCGGCCTACCGGGTGGTAGGCAATACTGCCGCGCGCAATAGCCAGGTCTACGACGGCCGGCCGCCGTGCTGCGCCAGCAACAGTTGCCAGCCCATCTGCCCGATCAATGCCCAGTACCACGGTGGTATCGCCATCCAGCAGGCGCTGGCCGCCGGCGTGCGGTTGCAGACCCGGGCGGTGGTGTACCGCCTGGAGCATGATGAGCAAGGCCGGATCGTCGCCGCGCACTATTACGACCCCGACAAGCAGACGCACCGGGTCACGGGCAGTACTTTCATTCTCGCCGCCAACGGCATCGAAAGCCCCAAGTTGCTGCTGATGTCGGCCAGCGACCGCTATCCCCAGGGCCTGGCCAATGGGTCCGGAAACGTGGGCCGCCACCTCATGGATCACCCCAGTACCTCCCTGAGTTTCGACGCCGATGAGGAACTGTGGCTGGGCCGGGGTCCGCAAAGCCCCAGTTCCATCAATACCCTGCGCGACGGTGGCTTTCGGCGCCATCGGGCGGCCTATCGGCTGGACTTCACCAACGTCTCCCGGGTGGATACTGCGACCGAGGCGCTACTCAAGGCCGGGGTCTACGGGCCGGCCTTCAAGACCCAACTGCGCCACCGCGCGGCGTTCGAAATGAGCGTCAAGGATGTGCTGGAGCAACTGCCGCACCCGGACAACCGCGTCACCCTCAGCGACCGTCGTGACAAACTGGGCCTGCCCACACCGCGCCTGCACTATGCTATCGACGACTACACCCGGCGCGGCGCCGAGGCCTCGCGCCAGGACTTCCTCGCCATCGCCCGCTTGATGGGGGCCAGCAACCTGCGCCATAGTGCCGACGGCGCGTTTTCCAACAACCAGCACATCACCGGTACGTTGAGCATGGGCCACGACGGGGCTCGCTCGGTATGCGATGGGTTCGGCCGCTGCCATCAGCATGACAACCTGTTTCTGTGCGGCACTGGGGTGATGCCAACCTCGGCCACCGTCAATTCCACCCTGACCGCCGTGGCCCTGGCGTTGCGCAGTGTGGGGCAGATTGATAACTGAAACTCATCAACTGCTTTGAAAAACAAAATTATCAAAACAATGCTCCGGCGGGACAATCGGTGGTGGCTTGCCAGCGAGCTTTTCCAGTTCCCAGCACCTAATAACAACGAGGTATCACCATGCAAGACGTCGTCATCGTCGCCGCCACCCGCACCGCGGTCGGCAGTTTCCAGGGCTCCCTGGCAGCCATCCCGGCCGTTGACCTGGGGGCTGCCGTAATCCGCCAGTTGCTGGCCCAGACGCGCCTGGACGGCAGCCAGGTAGACGAAGTCATTCTTGGCCAGGTGCTGACTGCCGGCGCTGGCCAGAACCCCGCGCGCCAGGCCGCGATCAAGGCCGGGCTGCCTGCGGCCGTGCCGGCCATGACCCTGAACAAGGTCTGCGGCTCGGGCCTCAAGGCGTTGCACCTGGGTGCCCAGGCGATTCGCTGTGGCGACGCCGAGGTGATCATCGCCGGTGGCCAGGAAAACATGAGCCTGGCCAACTACGTACTGCCGGGTGCCCGTACCGGCCTGCGCATGGGCCACGCGACCATGGTCGACACCCTGATCAGCGACGGCCTGTGGGACGCGTTCAACGACTACCACATGGGCATCACTGCCGAGAACCTGGTGGACAAGTACGGCATCAGCCGTGAAGCCCAGGACGCCTTCGCCGCCCAGTCCCAGGCCAAGGCGGCGGCCGCCATCGAAGCCGGGCGCTTCGTGGCCGAGATCACCCCCGTGCTCATTCCCCAGCGCAAGGGCGACCCCGTGCCCTTTGCAACGGACGAACAGCCCCGCGCCGGGACCACGGCCGATAGCCTGGCCAAGCTCAAGCCGGCGTTCAAGAAAGACGGTACCGTCACGGCGGGCAACGCGTCGTCGCTCAATGATGGCGCTGCCGCGGTCATCCTCATGAGCGCTGCCAAGGCCCGGCAACTGGGCCTGCCGGTGCTGGCGCGCATCGCCGCCTATGCCAACGCGGGCGTCGACCCGGCCATCATGGGCATCGGCCCGGTGAGCGCTACGCGCCGTTGCCTGGAAAAGGCTGGCTGGACCCTTGAGCAACTGGATTTGATCGAAGCCAACGAAGCCTTTGCCGCGCAGGCGTTGGCGGTGGGGCAGGAACTGGGATGGGACGCTGCCAAGGTCAACGTCAACGGCGGTGCCATTGCCTTGGGCCACCCCATCGGGGCATCGGGGTGCCGGGTGCTGGTGACCCTGCTGCATGAAATGATCAAGCGCGATGTCAGGAAAGGTCTGGCGACCTTGTGCATCGGCGGTGGTCAGGGCGTTGCCTTGGCGCTGGAACGCCCCTGACAGACCGGTGACGCGGCCTTGCGGCCGCGTCGGGCCCCGCGCTTAGTCGGCGCGGGTCGCATGGGCCCAGCGGTAATCCAGGCGCGGTACCCGCACCTTGATCCGGCGCTTGGCCGGGGTCAGCACCGGCTCATGCACCGGTTCCGGGTCGCGCAGGAACACGGTCATCACCGCACTCAGGGCGTACAGCCCGGAAAACGCCCACACCACACCTTCCAGGCCGAATCGCTCGCTGAAGATCGCCACCACCGCAGGGCCGACCCACGTCGAAGCACCCGCGCCCAGGCTCAGCACCGACAGCGCGGCCGCCTTGTTCTGCGGCGCCAGCGCCGGGGCCAGGGCCGACAACGGCACGAAGCAGGCCAGGGTCAGGCCATAGAACGCACCGAACACCGAGGCCAGCATGAAGTTGTGCGGAAAGGCCTGGGGCATGAAGAAGAACAGCGGCGTACTGATCGTGCTGCCCACGGCGCCCAGCCACAGGATGGTGTTGCGGTAGCCGATGCGCGTGCTGATGACGCTGGACGTCATGTTGCCGATGATGTTGAACACGAACACGATGGTCAGCAGGCGTAGCCATTGCTCCAGGGTAAAGCCCACGGTATGCATGAAAAACCCGGGCATCACCACCAGGAAACCGAACATGGACGCCGTGTTGATCACCCGCACCAGGCCGGCCAGTGAGACTTTTGGCTGGGTCCACATGATGGTGATGTTCTTGGCCATAGACACCAGCGGCTTTTCCCCCTCCGGTGCCAGGCGGCGCATGCCGTGGGCTTCACGCATGCCTACCAGGCCGATCACGCCGCCGATGACCACCAGCCCGAACGACAGCCAGAACGTTTGCAGCGCGCCGATCACCGGGATACTGATGCTGGCCACCAGTGACCCCAGGGTCGGCAGGCCTGCCGCATACGCTACCCAGAACCAGCCCACTGCCAGGCCCATTTTGCGCGATGGCGTGGCCGCGGCGATCCATACCAGGAAGCCGTAGGCAAACAGCGGGTAGCCAAAGCCGCGCAGGCCATAGGTCAGCAGGATCATCGGGTAGCTGAGCTTTTGCAGCCCGTAGACCAGGAACAGCGCTTCGAAGACGCTCCAGATCACCAGGCCGAGCATCATCACGCGCTTGGGGCCCCACAGGTTGGACAGCGCACCGGCGAGCCACGACGAAATGCCGACGGTGACGCCATACAGGGTGAAGACCATGGCGATATGGTTTTCGGCCATGCCGCGCTGGCTGAGGAAGGGTGAGAGGTAACCGAGTTCGACGCCATCGCCGATCATGAAGATCAACAGGCCGACGAAGCCCCAGAAGAGGGGGTAGGGAATGCCGATTTTATCGCACAGGCGGGCGAGGGGAGAGTGCGGAGTGGATTGATCGCTCAATGTTCCGTTTCCTTGTGTGCAGCAGGTGCTTGGGCGCACCCATGAATGGCCTCAATGAGGTTGAAGGGCAGGTTTACGCCGCAATGGCGTGGGTAAAGCGACCGGACGGAAAAGGAAATGCAGGATCGACGAAAAACGCGTTCGATGCCGGGGTGATTTCTATCTTTTGTAGGGGTTCGGGTCGTTCACCTTTTTAGTTATCGCACCTGAAACGGTTTAGCGCAACCGTTTGCGGGGTGTTTGCCTGCGACATTGCGCCCGGTTGTCAGGCCTCTGGCCACCATGGGGCGGGGCCTTTAGGCACATGAAAAAAACTGCCGCGGTTGTGTCATTTTTCGTAGCGCGCCAGGTATCGCATCGCACGTGAGGGGGCGATTACCCTGCGGGATCAGCCATGGAGGGCAGACGCATGAACGGCAATCGCAGAGCGTTTTCGCTGCGTACGGGGCGCTTTAGCGAGCGCGGGCAGATCTATGTGGTCACGACGGTCACCGAGGGTCGACTAGCGCATTTCGAGGACTTGCAGCTCGGTCGCTTGCTGGTAAAGGAAATGCGCGCGGCTGAACAGGCGGGGCGGTTGTCGTCGCTGGCGTGGGTGGTGATGCCTGATCATTTGCATTGGCTCTTCGAGCTGCGCACCGGATCGTTGGGCGACGTGGTCGGGCGCGTCAAGGCGCGCAGTGGTTACGCGATCAACACGCGGCTGGCGTTACAGGGGCCGTTGTGGCAGAAGGGGTATTACGACCGCGCGCTGCGCAAGGAAGAAGATCTCAGGCAAGCCGCCCGGTACATCATTGCCACTCCGCTGAGTGCAGGGTTGGTCCAGCGTGTAGCCGACTACCCCCTCTGGGATGCCGTATGGCTGTAGCAGTGGACCCGGCCGCGTCCAGGGCGCCGCGCAGTCTCAGGCACACCGCATGCACCCCGACGCGGCCAGGTCCGCTGCTACGCGGGATGGGCTTTACGCTGGCATGCCAGCGCACTCAAGGCTATCGCCAATCCTGCCACGCCGAATACCCACGGTGCCGAGGTGACCGGCAGCAATACGCCGGCCAGCAATGGCCCTAGCCCCGCGCCTACGTCGCGCCAGACCGCATTGGACGCCAGGGCCTGCACGCGCGCTGGCCCCGGGTTGCGCTCGGCCACCAATGTCGCCACCAGCGGCAGTTGCAAGGCACGCAATACCAGTACGGCGGCACCGCCGACGATCACCCAGTGGTTGCCAAACACGCTCAAGGCCACAGCACTACTGATGGAAAACACCAGCAGCATCGCCGTCGCCCCAAAACGCTGCGCCGCCCACCCGCCCAACGGGCTGAGCAACAGTTCGGACAGGTAGCGCAGGCCCATCAGAACCCCGGCGATCATCATGGCGTCGCCGCCCAGTACCTTCTGCGCCTGCAAGGACAGGCCGAATATGAACAGCCCGTCCAGCGCCACGCCTTCGATGAAGGACCACACCGCCACGCTGTCGGGCTTCTTGAAGCGCTTGCCACCCGCCTGCAAGGCATGGGGCTGCTGCGGCAGGCGTCGGGCAACGAAGAAGCCCAGGGTGCAAGTGCCGGCAAGAATGAAGAAAATCGCCCGCGGCCCTAGCCACAGGCTCAAGGCCGCCCCCAGCGGCAAGGCCAGCATGGGCCCGATGGCCGCTAGCGCTCGCGCTCGCCCGGAACGTCGCGCAGCACCTGCCGGTTCATGGGTGGCCATGACCTGGGTAGAAAGGTTGAACGCCGCAAAACACAACCCCCACACCAGGCGCAGCCCCAGCAACCAGGCGAACCCTGACAGCGTGGCGTTGCCCAGCGCGCACAGGGCCGCGGCACCTGCCGCGATCATGCTGGTGAGGCGGTCGCCCTTGCGCGCATAGAACTGCACCACCTGGCTGTAGCCGACAATCCGCACCAGGCGGTTGGCCGCCAGCAGAATACCGGCCTGGGCCAGGCTGATGCCGAAGGCCTGGGGCTGCATGGGCAGGAGCAAATAAAGCAACACGTCACTGGGCAGGCACAGGGCCATGACCGTGGCGGCGAGGCGGGATTGTCGATCGGCGATCTGCGAAACGCTGGGCACTGCGCTCTCCACCCGGGGAAGGGGGAGCCATCATGCCGTGGGGAAGTGGATCCGGGCAAGCCTGGCGGCCTGCCCGGTACCCGGTCAGAAGATGTAATCGGTGGTCAGGAAGTTCGACTTGCGATCGTGAATGATATCGCTGATCAACGTCTTGTTGGCGTCCTGGAACTTGGTCGCCACCAGCGTGCGGATCGAGAAGGTGCGCAGGGCGTCGAACACCGACAGGGTGCCTTCGGCCGAGTTCTTGCGGCCGTTGAACGGGTAGGTGTCCGGGCCGCGCTGGCACTGCGCGTTGATGTTGATGCGGCCCACCTGGTTGGCGAACAGGTCCACCAGCTTGCCGACCTGGGTAGCGTCGGTGCCGAAGATGCTCGCTTGCTGGCCGAAGTCCGACTCCAGCACGTAGTCGATCACCGTTTCCAGGTCACGGAACGGCACGATCGGTACCACGGGGCCGAATTGTTCTTCCTGGTAGACGCGCATCTGCGGGGTGACCGGGAACAGTACCGCAGGGTAGAAGAACGAACCCCGAATGGCGCCGCCATTGGGGTTCACGACCTTGGCGCCATGGGCCTCGGCGTCCTTGACCAGCGCCGACAGGTAGTCGGTCTTGCCTTGCTCCGGCAGCGGCGTCAACGACACGCCCGGTTCCCACGGCATGCCGGATTTCAGCGCGGCGAGTTTCTGGTTGAATTTCTCGATGAAACTGCCCACCACGTTCTCGTGCACGAACAGGATCTTCAACGCGGTGCAGCGCTGGCCGTTGAACGACAGCGAGCCGGTGATGGCTTCGTTAACGGCGTTGTCCAGGTCTACCTCGGGCAGCACGATGCCAGGGTTCTTGGCGTCCAGGCCCAGGGCCGAGCGCAGGCGGTGTGGCTTGGGGTGCAGTTTCTTCAGGTCGCTGGCGGCCTTGTGGGTGCCGATGAAAGCGAAGATGTCGATCTTGCCACTGGCCATCAGCGCGCTGACGGTCTCGCGGCCGCTGCCGTAGATGACGTTGATGACACCGGCAGGGAAGCTGTCGCGGAAGGCTTCCAGCAACGGACGAATCAGCAGCACGCCGAACTTGGCCGGTTTGAACACCACGGTGTTGCCCATGATCAGCGCCGGGATAAGGGTGGTGAAGGTCTCGTTCAGCGGGTAGTTGTAGGGGCCCATGCACAGCGCCACACCCAGCGGCACGCGGCGGATCTGGCCCAGGGTGTCCTGTTCCAGCTCGAAGCGGCTGGACTTGCGATCGACGTCCTTCAAGGCATTGATGGTATCGACGATGTAGTCGCAGGTGCGGTCGAACTCTTTCTGCGAGTCCTTGAGGTTCTTGCCGATTTCCCACATCAACAGGTTGACCACCGCGTCGCGCTGTTCACGCATGCGCGCCAGGAAACCTTCGACGTGGCGGATACGCTCGGCCACCCGCAGGTTCGGCCAGGCGCCGCGGCCCTTGTCGTAAGCGCGCACGGCGGCGTCCAGGGCGGTTAGGGCGGTGTCGGCATCGAGCAGCGGTGTGCTGCCCAGAATGACCTGTTGATCACCCTCGGGGGTATTCAGGAAGATCGGGCTGCGCACGGTGGCCAAGGGGCCATCCCAGCGACGCAGTTCGCCGTCCACCAGGTAATCGCGTTGCTCGACCTGGCCGCTCAGGCGGTACTGTTCGGGGATATCCGCTGCTGTGGGGTACAGACTGCTCAGTGGATCTTGGCTCATGACGCTACCTCCATGGATGAACGGTGACAAAGGATTCAGCATAGCGCTATTGGTTGCGGGCTGAAACGTGTCAGCTCCAAATTTGGTCGGGTTTTTTCAGTGTGCACTCGGGTGGTGCGTGCCCCGGCCTGCTACCATGCCCCCGCACCGCACCCACGAGGAACCTCCCGTTTTGCCTGATATCCCCGCCCTTGACCCGCTGCCAGATGTGCGCAACCCCCTGGTGCAGTACCTGGCCCGCCTGGTGCCTTCCAGCCAGTTGACCATGAAATACGTGCTGCAGGACGCGTCCGACCGCTTGGGTTTCGCCGACACCGACATCCGCGACGTGCCATGGCACGTGTTGCAGCCTGGCCACATCACCGGGCTGGTGGCCGCCTTGCGCGAGGACGGTTACGCGCCCAACACCTCGTCACTGTACGTCAACGCCATACGTGGGGTGATGAACGAAGCCTGGCGCCTGAGTCTGATCGACCAGGACCACCTGCTCAAGATGCGCTCGGTCAAGCCCGCCGCCGGCACACGCCTGAGCCAGGGGCGTAACCTCAAGCGCACGCTGATCCGCGAACTGATGGACGTCTGCGCCGCCGACCCCCGCCCCCAGGGCCTGCGCGATGCGGCCGTGATCGCCATCCTGTACGGCTCGGGCATGCGCAAGTCCGAGTCGGTGAACCTCGACCTGGCGCAGGTCGACTTCAGCGAGCGCAGCCTGCAGGTGACGGGCAAGGGCAACAAGCAACTGATCAAGTACGCCCCGGCCTGGGCCTTTGAAAAGCTCAACGCCTGGCTGGCCTACCGTCGTGAGCACCTGGGGGAGGGCGAGCAGGACGACAGCTTCCTGTTCAACCGCATCCGCCGGGGCAGCCACATCACCCGCGAGCGCATCACCAAGCACGCCATCTATTACATTGCCCGCCAGCGTGGGACGCAGGTGGGGGTGAAGATCATGCCACACGACTTTCGACGCTCGTTCATTACCCGGGTGATCGAAGAGCACGACCTGTCGATCGCGCAGAAACTGGCGCATCACACCAATATCCAGACCACGGCCAACTACGACGTACGCGATGACAACGAGCGGCGGCGGGCGGTGGATCGGTACGACTTGTGATCCGTGAGCGTAGCTAGCCGGGGAAAATCCCTGTTGCGGTGAGCACGCGGGAGCGCGGTGCATGCTTCGCTAGCAAGCTGTGCTCCAACAGGCCCGGGATCTCAGTGAGCATCGGCTGAGGGCGTTGCGGGCGGCACGACCTTGCGCATCAACGGCACCATCGCCGTGGCCACTATGAAGCACACCATGATTACCAGAAAGGCATCGGCATAGGTTTGCGTCTGCGCCTCGCGGTAGGTCAGGTTCCACAACTGCCTGAGCGCCGCCGGGTTGCCTTCCAGGCCCATCTGCCCCAAGCTGGCCCCCACGTTGCTCAGCCACTGGTTGAGGTTTTCGTTGGTGCTGTTCAAGTGTTCCGCCAGCCGGGTGAAATGCAGGTTGGTGCGGTCATTGAGGAGGGTTGCGCAGGCCGCGATGCCGATCGCGCCACCCAGGTTGCGCATCAGGTTGAACAGCCCCGAGGCCTGCTTGAGCCGTGATTGGGCCAAGGCCCCCAGGGTCAGGGTCACCGTGGGCGGCACTGCCAACTGCTGGGCCATGCCGCGTAAGGCCTGGGGCAATAGCAGCTCCTTGGCGCCCCAGTCATGGGTGATGGGCGAGAAGTCCCACATGGACAAGGCAAACAACCCAAGGCCGGCCATCATGATCCAGCGCAGGTCCACGCGGTTGGCCAGGAACGCGTACACAGGGATCGACAGAATCTGGAACACCCCGGTTGAAAACACCGCCAGGCCAATGTCCAGGGCGCTGTAGCCGCGCACCCGGCCAAGAAACAGCGGCGTCAGGTAGATGGTGGCAAACAGGCCGATACCGGTGACAAACGAGAAAAAGCACCCCAGGGCGAAATTGCGCTCGCCCAGGGCGCGCAGGTCTACCACCGGGTTGCTCACCGACAACGTGCGGCCAATGAACGCCAGGGCCGCCAGCCCTGACACCCAGGCGGTGATCAGGATGGTGCTGTCACTGAACCAGTTCCACCGCGGGCCTTCCTCCAGGGTGTATTCCAGGCAGCCGAGGAACAGCGCCATGAACACCATGCTCAGGTAGTCGGCGCCCTTGAGCAGGCGCAAGTCCGGCTCGTCGATGCGCACCAGCATCGGCACTGCCACGGCGACGAAAATGCCGGGCACCAGGTTGATATAGAACAGCCAATGCCAGGAGTAATGGTCAGTGATCCAGCCACCGATGGTCGGCCCCAGGGTTGGCGCCAGGGAGGCGATGGCGCCGATGGTGGCGGCGGCGATGACCTTCTGCTTGCCGGTGAAGAAAAAGAACGCGGTAGTGAACACCAATGGGATCATCGACCCCCCGAGAAAACCCTGCAGGGCACGAAAGGCGATCATGCTCTGGATGTTCCAGGCCATGCCGCACAGCAGGCTCGACAGCGTGAACCCCACCGCCGACGCACAGAACAGCCAGCGCGTGGAGAATACCCGTGACAGCCAGCCCGACAGCGGAATGACGACGATCTCCGCGATCAGGTAGCTGGTTTGTACCCAGGCCGTCTCGTCGGCGCCGGCCGACAGCCCGCCGCCGATGTCGCGCAGCGAGGCGGAGACGATCTGGATATCCAGCAGAGCGATGAACATGCCCACGCACATGGCGGCGAAGGCGAAGACTTTTTGCCCGGTGGGCATCGAGGCGGGGTCGAAGGGTAGGGTGCGTGTCATAGCGAGGGCCATGGAATAGGATGCAAGACATCATATTATGACCATAATACTATCGTGTCCAGCGCCGCTTTAGGCCGGAAGGAAAGTGGAGTGCCCCTGCTTCATCCGCCGGGGGAACGGCCCGGAATCGTCACAATTAAACTTGATATGTAAGTGTAATGATTGGGCTGCGCTTGCAGTTCCTGAAAATGTTAATACGGTAATTGCGAAGGTTCTTTGACTTCGCTACGATCAATTAAAGTTATTGCGTGGCCTCGTCTTTTTTGTTCTTGAAAGGAGAGCGTCTCATGTCCAGAGTAAAGGCCTTGGACTCACAAGCAGTTTCCTGGCAAAGGTTGATTTATTTCAAAGTACGCTACATGGATGATACTCAGCCCCACGGGGAGTGGCCGCTCTTCAGGAATGGCAACCAGCGTATACGCGTGAAAATATCGTTTCTTGCAGTCGATGCTGCGAATATTCCTGTTGAGATTCCAGCTGCGCAGATCCACGCCAACCTGACGCTAGTCAATTATGAAGGGGGTACTGCACCTGTCCATGTCGGACCTGCATTTGTCGATGGCTGGTCAGCTACCATAGACGGTCCCAATCAGGGGCGGTTTCAGTATGGCGAAGGATTCATCCGCCAAACTTCGATCCCAGGGCGTGTTGGAGACGTGGATATAAAGCCGCTACCCCCGGGCTATCTGCATAACATTGTTGTTCAGGAGATGCAGGCGGGTAGTGAACAGATTGGACGGCTGGAAGCGTTGAAGGCCGCCGTGGGCACACAGGGAACCCCAGGTCCTGATACAGCGGAACAGCTCGATCAGATCCAGGCTGAGCTGGCGGGTACCAATAGTCGGCTGTTGGAGTTGCAACAGCTATCGGAAGTGAAAGCCGACGAACCACCTGAGACGGAAACGTACCGGCTGAATGGCATTGACTACGCCCTTCAAGGCCATATTCTGCATGTCGCGACCACCAGTACCACGTCCAGAACACTGGCGGCACGGTTCGTCAACGGGAACATCAGCTTCATTACCAATACACATACCATTAGCGACCCCGTGGGTGAGGGGGTGGGTGGGAAGTTCAACAGTTCAGTCAAGATCATCCCTTATGCACCGCTGGACCCACCGAAGGCTGCATATGGACTTGAAGAGCTGAGTATGGGTAATGATACATACCAGACCTACATCAGTTGTATTGTGCAGGGGCAGGAGGTCAAGTTTCTGTCGATACTTTATGAGGGGAGTATTAATTGGTCAATCACGCGTCACAATGGCGAATATAACAACTGGGAGTGGGGTTTCACGTTTTGTGGCCAGCCCGGTAGCACGATTCGCGGGCAGAACATGCAACCTTACCTATGCCGAGCCGGTAGCAATGTGTACCGAAATATTTACGATTACATGGCCTATTCGATCAAGAAGCCGCGAGAGGGTCAGCCGGTTATTGCCGAACGGCTTGGCAAAGACCACAGCCGCTTTTACTGGGCCGTAGGCGGCAATCCCGCTGAGTACCCCACGAAAAATCTTGAAGTGGTCGACGTGCATGGAAATGTCCATCGTGTGCGTGCTCATTTTCAAGGTGCGAAGGGTTTCCAGTTCGTCTACATCGATAAGTACTGATCACTACAACCCAGCAGGTGAAAACCATGACAAGCCCCAATACCCCAGACCCTCAATGGCGCTTGACAGCACTTGAACTTGAGGTTTTAGGGGCCATGGCTTTATACGCCAACGGCAATCAACAGGTTGTGATTCAGGTCTACCTGAAAGCTGTAGTTGGCGCGCCCGAAGACTTGGACCCTGTGGAGGTTGAACTGACCGCCCAGGAGGTAGCAAGGCTGCAGATATTCACGTTCGAAACCGAGCAACCCGTTGGCTGGGATCAGTCCGGTCCGGGTTGGTCTGTTTCCATGGTTGCTAAAGGATATGATCCTTTTCCGGCAGCCGCAGTCGAACCATTTGTTCGTAGCAGCCCTTCGCGAGTGGGTGGCCAATACTGGCGGTTTTACCTGTCAGGGTTTAGGAACGCAGATGTGGTGCCGGGTGTGCCCAGCCGTTTTGTTCTGTCGGTGCGCGGTGACAACGGTATTCGCTACCTTTCCAACGGCAAGTTCTGGGACGCCGAAGGTAAGCGTAACGACCGACGTGCCTTCACATCGTCCGTCAACATTACCCCGGTCAAGACACCGGACTACCTTGCCGACAATTTCCGGTTGAGCAAGACGCAACTGGCATTCGGAACGCTGGACTCGTCGTCCGCGGAACCATCCGATCCTGTCGCCAGTTTCATGTTTGTCCTTTCGCTGGTAGTGGACGGCGAGGTAATCAGGG
Organism: Pseudomonas sp. RIT-To-2; assembly: GCF_029623465.1. Taxonomy (NCBI): domain Bacteria; kingdom Pseudomonadati; phylum Pseudomonadota; class Gammaproteobacteria; order Pseudomonadales; family Pseudomonadaceae; genus Pseudomonas; species Pseudomonas sp. RIT-To-2. Next base: position 28,797 of record NZ_JAPYKM010000007.1, on the reverse strand, counting down.
TGCGGCACTTGACGAGCGAGCCGGCCGGGATGATCCAGTGGTATCGTAATTTTCCCGGTGAGTCATTTGCCTCTTACACGGGCTTTGCCGGGCCGCAGGACACTGCATTCCAATGGAACACAAATATCGGGCAGGGCAATTCGCAACCCCCTTTGCTACCGCCTTCGCAACGGGGCAAAGCCATGCTGGTCCTCGCAGGACGCGTCGATATTCCCTACACGCCCAACCAACCGGGTGGTCCCTGCGCGTTGAGCATCATTGATGCTAACGGCAACAGCCATCATCTCAATGCGCAATTTGCTGACACATCGCCATCGGGGCGCTGGGAATTGACGCTGACCGATTGACCCGTCTGGAGCTGTCATGAAAGGCATTGCACAGGGTGCGGAAGGGCTTCACTCCAATGCGCTGAATTTCGTCAGCGCCCAGGTCGACCCTCGCACAGGTCAGTTTGGCGCGGCCATCAATCTTCCGGTGGGGGCGGCGAACGCGCTGAAGGGGCCTTCTCCTGCTTTGGCAATAGGTTTCAATGCCTTGCTGCCCGCTTCTCAAGGTTTCGGCAATGGCTGGCAGTTGGGACTCAGCCAATGGCATAGCCGTACGCGCAGGCTGTCATTGTCCACCGGTGAATCATACATAACCCTGCCGGGGGCCGAAGAGGAGTTCGAGTTCGTTGATTGCAAGTTGCCTTCGTTCAGACTACTGACCGAAGGCGCGGGCCAGTTGAAGATCCTGCACAAGACCGGACTGATCGAGTACCTTGCCAGCGGTGCCACCGAAATCTATCGCACGGTGGCCTTGCGCTCCCCTGAAGGCCACAGGGTCCGCCTGGAGTACACGGCAGGTGGCGAGCCACGCCTTGAACGGATGATCGATGACAGTGGGAGCGTGCTGTTGCACATCACTTACTCCGACGGTGGTGCATCGGTAAGGTTGTTCCCGGAAGACGACACGCGCGCGGCCATAACCCTGATATTCATGGTTCACGAAGGGCAACTACGCGAAGTGCGGCTACCTGACGATAGCGCCTTCAGCTTCAGCTACCTGAACCATCATAGCGGCCTGCTGCTCTTGCAGTCCTTTACCTGGCCGATGGGAGGCATTCAATGGGTACGTTATGGCGATGACCTGCTGGCTCTGCCGACAGGGGCGCCAATGGCCCACCTGCCCGCAGTCCAGGAGTATTTCCAGGTGCCTGGCGCAAGGCAGCCGGCCAGCGAGTCTTATTTCACCTATAGCTTGAACAATGCCCATGGTTATGGCGCAGTGCAGCGATGGTCGGCCCTTGAGGACAACCTCTATCGTGTTCTCGAAGACTACCGCTACAGCTGCAACGAAATTCAGTACTTGGAAAACAGACCGGTACGAACGATATTTCGCGAATACAACCGTTTCCACCTGCAGACTCATGAAAGGGTGGTCGAGAACGGCCATGTGCGCGAGACGTTGACCCAGTACTACGACCGTCCCACCTTGCCCTTCGCCCAGCAGCCCGCCTATTTTCAGCTACCTGAACGCATAGCCACCCGCTATTGGACTGCCGGAGATGAGACGTTGGTCCGCGAGCAGATCGAGCAGTACCGCTATGATGATTCAGGCAACCTGATCTGGGCCTGTGATGCGACGGGACGGGTCGATGAACACCAGTATTTTCCGGTGCACGGCAAGAGCGACGCATGCCCTGCGGATCCGCTGGGGTTCGTTCGCTTCCTCGAAAGCAGCCGGTCCTCTCCTGCCGCTGGTACCCAAGGGCCTATCCGCGTCACGCGGTACTCCTTCACGGTGCTGCCCGCCACTGATGGAGACTTTGACCACGTGGTGCCGCGCGAAACCTGGCGCACTGAAGTCGTCGATGGAGTGGAGCGAGCCATTGACGCGCGCAAGGAACAGTTCGTCATCGGGGGCGAGCATCATGGGCGAATGGCGTGGTACGACGCGATCTGTAACGGGATGACTACTCGTACCGCGTATCACTACTCGTTGGTCAGTGCGCGTCACCAGCCTCTGTTGCTCAGGCCTGTGCCCACTCTGTACACCACGACGATCATCATCGGTTTTGACGGATCGACGCTATCGAGCAGCGAGGCACGCTCGCTGGTCACCAGCCAGCGGGTGCTGGTGAGTCCCGAGGCCGGTAGTGCCCAGGTATTCGACTATGACAGTCTAGGCAGGCGTGTGACCGTAACCCGCGCACCAGGTACGCGTTTCGAGGCTTCCCAGTCGTACATCCACGAGGTCTCTCGGGACGGTAGCAAGCGGACAACGATAGGGCCCACCGGCGTTGTTTCCATCCTGTCGTTCGATGGCCTGGGGCGCGAAATCCAGCGTCAGGAAACCAGTCGGCAAGGTGGGCTCTACCAGGCTTGGGAGGGTACTTACAATGGGTTGGGCCAGTTGGTGAGCAGCGTGGAGCATGAGCCCCAAGTGCCGCAGGTAGACGGCCAGCTTCGGGACCTGCGGCTGGAAACCCGCTATGGCTACGACCATTGGGGGCAACTGGCCAGAACCTATCGCCCGGATGGTGTGGTGGAATGCAGTGACCATGACCCTATCACACGTGTAACCGAGACTTGGTTGGAGGCAGGCGGTAGCATAAGTGAGCACACCACCACCGAAATGGACCTGATGGGGCGTCCACTGTGCATCACCCAACAGCATGGGCACCAGGCAGTCGTGGTCGAGCGCAATGAGTACGACGGGGTAGGGCGCCGGGTGTTGCGCCAGGATGCAGAAGGCAACATCACCCAGTGGGCCTACGATGGATTTGATCGTCAGGTTTCCAGTGAGCTGGGTGACGGCGCGGTGGTCTGCCATACCTATGCTCGCCATGGTCCGGGTGACATGCCCACTGAAATCAGCATCGAGCATTCAACCCTTGGCGCGGGGGCGCGGGTGCTGGGTACTCAAGCATTCGACGGCCTTGGCCGCCCGGTTTCGCGCACGGTGGGCGGGCGTGAGACCCGCTATGAGTACGCTCAGGGTTACACTCAGCCCGAACGCATTATTTCGCCTGGCGGCAGGGTCAGTGGGTGTACCTACGAACCGGCACTTGACCAGGCACTCACGTCGTTCGTTGCACGCCACGGAGCAGGCCCGAGCGAAACCCTGGGTTATGACTACCATCCGCTGCTGGGTGAGCGGGTGTCTGCAACGAATGAATCGGGCACCGACGCTACCGTATACGATCAATGGGGCCAGCTGGAAAGCGAAACGTTTCTTCGCGATCAAGTGTCGTGTAGCCGCTGCTATTACTACAGTGCTGCAGGGCGTCAAGTGGCCCAGTGCGGGATTGATGGCGAGCAGGTCACGCTTCGGTATGACAGGTTCGGAAGGCTGGCTAGCCGGCAGGGCGCTGACGTGACCGTCGCCTATGCCTACGACGAGTATGGACGGGTGGCGGGCGTTCATACCCAGACCACGCAGGCTCCCTGGCGCTCCTTGAGCCAGGCCCTTGAGTTCGACAATGTCGGCCGAGAGATCTGCCGCACGCTTGTCAGCCAAGCTGCCGAGGCAGGGACGACCACTGAAGTGATCCAGCAGGCCTATACGCTCTCCAACAAGCTGCGCGAGCGGTCGTACACAGTGCAAGGCGCCCTGGTGCGCCGGGATACGTTTGCGTACGACGTACGCGGGCGCATGGTCCGTCATGCGAGCAGTGGCAGCGAAGGCCCCAGCGACGCGCAGGGTAACCGCTTTGCTCAACAGGGTTTTACCTTTGATGCAGTGGACAACGTCACAGGACTGGAAACCCAGCTGGTCGACGGGCGATTAAACCACACAACATTCGGGTTCAGTTTTGCTGACCCGACGCAACTGGCGTCGATACGCCACAGCTTGGCCAGCAGTGGCTACCAGCCCGTGGATTTGAGCTACGATCTCGATGGCAACCTGGAACATGACGAGCAGGGCCGGTCATTGACCTATGACGCCCAAGGCCGCTTGGCTTCCGTGGGAATGCCAAGCGGCCCGCGCTGTTACAGGTATGACGCTGCCCGGCATTTGGCAGCCGTGGATGAAGGGGGAGGCACAGCGTACCGCTATTATCACAACAATGTGCTGAGCAATGAGTGTCATGCCGGGACTGGGGGGGATATTCGATATACCCATGCCCATGGCCACGCGGTTGCGCAAAGCCAGTTGGCTAATGCGGTGCGGCAGGTCACTGTGCTGGGCAGCGACAGCCAGGGGTCGGTGCACAGCCAGGTGTCCGATGCCTTGCTTCGCAGTACCTACAACGCCTATGGGGCACAAGCGGTTGAAAGCGGCCCGGCGTTGATCGGGTTTGCCGGCCAGCGGCGTGAGCAGGGTATCGGCTGGTACCTGCTGGGCGGCTACCGCGCCTATAACCCGGTATTGATGCGCTTCCATAGCCCCGATGTGTTCAGCCCGTTCGACAAGGGTGGGCTCAACGCATATGCCTATTGTTCAGGTGACCCTGTCAACCGTGTCGATCCCCACGGCACCGCCTGGTGGAAATGGCTGGTGGCGGGGGTGGGCACAGCCCTGGGGATCATGGGTACGGTGCTGACGGTGGGGGCCTCGGTTGTGCTGATGGGGGCCATGGTGGCTGGCGGGATATCGCTGACCCTGGCGTCGGCCACGACCATCGGGGCAGCCGGGCTGGGCGTCATTTCCATGTGGGTTGGTATTGCCAGCCTTTCGATGGAGGCTGCAAAGATGGACGGCAAAGCGGGAGAGATACTGGGGTGGGTGGCGCTGGGGACGGGGCTAGCGTCGCTGGGGCTTGATAAAGCGGGGGGTAAACTGGCGTCGTCGGCCATAGCAGCCGTTGATGATGTAGCCGACATGCCCCGCGACATGGGCAAGGTCTTCAACCAGGAAGAGGGAATCTACTTCACGTCGAAGATGTATGGCTCCGGGTTGGCCTACAACACGCATGGCTTGCCAGATCATACGCTGATGAATCAAGCCGGAGTCATGGTAAGGCCTGAAGCGGTGGCAGCGGAAATTGCAACAGAAATTTCCCAGGTTGTTCCTGCTCCTGGCCCTCACGAGCCTTTAACGCTCATCGCCTGTTATGGCGCCAACGGTGGCGCAAACAGCCCAGCCAAAGCGGTTGCAAACTATTTGGAGCGGCCTGTGATCGCATACCACGATGTAATAGGGGCCCCCGGCGTCAGGTCGATGGAAATGCCTAAGGGGCAACGGTTTCAGCTTTCCAATGGGGAGGTGTTCTCCAACAATATCACTCGGTCCGGCCCAAAAGTGCACGCGGCGGCAGCTCACGCCAAACAGCACGGCCGCCGGCCACCCACATTGAAACGTGCGACGCCCTATCGATTTTTACCCGACAATTGGGATTGGGAGGCGTTCCCTGACGGGTAGATGACGCAGTCCTGTGCCCGTCGAGCGTGCCCCGTCTCACTGGGCACTGGCCTGTCCCTGATGAACAGCCACCCCCTCCCGCGTATCCACCTCGGCCGTCACCGACAACCCCGGCCGCAGTTGCCCCAATTGTCCATCCACCGGGTCCAGCAGAATCCGCACCGGCACCCGTTGAACGATCTTGGTGAAGTTGCCCGTGGCGTTCTCCGGCGGCAGCACGCTGAATTGTGCGCCGGTGGCCGGCGCCAGGCTGTCCAGGTGGCCGTGGAAGACCTTGCCGGGCAGTATGTCGGCGCGCACCTCCACGCGTTGGCCGGCCTGCATGGCCGCCAACTGGTCCTCCTTGAAGTTGGCGTCAACCCACAGGCCGTTGGCGGGCACCACGGCCAGCAACTGGGTGCCAGCCGCGGCGTAGGCGCCAACGCGCGCCCGACGGTTGCCCACCACGCCGTCCACCGGGGCGCGCAGTTCGGCGTAGCCGAGATTGAGGCGGGCCATGTCCAGGTCGGCGTCAGCCTGTTGCAGGGCCGCGCGCGCCTGCTGTTTCTGGGTGTCGATCACTTGCACCTGGCGCTGGGCGGCCAGCAGTTGCGCCTGGGCGCGGGCGCTGTTGGCCTGGGCGGTCTTGAAGGTGGCGTCCACCTGCTGGGCGTCCTGCAGGGACACCGCCGAGGATTTGGACAGCGTCTGATAGCGCAGGTTGTCGTTGCGCGAGCGCACCTGTTCGGCGGCGGCCACGGTGATGCCGGCATTGGCCTGGTCGATCACCGCTTGCTGCAAGCGTTCGGTGGCGTCGAGGTTGGCCAGCAGCGCCTGTTGCGCGGCCACCGCACCCTGGGCCTTGGCCAGGGCGGCGCGGTAGTCACGGTCATCGATCTTCACCAGCAGGTCGCCCGCCTTGACCCGCTGGTTGTCGGTGACCGCCACCTGGGCAATGTAACCCGAGACCTTGGGGCCCACCACCGTGGTGTTGGCGCCGATGTAGGCATCGTCAGTGCTTTGCACAAAGCGGCCGGTCAACCACCAGTGGCTGCCATACCAGGCCAGCAGCGCCAGGGCCAGCAGGGCACCCACGGTTAACAGCAGGCGTTTGCGGGCCTTGCTCGGGGCAGGGGTGACAGGCGTGTCGGCGGCGGCAAGGCTGGTCATGGCGAGGGTCCATGGATGGGCTGATGAGCGTAATATTATGATCATAATATCAAGCCGTCCAGCACTGCTTTTCCATAAACAAAAGGCATGGCACCCACAAACGAATGCATTTTTCCCCTCCGTCCACCCATGCGACCCTCGAACGCAATAAAAACAACAACGAGGAGCCGCCATGAAATGGTTCGGCAAGCTGTACATCCAGGTGCTGATCGCGATGGCCCTGGCCATAGCCCTGGGGCTGCTGGCGCCAGACGTCGCCGTGCAGATGAAACCCCTTGGCACCGCCTTCATCGCCCTGTTGAAGATGCTGCTGGGGCCGATCATCTTCTTCACCGTGGTCCACGGCATCGCCCACATCGGCGACTTTCGTCGGCTGGGGCGCATCGGTATCAAGACCCTGGTGTATTTCGAGGTGGTCAGCACCCTGGCCATGCTCACCGGCTTCGTGGTGGTGTCGCTGGTACGCCCCGGTGACGGGCTGCACCTGCACATGGCCGATACCCTGACCGGGGACGCCGCAGGACAGAGCGCTGCGCTGGCAGCCGACAGCTTCAGCCTGAGCCACTTCATGCTGTCGATCATTCCGCGCACCTTGGGCAGCGCCTTCGTCGACGGTGACATCCTGCCGGTGCTGTTTGTCTCGCTGCTGGTGGGCGTGGCCCTGGCCCAGTGCGCCAAGCCCGACTGGGTGGGCATGCGCTTGCTCAATGAAGGCCAGACCGTCATTTTCAAACTGCTGGGCTATATCATGCGCCTGTCACCCCTGGGGGCGTTCGGCGCCATGGCCGCGGCGGTGGGCAGCTACGGGCATTCGACGCTGTTGTACCTGCTGCGCTATATCCTCACCTATTACGCCAGTGTGCTGATTTTCATTTTCCTGATCCTGGGCAGCGTAGCGGCGCTGGCTGGCTTTTCGCTGCTCAAGATTCTGCGGGTGATCAAGGATGAAGCCATCATCGCCATGGGCACCGCGTCCAGCGAAGCGGCGTTTCCCCGGCTGGTGGACAAGCTCAAGCACGCCGGCTGCGACGAGGCGGTGGTGGGCTTCGTGCTGCCGGCCGGCTACAGCTTCAACATCGATGGCGCCTGTCTGTACATGGCCTGCGGCCTGGGGTTCCTGGCCCAGGCCACGGACACCTCGCTGTCGCTGGGGCAGCAACTGAGCCTGCTGGGCGTCATGCTGCTGACCTCCAAGGGCGGCGCCGGCTCGGCTGGCGGGGCGGTCATCAAGCTGGCCGCCACCCTGCAGACGGTGCGCGTGCTGCCCATGGGCGCGGTAGGGCTGCTGTTCGGCATCGACCGGGTGCTGGCCATCGCCACGTCGACCACCAACGTGATCGGTAACAGCGTTGCGGTGTTCGTCATCTGCCGCTGGGAAAAGCTTTTCGATCGCCAGCGCTTCGACGCTTACCTTGCCTCCCCTGACCGCGCCTGCGCGGTACCGCTTGCCACCTTGCCAGAGAGTTCAAAATGAAAGATCACAGCCTTCGCATCGCGTTGATCGGCTTCGGAGAAGCCGGCGGCATCCTCGGCCATGACCTGGCCGCCCAAGGCCTTGAGGTGCGGGCCTATGACCGCCTGGGCGAGCCCCTGCGCGCCAAGGCCGTGGCCTCGGGTGTAGCGTGGTGCGCCAGCGCCGCCGACGCCATGGCCGGCGCCGACCTGATCATCAGTGCCGTGACCGCCGGCTCTGCCTTGGGGGTGGCTGAGCAGGTGGCCGCGCTGATGACGCCCGAACAGGTGTTCATGGACATCAACTCGGTGGCGCCGAACACCAAGCGCACCGCCTGCCACGCCGTGAATGCCGCGGGTGGGCGCTACCTGGACGCCGCCGTCATGGCGCCGGTGCCGCCGCAGCGCTTGCAGACGCCGATACTGCTGGGCGGTGAGCCGGCGGAACAAGTGGCGGCCTGGCTCACGCCCCTGGGCTTCAACGTGCGGGTGGTGGCGGACGACATTGGCGTGGCGTCGGCCATCAAGATGTGCCGCAGCGTGATGATCAAGGGCCTGGAAGCCCTGACCACCGAATGCCTGGCCACCGCCCGCCAATACGGCGCCGAAGACGCCGTGCTGGCCTCGCTGCACAAGAGTTTTCCGAGCATGGGTTGGGACGCTGAGCTGCCGCATTACCTGGTCAGCCGCGTGGCCGAGCATGGCCGCCGGCGTGCCGAGGAAATGGAAGAAGTGGCCAAGACCGCCGCTGACGTCGGCGTGACGCCACACATGAGCCAGGCCATCGTCGCCACCCAGCGCGGGCTGGTGGAGCGCATGGCGCAGCAGGGGCTGACCTATGCCGACACGCTGCCGTTCGACTGGACGCGGCTGGTGGACACCCTGGAGGCAACGCGGCGTTGGTGATGCGGCCCTGCGGCACCCCCAATCACAAGACGAACCAACAGGCGGACCAGGCAATGGCACAGACATAACTGGCCCGAAACAAACGTTGGAGCAGAGCTTGCTCGCGAAGCGCCGCGCGGGCGGCGCACGGTCTCAAGGGCGCCGGAGAAACCCAAGCCATGCACTTGGTGGCCCTGACCCAATCTCAAGCCAGAAAAACAAGGCGGTCCAGGCAATGGCACAGGCATAACTGGCCCGAAACAAACGTTGGAGCAGAGCTTGCTCGCGAAGCGCCGCGCGGGCGGCGCACGGTCTCAAGGGCGCCGGAAAAACCAAAGCCATGCACCTAGAAGCCCTGATGCAGTCTCAAGCCGGAAAAACAAAGCGGCGAGGCAATGGCACAGGCATAACTGGCCCGAAACAGATGTAGGAGCAGAGCTTGCTCGCGAAGCGCCGCGCGGGCGGCGCACGGTCTCAAGGGCGCCGGAGAACCCCAAGACATGCACCTGGAGGCCCTGACCCAATCTCCAGGCGGACAATCAAGGCGAACCATGCAATGGCACAGACATAACTGGCCCGAAACAGATGTAGGAGCAGAGCTTGCTCGCGAAGCGCCGCGCGGGCGGGCGGCGCACGGTCTCAAGGGCGCCGGAAAAACCCAAGCCATGCACTTGGTGGCCCTGACCCAATCTCAAGCCAAACCCACAAAGCGGTCCAGGCAATGGCACAGACATAACTGGCCCGAAACAGATGTGGGACCGGCCTTGGCCGGGAAGCGCCGCGCGGGCGGCGCACGATCTCAAGGGCGCCGGAGAAACCCAAGCCATGCACTTGGTGGCCCTGACCCAATCTCCAGGCGAACAACCAAGGCGGACCAGGCAATGGCACAGGCATAACTGGCCCGAAACAGATGTAGGAGCGAGGGGGCGCCGAGCCCTTGCTCGCGAAGCGCCGCGCGGGCGGCGCACGGTCTCAAGGGCGCCGGAGAAACCCAAGACATGCACTTGGTGGCCCTGACCCAATCCCAAGCCGAACCAACAAGGCGGACCAGGCAATGGCACAGACATAACTGGCCCGAAACAAACGTTGGAGCAGAGCTTGCTCGCGAAGCGCCGCGCGGGCGGCGCACGGTCGCAAGAGCGCCATTAAACCAAAGCCATGCACCTGGCGGCCCTGATGCGATTTCATGACAGGCTTTTGGGGGCCCCGCTGGAGATCTCATCATGGCCACCAAGCGCTAGTCGATGTTGTTGTAGCGCTCTTCAGACCGTGCGCCGCCCGCGCGGCGCTTCGCGAGCAAGCTCTGCTCCTACATCTGTTTCGGGCCAGTTATGTCTGTGGGATTGCCTCGACCGCCTTGTTTTTCCGGCTTGAGACCGTATCAAGGCGCCAGGTGCATGGCTCAAGGTTTCCGGCGCCCTTGAGACCGTGCGCCGCCCGCGCGGCGCTTCGCGAGCAAGCTCTGCTCCTACATCTGTTTCGGGCCAATTATGTCTGGGGGATTACCTCGACCGCCTTGTTTGTCTGGCTTGGGATTGGGTCAGGGCCTCTAGGTGCATGGCTTGGGTTTCTCCAGCGTCCTTGAGATCATGCGCCTCTCAGGTGGGGTTGTACGATGACTGACCGTTTATCGTTTGCTTGCTATCTATAGTGGAATTAACCAAACGGTACATGTAAAATCACCGGCATTCGGCCAACGAGCCGCAGGAGCCAGCCTCCTTACTTCTTATAAAAAAGCCCGTCCATGCGACGGGCTTTTTCGTTTCCGCTTTTTGATTCACAGTCGCGCACGGACTGCGCATCCCTGTACCTTTTAGAGAGACCCCTACCCATGCTGCGCCTGGTCCTGCTTTTCCTGTTGCAAATGTTTCGCCGCTTGTTCAGTGGTACCTCGGTCAGCCCGCGGGCCGAGTTGCAAGGCACCCACGCCGATGAAGACGAAGGCCGCTGGACCGCCACCTCCATCGCCATCATCTGCGCCCTGGTGATCTACATCATCGGCGGCCTGGGCCTGTACGGCAAAACCCACATCTGGGACACCCTGACCCCCGCGCAGAAAGACTTCATCGTGCAATCGATGATCACCGACCAACAGGTCCTCTGACGACCATCGGCACTGTTTCAGCCGGTGGGCGCCCCCAGCTCCCACCAGGCCAGGCAGCGGCCCCGGCGATGCGGATATTACCGAGTGGCCTTCAGGCCACTGCGCTGGCCATGACGCTCCAGCGCCAGGTCGATCAGCCGGCTGACCAGTTCGGTGTAGGTCAACCCCGCCGCCAGCCATAGCTGCGGGTACATGCTGATGCGGGTGAAGCCGGGCAGGGTGTTCAGTTCGTTGATGATCACCTCGCCGCTGTCTGCGAGAAACACATCTACCCGCGCGAGCCCGCTGCAGCCCAGTACCTGGAAGGCTTCGATGGCCAATTCGCGCACGCGCTCGCTGGCTTCGGCCGGAATGTCCGCCGGCACCAGCACCTGGGCCGCGTCAGCATCGATGTATTTGCTGTCGTAGGAATAGAAACCGTCCTTGACCACGATCTCGCCACAGCCGCTGGCGATGGGCTGGTCATTGCCCAGCACGGCGCACTCGATTTCGCGCCCCTTGACGGCGGCTTCCACCAGTACCTTGTCGTCATAGGCCAGCGCCAGTTCCACGGCCTGCCAGTAGGCAGCTTCGTCCTCGACCTTGCTGACCCCCACCGAGGAGCCCAGGTTCGCCGGTTTGACGAACAGCGGCAGGCCCAGTTCGGCCTGCACCTGGGCAAAGCCGCGGCGCCGGGCGTTGGCGCGGTTGAGGCTGATGAAGGGGGTAATGGCCAGCCCGGCGTCGCGCAGCAGGCGCTTGCTGATGTCCTTGTCCATGCACACCGCCGAGGCCAGCACGTCGGAACCGACGAAGGGCAGGTCGGCCATGCGCAGCAGGCCTTGCAGACAGCCATCCTCACCCTGGGTGCCGTGCACCACCGGGAAGATCACGTCGATATGGGCCAGCGGCGAAACGCCGGTTTCCACCAGTTGGCGCTCGGCCTTGCCGGGCACCAGGGCCAATTCGCGGTTGGAGCGGTTGAGGGCGATCAGCGCCGGGTCATCCTGATTGAGCAGGTAGTCGCCGGCGTCGTTCAGGTGCCACTGGCCGTCTTTGTCGATGCCGATCAGCACCGGCTCGAAGCGTTCGCGGTCCAGGGCATCGACGATGTTGCGCGCCGACTGCAGGGACACCTCGTGTTCGGCCGAACGGCCTCCAAAAATAACCCCTACGCGCAGCTTGGCCATCACGGTGTTCCTTATAGGTTTGGGCGGCTGAATCGGCACTGTTACACTGACTGCAAGAATGCATTGTCAAAGCCGATTTGTCCTGAAGGCAGGACAGGCATAATCTGACGCACTGAATTGTCATGTTCAACACAGGAATCACGATGTCCCAGTTCCCCATTGTTCGTCCACGGCGCCTGCGGCGTTCCGAGAACCTCCGTTCGCTGTTCCAGGAAACCGAGTTCAGCCTGGACGACCTGGTGCTGCCGATTTTCGTCGAAGAAGAAATCGATGACTTCGTGCCCATCACCAGCATGCCGGGGGTGATGCGTATCCCCGAATCGAAATTGGCCGGCGAGATCGAGCGCTACGCCCGTGCCGGCATCAAGTCGGTGATGACCTTCGGCGTCTCCCACAAGCTGGACGCCGACGGCAGCGATACCTGGCAGGAAAACGGCCTGGTGTCGCGCATGGCGCGCATCGCCAAGGACGCCGTGCCGGAAATGATCGTCATGGCCGACACCTGCTTCTGCGAATACACCTCCCACGGCCACTGCGGTGTGCTGTGCGACCACGGCGTGGACAACGACGCCACCTTGCGCAACCTGGGCAAGCAGGCCGTGGCCGCTGCCCGTGCCGGTGCTGATTTCATCTCGCCATCGGCCGCCATGGACGGGCAGGTGCAAGCCATTCGCAGTGCTCTGGACGAAGCCGGTTTCATCGACACCTCGATCATGGCCTATTCGACCAAGTTCGCCTCGGCCCTGTACGGCCCGTTCCGCGAAGCCGGTGGTTCGGCGCTCAAAGGTGACCGCAAGGCTTACCAGATGAACCCGATGAACCGCCGCGAGGCAGTGCGCGAGTCGCTGCTGGACGAGCAGGAAGGTGCCGACGCCATCATGGTCAAGCCCGCCGGCGCGTACCTGGACATCATCCGCGACATCCGCGAAGCCTCGCGCCTGCCCCTGACTGCCTACCAGGTCAGCGGTGAATACGCGATGATCAAGTTCGGTGCCCAGGCCGGTGCCATCGACGAAGCCCGCGTGGTGCGGGAAAGCCTGGGCGCCATCAAGCGCGCTGGGGCCGACCTGATCTTCACCTATTTCGCCATGGACATCGCCCGCGACGGGATCTGATTCCGCGTGTCCCCTCGCTCGGTCCCACAAGGTGCGATGCTGCCCTGTGGGGCCCGGCAAAGCTTGGTAAAAAGGCCCCACAGTATTCCGCCCCAGGCGAATAGCCTTTTCATCCCACGGAATAATCATTCGCCAGACCTGTGTGACAATTGCAGCTTAACCATCCAAGAGGCATTCGATGGACACTCTGCAAAACATGCGCACCTTCGTCTGCGTCGCCGAAGCGGGCAGTTTCAGCCATGCCGCCAAACAGTTGAACGTGGCCGTGGCCACGGTATCGCGCAGCATCGCGGCCCTGGAAGCCCACCTGCGCGCGCGCCTGCTGAACCGCAGTACCCGTCATGTCGCCCTCACCGAAGTCGGCCAGCGTTACCTGGCCCGCTGCGAACAGATCATCGCTCATGTCGATGAAGCCGAAAACGAGGCAGGCAACACTCAGTTGCGCCCCAGCGGCCGCCTGAGGGTGCATTCGATGATGGGCGTGGGGCGGCACTACGTGGTGCCGGCCATCGCCGATTACCGTCAGCAGCACCCCGACGTCAGCTTCGAGCTGACCATGGCCAACCGCATGCCCGACTTGATAGAAGAGGGCATCGACGTGGCCATTGTCCTGGCGGCGCAACTGCCGGACTCCGGTTACGTCAGCCAGCGCATCGGCCAGTCCTACAGCGTGCTCTGCGCCTCCCCCGACTACATCGCGCGCCACGGCGTACCGTCTACCCCCCAAGGCCTGCGGGACCATGAGTGCCTGCGGCTGATCAACCCCAGCAATGTCACCGACCACTGGGAGTTTCACGGTGATGATGACGTGCAGCGCATCAACCTGGGGCCGTCGGCATTCCAGGTGAACATGGGTGATGCCATGATCGACGCGATCGAGTCAGGGATGGGGGTAGGGGCGCTGCCGGTGTTCTCGGCACAGAAGGGGATCGACAGCGGCAGCCTGGTGCGGTTGTTGCCGCAGTACCGGCTGCAATGCCTGAACGTGTACGCGGTGTACACCAACCGGCGCTACCTGGATGCCAAGATCAAAGTGTTGATCAGCCAACTGCGTTCGGTATTGCCGGGTGGTCAGGCGCTGACGCAGTAGGATTCAGTCCTGGGCGTGGGTGTGCTGCGACGCCACCAGCGCCCGGCGACGAGCCTGGCCGCGGCGGTATTCACGGCGATGGTCCACGGCGATGCCACAGGAAATCAGAAACAGCAGCGCGTAGGCGACGAGTCGAAGCATGGGGCGGTCCTTACAGGGTCTTCCAATCCGGCGCTACTCTACCAATGGCTAGGGTGCGACGCTAGGTCGCAGGGTGCAAGGCTGTGTTCCCGATCCGGTAACAATCCCCCTGAGCGGACCTGGGCTCAGGCCGGGATGGCCCCGTGGAACGGACAACCTGTAGCGCCCAGCTCCCAATAGTGCGGCTGATGGTGGGCATGCACCGCCCTCACGGTTACCCTCGGCTCATTCAACCGCCGCTGGAGCGCTGCATGTCGTTGCCCGAAACACCCCTGGCCATTCGTTCTCCCGTGCGCACCACCCTGGCGCTGGCGGCGGTGGTGCTGTTGACCGGCATCGGCGCCGGCCTGGGCGGCATGCTCCTGGCCTTGCTGCTGCACGGTATCCAGCACCTGGCCTACGGCTACAGCCAGGACCACTTGGTGGGCCACGAAAGCTTTCTGTTCGGTGTGACCGCTGCGGCCCCCGAACGCCGCGTGTGTGCCCTGATGCTGTGCGGCTTGGTCGCGGGCCTGGGCTGGTGGCTGCTGTACCGCTTCGCAAAACCGCTGGTCAGCGTCAAGAAAGCCGTCAGCGACCCTGATGCGCGCATGCCCGCACTCGCCACCCTCGGCCATGTGCTGTTGCAGATCATCACTGTCGCCTTGGGCTCGCCGCTGGGCCGGGAGGTGGCGCCCCGTGAGCTGGGCTCGCTGATCGCCGACCGCCTTTCGCGCGGGGCAGGGCTGGACGCCGACACTCGCCGGCTGATGATCGCCTGTGGCGCCGGTGCCGGCCTGGCGGCGGTGTACAACGTGCCGCTGGGCGGCGCGGTGTTCGTGCTGGAGGTGCTGCTGGCACGGTTTGCCTGGCGCGAGGCGATCATGGCCTTGGCGACTTCGGCCATTGGCGCCGCCGTGGCCTGGACGGGCCTGGGCGCCGAGGCGCAGTACAGCGTGCCGGCCTTTGTCATCAGCCCTGGCCTGATTGCCTGGGCGGTACTGTGCGGCCCGCTGTTCGGCCTGGCCGCGCACGGTTTCACCCGCCTGACCGGTGCCGCCCGTGCCCGTGCGGCTCGGGGCTGGTCATTGCCGGTACTGGCACTGGTCAATTTCACCCTGATCGGCTGCCTGGCCATCTACCTGCCCCAAGTGCTGGGCAACGGCAAGGGCCCCGCGCAACTGGGCTTCGACGATCAGCTGACCATCGCCCTGGCAGCAGTGCTGTTGCTGGCCAAGCTGGTGGTTACCAGCAGCAGCTTGCGTGCGGGCGCCGAAGGCGGCCTGCTGACCCCGGCCCTGGCTTGCGGCGCCTTGCTGGCGGTGATGCTGGGGGGTGGTTGGAACCTGCTGTGGCCCGGCGTGCCGCTGGGGGCGTTTGCCATCGTCGGTGCCGCGGCTTTCCTGGCTTCATCCATGAGCATGCCACTGACGGCCATCGTGCTGGTGGTCGAGTTCACCCGTATTGACCACGACTTCCTGGTACCCATCATCCTCGCGGTGGTCGGCTCGGTGTGCGCCAGCCGCCTGTGCCAGCGTGTGTGACCCTTACTTGGGGACCAGCGCGACCACGTATTCACAGGTGTCGCGGTATATTGCGTCTCGTGTTCTGCCCAGTTGAACCGCGCAGGGCGCTACAGCGCCATGGACATCCTGAGCGTGCGGTTCTTTTTGCTGTTGCTGGTCACCGGCTGGGTGGGCAGGGACAACCTGCAGCAACTGTTCACGCTCGACACGACGATGCTGGTCCAATTGGTGGAGCTTGCCATCGTCAGCGTGCTGTTACCGGTATTCGGCCTGCAGTTCGCCATCCAGCAATTGGGGGGCGGCCGCGCTGGATGAGAGCAGGCTGGTGGCGCGCCTGGACCATGCTGGCTCCAGCGCTGGTCAGCCAGTCGGCCTATCACCTGGCGTGGGCCTTCTACGCCGGTGGCATGGTGATGGGGCTGTTCGCCCTGTTGATGTGGGCCTTGTCACGCTCCACGGCCTATGGCGAATGCCTGTACCGGGATGGCGTGGCAGCGCATCAACCTTTGTCGCAGCCGTCACCCAACCGGGTGTAGTTGAGTTCGTGCTGCACACCCTTGCTGTCGATGTACGTCATGTGGCCCTGCACCGGGCCGCACTCGCTGCCAGCGCGGGTGTTCATGCGTATTACCTTGGCGATGTCCAGGTCCTGCGAGTAATCGTAGCTAGAACCGGGTTGGGATTGCGCGGCCTTGGTGGCCGCGGCGTCATCGGCACGGGCGAACGAGGTGAAGGCGGCCAGCAGGGACAGCGCGAGGGCGATGAGGTATTTCATGATGTGCTCCCCTCCATCGGGGTGTTCAGGGCATGGCGCCATTTTAGGAAGGCGGGCCCCGGTCTTTGAAATGGAGGGTGTCGATACCGGCCATCATCCAAACTGATGCTACCTGCCAGCGGCCCCCAGCCCGCGTCGGCGGTAGAGGCGGTGTGCCTGATACTGCGCGGCGGCTGTGACACCGCCGGGTCCGCTACAGGTCATCGACGGGGGGAGGCGGGGGGTTACGCACGCCCAGGGGGCTGCGCGCCAGGTAATCGAGCAAGGTTGCCGCCGGGTGATCGCCGGTGGCCAGGGCCACGTAGCCATCCGGGCGCACCAGGTACAGCGCATGGCGTGCGAAGCCGGCATGGCCGTGGTCCGCGTGCCAGTCGAAGGTGTGCAGGCGCAGGCCTTCACCGGCACACACGGCTCGCAGGTCGTCACCGGCTTTTCCGTAAACGTGCACCTGCCATTCGATAGCCTGCAAGGGTGTGAAGTTGTCGCGCCCGTCGACGTTGACCCAGGGCAGCCGGTCGCCGCCGTGGATATGACCGGCAGCGCCGTCGCTGAGGGCGCTGTGGCGGTAGTTCAGGGTCAGTTGCGACACCGTGCGAAACAGCCACTCGCGCACCGGGCCCAGGGCCAGCGCCTTGGGAATGAGCAGCGGCGCGAGGCGGGTGCGCAGCAGATCGGCCATGGGGCCCTGGGCCGTGGCGAAGGTGAATACCCGGTCGGTGGTGGCCACCAGTTGCCGGGCGAAGCCGATGCGTTCGGGTTCGTAGCTGTCCAGCAGGGCTTGATCGGCATGCCCGTTGAGCACACTGGCCAGTTTCCAGGCCAGGTTGATCGCATCGCCGATGCCGGTATTCATGCCCTGGCCGCCCGCCGGGCTGTGCAAGTGCGCGGCATCGCCGAGCAGGAAGGTGCGCCCCACGCGAAACTGCTCGGTGACGCGGTGGTGAACGCGGTAGGTGGAGAACCAGTTGAGCTGGTCCACCTGCACCTTGAGGTGGTCGATGGCCCGGTGGCTGATGTCCTCGAATCGCAGGCTTTCGGCCCGCGCGGCGCGTTCGTCGCGCACGGTGCCGATCAACCGGGCGCGGCCGCTGCCGGCAAGAGGGAACACGGCGAGGAAATCGGCCTCATCCAGGTCCACATGCAGCTCGCCATTGAACGCTGGGCCCTGGCCCTGCACGTCGGCGACATAGAACACCTGCTGGTAGGTGCCCCCGGGAAAGCCGCTGCCCAGCCCGTGGCGCACGGTCGAGCGAGCACCATCGCAACCAGCCAGGTACAGGGTTTCGGCGGACTCCACGTGCCCGTCGGGGTGTTGCAGCTGCACCAGCACCTGCGCGCCCTGATCCACGAAGCCACGCAGCTCGACGCCACGTTCCACGCTGATACCCTGTGCTTCAAGGCGTTCGATCAGCAGGCGTTCATGTTCGTCCTGGGGGAATATCTGCAAAAAGCTGTAAGGCGTCAGGCCCTCGCCAATAGGGGCAAAGGGCAGGTGCGCCGCGGTTTCGCCCTTGACCCACAGGTTGATCGCCGCCACGGTGTGGCCGTGCTGCAGCACGTGCTCGGTGAGATTCAGTTGCCGATACAGTTCCAGCGTCCGGGCTTGCACGGCGAGCGCGCGGGAAGTGGTGCCGGGTTGCGGGTTCAGGTCGATGATCCGTGGCCGCACGCCTTGCGCCGCCAGCCACAGGGCCAGGACCAGGCCGGTGGGGCCGGCGCCGACGATGAGTACGTCGCTGCGGTGCATGGGCAAGGCCTCGTTTTTTCTGGGGCGGTTTCTGGAGTATGGCAGGTGTGGGGCTGGGGGCATGCCGTGGTGGGTCCCGCGTTCTTTAGATCGAGCGCCGCGCGGGCGGCGCTGGGTCTCAAGGCCGCCGAAAACCTCATGCAATCCCGATTCAGCTCACACCTCGAAACCAGCCTCACCCAAACGTAAACGCATAAGCCGCTACCCCAGGGTCCAGAAACTCGATACTGAACGTATGCTCCCCAACCCCCCCAGGTTGCCGCACCAGCTGATACAACCGCTGCTCCGTCACTTGCCCGCTACCATCGGGCGCTACATCGGTGCCATGGGCATCGCCCGGGGCCTTGCCGTCGACGGTGACCTTGAACCGAACCGGCCGGCCGTTGCTGCCCGGGCCCAGTACCAGGTGCAGGTCGCGTGCCTGGAAGCGGTAGGCGATGCGCCCATTGGCCTGGGCCAGGGTGGCCTGCTCGGCGCCGATGGTCCAGTGGCCTTCCACGCCCCACTGGTTCAGTTGCGGCTGGGCCGGCAATTGGTACTGGGTTTCCTTGTCGCCGGCCACTGCCGGGGTCGAGGCGAAGTGCTCGGCGCGGCGGTAACCCACGTAGGTTTCCGGTGAGCGCATGTCCTGGTTGTCGGCGGCCTGCTGCACGCCCTGGGCCTCAGCCTGCACCAGGTCGCTGCTCACCTGGGTATGGCCGGCTTCGCGCAGGAGCTGCTGAATCACGTGTTCGGACTGGTCGTAGTCGCCTTCACCGAAGTGGTG
Source organism: Pseudomonas sp. RIT-To-2 (assembly GCF_029623465.1). NCBI lineage: Bacteria > Pseudomonadati > Pseudomonadota > Gammaproteobacteria > Pseudomonadales > Pseudomonadaceae > Pseudomonas > Pseudomonas sp. RIT-To-2. The sequence continues at coordinate 9,553 of NZ_JAPYKM010000007.1, read as the reverse complement.
GTAACGGATATGGCCCTGGGCATCGACGAAGTAATGGGCCGGCCAGTACTCGTTGTCGAAGGCGCGCCACAGCGTGTAGTCGTTGTCGATGGCCACCGGGTAAGTGACGCCCAGCTTCTTCATGGCCGCGGTGACGTTGCCCACATCGCGTTCGAAGGCGAATTCGGGGGCGTGCACGCCGATCACTACCAGGCCCTGATCGTGGTATTTGGCGGCCCAGGCCTTGAGGTAGGGCAGGGTACGCAGGCAATTGATGCAGGAGTAGGTCCAGAAATCCACCAGCACCACCTTGCCGCGCAGGGCTTCGGCCGTCAGCGGTGGCGAGTTCAGCCACTGCACCGCACCACTCAGGGCGGGAAGGTCGCCCTCCACGGGCAGCGGTTGGTTGTCGGCCACCTTGACGGCGGCGGCCTGGCTGGTTCTGTTCTTCTCACCGAGCACGCGGTCGACCAGGTGTTGTTCCAGCCCCCCGGTGGAGGCGGTGGACAATTGCGCCAGCACGCCGGTGTCCAGCCCCAGCGCAATGGCGGCGACCCCTGCCAGCATCAGTACGCCCAAACCCCGGCGAATCCACTCGCCCGCGCCCAGGGCGCGTTTCATCGCCGTGAACAGCTTGCCGCCAATCAGCAGTGCCGCGGCCAATGAAGTCGCCGCACCGGCGGCATAGGCCAGCAGCAACAGGGTGGTGCCGATGCTGGCGCCCTGCAGTGCCGCACCGGTCAGGACCAGGCCCAGGATCGGCCCCGCGCACGGTGCCCACAGCAGGCCCGTGGCCACGCCGATGAGAAACGACGCACCCGGGCGGGGGCGGCTGTCGTGGCCAGCGGCCTCGGAAAGGCGGCTGCCTGCGGCAACCAGAGGCCGGGTCAGGCGCTCGGCCAGTTGTGGCAGCAGCAGGGTCAGGGCAAACAGCGCGACAAACACCAGCGCCAGCCAGCGGCCATATTGGTTGAGCTGCACCACCCAGGCCCCGCCGACGGCGGCCAGTGAAGCAACCAGGGCAAAGGTCATGGCCATGCCCGCCAGCAGTGGCAGCCCACTCTTGACGAAGGGCTGGCCGGTGCGGGCGAATACGAACGGCAGCACGGGCAGGATGCAGGGGCTGACGATGGTCAGCACACCCCCCAGGTAGGCAAGCAATAGCAGCAGCATGGTGTGGCCCTTGTAAGCGTTGGTGAAGGATGAGGCTGATGCTAGCGCGCTGGCCCGTGCGAAATCCTCACGGGTAGTTAAACATTTTGTGATACCTGGCGCGCCAATCAATCGGCCCAGGCCCAAGGCCGGCGTACACGTCGCGGTCCGCATCCAGCGCTGGGCTGGCAAGCACATAGCGCTTGCGTCCATGATGGCGCCCTCACGCCCACAAGGAAGCTCACATGAAAGTCAGCGCACGCAACGTGTTCAAAGGTACTGTCAGCCAGGTCAACGAAGGCGCGGTGAATGCCGAGGTGGCCTTGACGCTGCCGGGCGGCGAGGCGTTGGTGGCCGTGGTGACCCTGGCCAGCGTAAAGAGCCTGGGCCTGGCGGTGGGCAAGGACGCCGTGGCGCTGGTGAAGGCGCCCTGGGTGGTACTGATGACCGACGCCGGTGGCTATCGCCTGTCGGCGCGCAATTGCCTGCAAGGCCAGGTGGTACGGGTCGGTGACGGCGCGGTAAACGCCGAGGTGGTGCTGCGCCTGCCCGGCGGTACCGAGGTGTTCGCCATCGTCACCCGCGAGGCCGTGCAGGAACTGGGCCTGGCCCCGGGTGTAGCGGCCACGGCGGTGATCAAGGCCTCGCATATCATCCTGGGCGTGGCCGACTGATCACATCAGCACGCCGTCCACCGGCTCCTCGGGCAGCGGCGCCGGTACCTCCAGCAGTTCCTGCACGGCAATCTCGATGTTGCGGCACATGGCGTGCAGCGGCAGGTCGTTGGGTTGCAGGTCGAACGGGTCGGCGATCTGGTCGCCCAGGGCGTCCAGGCCGAAGAAGGTATAGGCCAGGATGCACACCGCCACCGGCGTGAACCAGCCGATGCTGTCGATCAGGCAGAACGGCAGCAAGAAGCAGTAGATGTGCACCGTGCGGTGCAGCAGCAGGATGTAAGGGTAGGGGATGGGCGTGCCCTTGATGCGCTCGCAGCCGCCCAGCACATAGGACAGGCGCGTGACCTGCTGGTCGATGCTGACCTGGACCTGCTCCCCGGCGCCGGCCTGGCGCGCCGCTTCCTGATAACGCTTGCCCAGCAACCCCAGCAATGCACTCGGCGGGTTCTGGTGGCCCAGCACCAGGTGCCGCGCGTGCTCATCCAGGTGCTGCAGCGTTTGCGGCGCCACGGCCTCCCGGCGCAGGTAATGCTTGAGCACGTGGGCGAAGCCGATCAGGCCCTGGCCCAGCAGTTGGCGCTGCTCAGGCGCCAGGCTGGGCAGCAGGCTCAGGGTCTGCCGGGTCAGGTTGCGGCTGACGATCAGCAATTCCCCCCACAGCGTGCGTGCTTCCCAGAAGCGCTGGTAGGCCACGGTGTTGCGAAAGCCGAGGAAGATCGCCAGTGTCAGCCCCCATAGCGTGAACGGCGTGGCCGTGAGCACCACCTTGAAATGGAACAGTGTGCCGTGAATGGCGACCACCGCCGAGCTGATCAGCACCGTGAACAGCACCTTGCGCCAGATGGCCGGAATGATGGAGCCCTTCAGGGAAAACAGCAGCGTCAGGGCGGACGGGTTGTGGGGGCGGACGATCATGCGGGGGTCGGGCTCCTGTGGCATCAAGGTATTTGCGATAGGCAGGACTAGCGCTATATCATTTGGTATATAGCGAATGCCGCTGCTGCATCCTACCTGTTCATTTTGGCCCCTGGAACGCTGCAATGCGCGAAAGAATCTACCCCTACACCGCCTGGCTGCTGACCCGCAGCTTCCAGCCCCTGGAGATCGAGCTGATCGGCCCCGGTTATGCGGCCAGTGGTTACGACCGTACCGAGTCCGGGCGCAATTACCACGTGGACGAGCTGTACCCCAGCAAGGCCGCTGCCATTGCCTGCGGCGAAGACCGCCTGGCGGAGCTGGCCGCGGATATCGCCAAGCGCCAGGCCAGCCTGGACAAGCGTCGCGACGCACTGTACCGGCACAAGTGAAGTTGGCAGGAAACCTGCAATAGCTGACTTATAAGTCAGCTTTTCAGGTGGAAGCCATCGTTATATGCACTGCTATATAGCGATACATGAAAACAGTGCCCTATCCCAGTGCTGCCACCTGCGAAAGCCTTTGTATGCCCATGCCGAGGTGTTTTGCCATGTCGATGATTGCTATTCGCGAACTGCTGTCCCCGCCCGCTAATTGCACCTTCGAAGCCAATGACTGGCAGGTGCTGGCCCAGCACTGGTACCCCGTGGCCAGGGTGCAGGACGTTGAAGACAAACCCGTGGCCGCGCAATTGCTGGACGTGCCCCTGGTGTTGTTTCGCACGACGGCGGGCATCACCATTGCCCGCGATATTTGCCCGCACCGTGGCGTGCCCCTGAGCATGGGGTGGGTAGCGCACGATGAAATCGTCTGCCCCTACCACGGCCTGCACTACGGGGCCGACGGCCGATGCAGCAAGATCCCGGCGCAGCCGGACCTGACCCGCATCTCGCCGCGCTTCACCCTCAAGACCTTTCCCGTGGTGGAGCGTTTCGGCCTGGTGTGGACCAGCCTGCACAGCCTGGAGCCCAACCTGCCGCAACTGCCCACCTGGGACGACCCCGACCACCAGCCTATTTTGCCGCCCTGGGTGGACATAGCCGGCTCCAGTGGCCGTCAGTTGGAAGGCTTCATCGACGTGGCGCATTTCGCCTGGGTGCACCACGAAGCCTTCGCCGACCGCGACAACCCGGTGGTGCCGTCCTATGACACGCAATTGACCGACTATGGCCTGCGCACCGAGTACTGGAGCGGGGTGAGCAACTACCCCAAGGCCCTTCAGTACCTGGAGCCCGAAGGCTTTCGCTGGCTGCGAGTGTTCGACGTCTACCCGCCCTTCAGCGCGGTGCTGACCGTGCATTTTCCCGATGACGGCCGCCTGTGCATCCTCAACGCGGCCTGCCCGGTGTCCGCGCGCAAGACCCGCCTCTTCGTGCCGCTGACACGTAATTTCGACAAGACCGGTTCGGTGGAGGATGTGTATGCCTTCAACGCGCAGATATTCGCCGAAGACCAGGCCATCGTCGAATCCCAACGGCCGGAAGACTTGCCTCTGGACCCCTTGCTGGAGGCGCATTTCCAGGCCGACCGCAGTTCCACCGCCTACCGTCGTATCCTGTTGAACATGGGCCTGGGGCGCCAGCAGGTGGGGTGAGCCCATTCATGGCTTTTGGTGATACACCTCACACTACGGCATGAATGTGAAGGCCCCTCGACGGTGGGCTTTCGTCGATCGCGCCGTATAACGTTGTTACATATGCCTCGCGCCGACCCGCCATTGGCGGGGGCTGAATGGATTAAACAGCCCAAGCAATTTCCATACCCAGGCCCGGCGCCATGGGCTTGCTTGGGTGTGGGTCAATTTGACAGTATCGAAGATGGCACATAGATTGTTCGCAGGGTGTTCTGTACGCGAGCCGTCTAACTTCCTACGCATTCTTAGCTGTTCTTCACGGTATAAAAAAGCATGACCGGGCGTTTGCGCGGGCGGTGCACAACAATGTGGGGATTCACCAAGGAGCGCCAAATGATAACAAAAATAAGGTTCAGGGTTTTTTCACCAACCCTCGTGGCCGTTGCCGTCGGGTGTGCGGTCAGTTTCGACGCACAGGCCGTCAACTTCAATATCGGCGAAATCGAAGGGCAGTTCGACTCGTCCCTGTCGATTGGTGCCAGTTGGAGTACCCAGAGCCCGTCGCAGAAACTCATCGGTTCGGCGAACGGTGGGCATGGCTTTACCCAGACCAACGATGACGGTCGCCTGAACTTCGACAAGGGCGAGACTTTCTCCAAGATATTCAAAGGCATCCATGACCTGGAATTGAAATACGACAACATGGGCGTATTTACCCGGGTCAAGTATTGGTATGACTTCGAACTTCAGGACGAAAACCAGGACTTCAAGAACGTCAGCAATGACGGCCGCCAGGAAGCCGCCAAATCTTCCGGTATCGAGCTGCTGGATGCCTTCGCTTACTACAACTACCAGATCGACGATAAACCTGGCAGCGTACGCTTGGGCAAGCAAGTGGTCAGTTGGGGTGAAAGTACCTTCATCGGCAACAGTATCAACTCCATCAACCCCATCGATGTCTCGGCGTTCCGCCGCCCGGGCGCTGAAATCAAGGAAGGGTTGATCCCGGTGAACATGCTGTACGTCTCCCAGGGCCTGACCGACAAGTTGTCTGCCGAGGCGTTTTACCAGTTGGGCTGGGACAACACCATCCTCGACAACTGTGGCACCTTCTTCTCCAGCACCGACGTGGCGGCCAAGGGGTGCCGGGCCAACTACAACATCCTCGACGCCACTACCGTGGGCGCTCTCAACCAGCCCGGCACCAAGGCGGCACTGGCCTCCCTGGGCGTGGGCGTGACCCCCGAAGGCCTGATCGTGCCACGCGGTTCCGATAATGAAGCGCGCGACTCAGGGCAGTGGGGCCTGGCCCTGCGCTGGCTGGGTGACAACACCGAGTATGGCGCCTACGCCATGAACTACCACAGCCGCACCCCTTACGTGAGCGTGCAGAATGCTGGCCGTGCCGACGTCATCAGGGCGTTGACCACCCCGGCCCTGGCGCAACCGATTCTGCTGGGGCGCGGCAATTACTTCCTGGATTACCCCGAGGACATCCGCCTGTACGGCCTGAGCTTCGCCACCACCCTGCCCGAGGGCACCGCCTGGAGCGGCGAGATCAGCTACCGGCCGAACATGCCGCTGCAACTGAACACCACTGACGTCACCACCTTGCTGGCCAGCAGCGTCGCCACCGCGGCGGCCACGGGCGGCGCGGCAGCGGCGCTGGCCCAGGCAGGCGCGATCAACACGGGGTACGTACGCAAGGAAGTCACCCAGGCACAGACCACCTTCACCCACTTCTTCGACCAGGTCATGGGGGCCCAGCGCCTGACCCTGATCGGCGAGGTTGGCGTCGACCATATCGCCGGGGTCAGCGACACCGCCGGCAACCGCTATGGCCGAGACTCGGTGTTCGGTATTCCGGAAAACGCCGCGGCCGACGCCGAATATGGCTCCGGTGGCTTTTACACCAGTGTTTCGTGGGGCTACCGCGCCCGTGCCATCTGGGATTACGCCAACGCCATCGCCGGCATCAACCTCAAGCCCAACGTCGCCTGGTCCCATGACGTGCACGGTTACGGGCCGGTGTTCAACCAAGGGGTCAAGGCGGTCAGCCTGGGCCTGGATGCCGACTACCAGAACACCTACACCGCCAGCCTCAATTACACCAATTTCTTTGGCGGCGATTACAACACCGTGTCTGACCGCGATTTCATCGCCCTCAGCTTCGGCGTGAACTTCTAAGGTGGGGAACCTCATGATGATTGGCAAGCAGGCAATGCAATGCGCCGCCCTGGCCCTGAGCCTGGTGGCGGCGAACGTGATGGCGGCCGTCAGTGCCGACCAGGTGGCCAAGCTGGGCACCAGCCTGACCCCGCTGGGCGGGGAAAAGGCCGCGAACAAGGACGGTAGTATCCCGGCCTGGGACGGCGGCCTGAAAACCAACGCCGCGCCTGTCTCCAGCAACGGGTTCATTGGCGACCCCTATGCCGGTGAGAAGCCGCTGTTCACCATCACCGCGAAGAATGTGGACCAGTACAAGGCCAAGCTGTCGGCGGGGCAACTGGCGATGTTCAAGCGTTACCCCGACACCTTTGTGATCCCCGTCTACGTGACCCACCGCAGTGTCTCGGTACCGGCCAACGTCGAGGCTGCGGCCAAGGCCAGCGCTGCCAAGGTCAACCTGGTGGCAGACGGCAACGGCCTGGAAAACTTCGACCAGACCCGCTTCTACGCTTTTCCCATTCCACAGAACGGCCTGGAGGTGATCTGGAACCACATCACCCGCTACCGCGGCGGCAACCTGAGCCGTGTGTACACCCAGGCTGCGCCACAGACCAATGGTTCCTACAACATCGTGCAGCTTCGCGACCAGGTCGGTTTCCCCGACCAGATGCCCGGCATCGACCCCGAAGAAGCGAAGAATGCGCTGCTGTACTTCAAGCAAGAGGTTACCGCCCCGGCGCGGCTGGCCGGCGACGTGCTGCTGGTGCACGATTCGCTGAACCAGATCAAGCAGGCACGCGAAGCCTGGGTCTACAGCGCCGGCCAGCGCCGAGTGCGGCGTGCTCCCCAGGTGGCCTACGACGGCCCGGGCACGGCGTCCGACGGCATGCGTACCTCGGATAACTTCGACATGTTCAACGGCGCGCCAGACCGGTACGACTGGAAGCTGATAGGCAAGCAGGAGCTGTACATTCCCTACAACAACTTCCGCCTGACCCAGCCGACGGTGAAGTACGCCGACATTCTGAAGGCCGGCCATACCAACCAGGCCGATGCCCGTTACGAGCTGCACCGGGTGTGGGTAGTGGAGGCCACTCTGAAGCCCAGCGCCCGCAATATCTATGGCAAGCGCACGTTCTATGTGGACGAGGACAGCTGGTACATCGCCATGTCCGACCTCTACGATGGCCGTGGTCAACTGTGGCGGGTAGGGCAGGCGATGCTGGTGCCGTGGTACCACCGCCAGGTGCAGGCCGAAGCGTTCGAAGCGCTGTTTGACCTGCAGAACGGGCGCTATATCGTGACCGGCATGAGCAACGAAGAGCGCAACTTCGTGCAGTTCGACCTGAAGATGACGCCTGCCGACTACACCCCCAACGCCCTGCGCAGCGCCGGTACCCGCTAGACGGCGCCTCTCCTGTCGGACCGGGCTGCCCCGGGAAAAGAACGCCGCGGTGTACCTGATGCACCGCGGCGTTCTTTTGCCGAGCTTCGCCCGGTCCCACAAGGCAAAAATGGTTACAATACCTGCACATCGCGTGCTCGCCGCTTGGCCAGCGTTCACAATTGTCATTTGAATGGGCATTCGCCGTGACGCGAAGGCGTTACGTGCGTCTATGACTTAGACCCGTCACGTTGCCCCGGCAACGTTGGCCCACAGCACACCGTACAGGGAGCTCTCTACATGATCATCAAACCACGCGTTCGCGGCTTCGTCTGCGTGACTACCCACCCGACTGGCTGCGAAGCCAACGTCAAGGAGCAGATCGAATACGTGAAGCAGCACGGCACTATCGGCAATGGTCCGAAGAACGTGCTGGTGCTGGGTGCTTCCACCGGTTACGGCCTGGCCGCGCGCATCAGCGCCGCATTTGGCGCCGGTGCCAAGACCCTGGGTGTGTTCTTCGAGCGTGAAGGCGACGAGAAGAAGGCCGGTACCGCTGGCTGGTACAACACCGCCGCGTTCCACAAGTTCGCTGCCGCCGAAGGCCTGTACGCCAAAAGCATCAACGGCGACGCGTTCTCCGACGAGATCAAGCGCCAGACCATCGAAGCCATCAAGCAGGACCTGGGCAAGATCGACCTGGTGGTCTACAGCCTGGCCGCCCCACGCCGCCTGCACCCCAAGACCGGTGAATTGCTGAGCTCCACCCTCAAGCCGCTGGGCAAGTCCGTGACCCAGCGCGGCGTCAACACCGACAAGGGCACGGTTGAAGAAACCACCCTGGAACCGGCCACCCAGGCCGAGATCGACGGCACTGTCGCGGTCATGGGCGGTGAAGACTGGAAGATGTGGATGGATGCCCTGCAGGAGGCCGGTGTGCTGGCTGAAGGCGCCAAGACCACCGCGTTCACTTACCTGGGCGAGAAGCTGACCCACGACATCTACTGGAACGGTTCGATCGGCGAAGCCAAGAAAGACCTGGACAAGAAGGTGCTGGATATCCGCGCCAACCTGGCCCCACTGGGCGGCGACGCGCGCGTGTCGGTGCTCAAGGCCGTGGTGACCCAGGCCAGTTCGGCCATCCCGATCATGCCGCTGTACCTGTCGCTGCTGTTCAAGGTGATGAAAGAGCAGGGCACCCATGAAGGCTGCATCGAGCAGGTCTACGGCCTGTTCAAGGACAGCCTGTACAACGCCGAGCCGATCGTCGATGCCGACGGCCGCCTGCGCGCCGACTACAAGGAACTGGCCCCTGAAGTCCAGGCCAAGGTCGAGGCCCTGTGGAACGAAGTGACCACCGAGAACCTCAGCGACCTGACCGATTTCGCCGGCTACAAGCACGAGTTCCTGCGCTTGTTCGGTTTCGAGCTCGCGGGTGTGGATTACGAGGCTGACGTCAGCCCGAAAGTCGACATTCCCAACCTGATCCAGGGTTGAAAAAAGGGGCGCGAAAGCGCCCTTTTTTCATGGGCTCCCTGTGGGGTCCGCGTGGTACTTGCACGTCCCGGTGGGAGCGTAGCTTGCTAGCGAAAAGGGCCGTGCGGTGTACCTGGCGGACCGCGTTGTGCCCTTCGCCAGCGAGCTGTGCTCCTACAGGTTCGCGGGGTCTGCGTGGTATTTGCACGTCCCGGTGGGAGCGTAGCT
>NZ_JAPYKM010000069.1:0-12364 GCF_029623465.1 Pseudomonas sp. RIT-To-2 | reverse complement strand
CGGGCCAGCAATATGGTGTTGGCTTCAGCCATGCCAGCCGAGTGTTCAACGCGGGTTTCAGCGTGTTGCGCGCCGACCATGCCTTCAATGACCTGGCCTCGGCCAACGGTGACGACCGCCCTGGCACCAGCGTGCGCGCCAACCTTGGCTGGTCGCTGCCGGGCCTGGGGTCGTTGGGTGTGGTGTTCACCAAGAAGCGCGTGAACATTTACGACGACTATGCCCAGGCTTCCAGCAGCGTGCAGACCACCGCGCTGTCGGTGACCTGGTCGCGGCCACTGCCGTGGGGCGCCTATGGCTCGATCACGGCCTTGCATGACTACACCGGTACCACCGGCAACGGCCTGTTCGTCGGCCTGTCGATGCCCTTCGGTGACGGCGCCACCCTCAGCGCCAGCAGTAACCAGAGCGGCGGCGCCAGCTACCAGACCGTGCAAGCCGAACGCCCGGCGGTGGAGCGCGGTGACCTGGGGTGGCGGGTGTCCCACGAGGTAGGCGACCTGGATCGGGACGACCTGGCGTTGAACTACAAGACCCCCTATGGCCTGGTGGGCGGCGAAACCGAGCGCACTGGCACCGGCACCGACTGGCGTGCCAGCGCCCAGGGCGCCGTGACGTTGCTGGGCGGGCATCTGTTTGCCTCCAATACCATCGACGATGCCTTCGCCGTGGTCGATACCGACGGCCTGGCCAACGTCACCGTGCGCCAGGAAAACCGCGATCTGGGCCGTACCGACCGCAGCGGTCTGCTGTTTGTCGATGAACTGCGCGCCTATGAGGACAACCACCTGTCCATCGACCCCGGCGACGTCCCGCTGGACGTGGAACTGGCTACTGACCAATTGCACCTGGTGCCGGGCGACCGCAGCGCCCTGCGCGCCCATTTTGCTATCCAGCGCAGCCACAGCGCCACGCTGCACCTGGTGGATGCCCACGGTCACGCCTTGCCCGTTGGTGCTGTCGCGATACTGGTGGGCAGTGGCGAACGGGCCCTGCTCGGCTACGACGGCGAAGCTTTTTTCCAGCAACTGACCGCCCATGACCAAGTACGGGTAGAGGTCACCGGCCATCCGGCCTGCACCGTGCCATTCGACTACCACGCCGAGCCGGGCAGCATTCCCGACATCGGCCCACTTGTTTGCCATTAGAGGATTGCCCATGCGCCATTTGTTGTTCGGGCTACTGTTGCCCTTGAGTCCCGCCGCCCTGGCCCACACCTGCACGGTGGCCTCCACGCCACTGCTGTTTGGCACCGTGGCCGGTGTGGCAGGGCAGGTTCACAGCAGCACCGCCAATGTCACCGTGACGTGCGAGGCGGGCGCCACCGCCGCCATGGTCACTTACAGTCTGTATGTGGACGATGACGGTGGCCTCAGCCACGACTTGCACAACGGCAGCGGCACGGCTCAGTATCGGCTGTATACGGCGGCCGGCCACCAGCCGGTGCTGGGCGGCCAGGCCTTCGCCAGCGACAGCTACACCTTGGCCGCCCACGCCAGCACTTCCCGCACCTATACGTTGTACGCGCGCCTGCAGCCCGGCCGTGACGGCGCGCCGGGCGTGTACCAGGCCATGAGCGCCATCCGGTTGGTGTACTGATGTTCAGGAGACGATTGATGAACCCACCCAAGCCTGTGTACCTGGCCGGTTTCGATGTGTTTCGCCGCGATGCCGTTGCCTGCGGCCAGTACCTCAAGGCGCTATGCGCCGAACAGGGGCTGGAGGGCCTGTACCCTTTCGACAATGAAGTACCGGCAGGCCTGACGGGGGTGGCTGCCGCTCGGCTGATTTGTGCGCAGAACATCGCCATGATCCGCCGCTGTGACGCGGTGCTGGCTAACCTGAATGTATTCCGCGGCCAGGAGCCGGATTCCGGCACGGCCTTTGAGGTCGGCCTGGCGGTGGCCCTGGGCAAACCGGTGTGGGCCTATTTCGAGCCCGACCGCAGCCTGCGCCAACAGATTGCCCACGACCCTCAGGGCTATGATGCCCAGGGCTTCGCGGTGGAAGATTTCGACCTGCCGCGCAATTTGATGTTGGCAGCGAGCTGGGCAGGGTACAGTGCGACGGTCGAACAGGCGGTCGGCGATCTGCGCCGACACCTGGCATCGACGCCTTGAGGAGGTAGACGGCCATGGATCAAGTCCAGCAACTGGGCGAGATGCTCAAACACTATGCCCAGAGTGAAGAGCACAAGAAGCAGCAATTCGAAGCCCAGTGCAGCCATTGGAGCCTGAGCATCAACAGCCTGTTCGAGCGCATCGAACAGTGGTTGCAGCCGCTGCGCGACGGCAGTCTGTTGGAACTGGCCCGCGAGCCCTACCTGGCGACCAATGCCAGCTTCCCCGCGCCGGTATCGCCCTTCGCCAGCCACAAGCTGGTCATTACCCTGGCCCTGCGCACGGTGGAATTCGTGCCTGAGGCGATGGGCGCCAAGGGCCAGATCAGCCTGGCGGTGATGGGCCTGACCTCGGACCGCTATGGCAGTATCAGTGTCGTCTGCACACCGCCCGCCGAGGAGTGGCTGTGGCGCAAGGAACGCGGCGTCAAGGAGCCGGAAGCGCACCCGCTGACCGCTGACTTCCTGGCGCTGCAGTTGCAGGCACTGATCCCGCGTCAGCATCGGGAGTAGGCCGGGCATGTTCGACCGTTCACCCCTGCTGGCCTGTGCCGATGACTACGCCAATGGCGAGGTGATCGCCCCGCACTGTCATGGCCAGATCCAGTTCATCCATGCCATTTCCGGGGTCATGCGCGTGACCACTGGCCAAGGCAGCTGGGTGGTGCCGCCGGGCCATGCGCTGTGGGTGCCCGAGGCCATGGAACACGAAATCCGCATGACCGGGAACGTGCAGATGCGCACGCTGTTCATCTGTCCCGCGGCGCTGGACTTCAGCGTCACCGCGTGCAGGGTGGTCAAGGTGTCGGCATTGGTTCGCGAATTGATCCTGGCAGCCATCGGCGGCCTGGGCGCTGCCCGGCGCGAGGTGCGCGACCAGCACCTGCTGGGGCTGTTGTTTGCCGAACTGGAAGTGGCGCCGCCCTTGGCCACCCACGTGCCGCTGCCCCTCCAGCCGCGGTTGAAGGCCCTGTGCGAAGCCTTTGTGGCCGACCCTGCGCAGGAATCCACCCTGCAGGACTGGGCCGACCAGAGCAGCATGAGTTCACGCACCCTGGCGCGCCTGTTCCTGCGCGAAGTAGGAATGACCTTCGGCGAGTGGCGTACCCGCACGCGGCTGATCCTGAGTTTGCAGCGCCTGGCCTCGGGCGTCTCGATATTGGAGGTGGCGCTGGAGCATGGGTATCAGAGCCCGAGCGCGTTCAGTGCGATGTTCAAGCGTGAATTGGGGTATGCGCCCAGTCATTATCAGGTGGGGTAGGGTGGTGGTTTTTGGGGGTAGGCTTGATGCTTGTTGCGCCCTTGAGACCGAGCGCCGCCCGCGCGGCGCTTGATCTCAAGAACCCCACGACACCATCGCCTGGCACTTGGAGGCCCTGACGCAACCCTTCAGCAAAACCACCTTGTCCCAATCAAAACGACACTTGTCCAGATCTCACGAGCACTTCGCATACCGGATCCAATAATCTTCAGGCCTTGCCCTTCCAGATAAAGGTCCGCGATGCCCCCTGCCTGTTTTCGCCCGTTGCTCCCTTGGCTGTTGATGGCCATGTTGCCCGGCTGCAGCCAATGGGCCAGCCACGAACCCGCGCGCTCGTCGTTGCCCGCCACCAACCCTTTGCCAGCGTTGCCCGCGCAGGTCAGCAACGCCCCGTTACCCCTGCGCTGGTGGCAGCTGTACCACGACCCGGCCTTGGACCAAGTGGTACGCGAGGCCCTGGCCCATAACCGTGACCTGGCCCAGGCCAGTGCCCATGCGCAGGCCCTGTTGGCCGGCCTGCGCGAGGCCGATGCCCAGCGCTGGCCTTCCACCACGCTTGAAATGGGCGCCAGCTACGGCAAGACCGCCGATGACCAGACCCTGGCCAAGGCGACCGGCAGCCATGCGCCCGCCCAGTGGGAATTCAACCCCGGGCTCGAGCTGGCGTACCAGGTGGATGTGTGGGGCCAGGTGCAACATGCCATCGAACGTGCCCAGGCCAATGCCGAGGCGGCCGCGGCCGCTGAGGACCAGGTGCGTGTGACCGTGGCGGCACAGACCACGCGGGCCTACGTCGACACCTGTGCCTTGGGCGCCCGCGCCACCGTGCAGCGTCAGTCGCTGGCGGTGTTGGCTGATAGCGTCAGGTTGCTGGAACGCCAGCGCCGAGCCGGGCTGGTGACCGACTTCGAGGTGTCGCGCATGCAGGCCCTGCAAGGCCAGGTCCAGGCGGTGTTGCCGATGCTGGAGGCACGTCGGCAGGCAGCGGTGTTCGAACTGGCGACGCTGACGGGCAACGCAGCGCCGTCGCCGGTCAGTTGCCAGCAGGTACCGCGGTTGAGCGCCGAGCTGCCGGTGGGGGATGGCTGGCAATGGTTGGCGCGGCGCCCCGATATCCGCCAGGCCCAGCGTGAATTGCAAGCTGCCAGCCTGCAGGTGGACATCACCCAGGCTGACCTTTACCCCAAGGTCAGTTTCGGTGCCTCACTGACGTCTTCCAGCCACCCGTTGAACGAGCTGGGTGACAGCCACGCGGTGATGTTCGGCATCGGCCCGCTGATCAGTTGGCAGTTTCCCAACCGTGCTGCCAACCGCGCCCGGGTCGACCAGGCCCGAGCCCAGGAGCGGGGCCAGGTGGCCCGGTTTGATGCCCAAGTGCTCGGCGCGCTGCAGCAGGTGCGCCAGGCCCTGGTGCTCTACGACGGCGAGCGCCAGCGCCATGCCGCGCTGGCTCAGGCGCTGAGCAGCAGCCAGCGGGCCTTTGACCTGGCCCAGCGCAACTATCGCGCCGGTGCCCTGGACTTTCTCGATGTGCTCGACAGCGAGCGTGAACTCATCACCCTGCAAGCCGGCCTGGCCGATGCCGACGGCCAGTTGCTGCAACGCCAGATAGACCTGTTCGCCGCCCTGGGGGGCGGCTGGCAGCGCGACGACCCCTCTCTTTCCACTGCTGACGGAACCGCACCATGAACATTGCCGCCCATGACATCGACCACAGTGAGGCCCAGGCCCAGGCCCTGCGCCTGCGCCGCAAGCGCCGGTTGCAACTGGGGGCCGGGGCGCTGGGGCTCTGCGCAGCGGTGACCGTGGCGGGGTACTGGTGGCTGGAGGGGCGTTTCCTGGAAAGCACCGATGATGCCTACGTACGCGCCGACTGGGTGCCGGTCAGTGCCCGCATCAACGGCTATGTCGCGCAGGTGCTGGTGGCCGACGACCAGCCAGTGAAAGCCGGGCAAGTGCTGGTGCGCATGGACGACCGCGACTACCTGGCCCACCGTGATCAGGCCCGTGCGGCCGTCGCCGAAGCCGATGCCGCCGCGCTGGCCGGCCAGGCCAGCCTGGCCGTGGCCCACGACCGGGTCGCCGAGCAGCAGGCTGCCATCGCCCAGGCCGCCGCCCAGGCCCAGGGCAGCCGCGCCGAACTCCAGCGGGCCAGTCTTGACCGCCAGCGTTATCAGGGCCTGGTGCATGACCAGGCCGCCAGCGCCCAGCGCCTGGAAAGCGCCGAGTCCAGTTTCGCCCAGGCCCGCGCCAGCCTGGATGCCGCGGTGGCGCGCCAGCACCAGCAAGACCTGGCGCTGAACGTAGCCCGTGGCCGCGAGACCCTGGCCCAGGCCACCTTGCAGCAGCAGGTGGCGCGTCAGGCTCAAGCGCGGGCGCAGTTGGCGCTGGCCGACAATGCACTGGAAGATACCCTGATCCGTGCGCCTTTCGACGGCATCATCGGCCAGCGCAAAGTGCGCGAGCGCCAGTACCTGTCGCCCGGGCTGCCGCTGCTGGCCGTGGTGCCGGTGCAACAGGCTTACGTAGTGGCCAACTTCAAGGAAACCCAGTTGCAGCACATGCACCCCGGCCAGCCGGTGGAGCTGCGTGTGGACAGCTATGGCGGCCAGCGTCTGCAAGGGCATGTGGCGAGTTTCTCGCCGGGCTCGGGGGCCGTGTTCGCGCTGTTGCCGTCGGACAACGCCACCGGCAATTTCACCAAGATCGTCCAGCGTTTTCCGGTGCGCATTGTGCTCGATGAACCCCAGGGCCAGGCCCCGATCCTGCCCGGCATGTCGGTGGTGGCGACCGTGGACACCCGCCATGAGCGTTGAGCAACCGGTTTCCCTGCGCGCCTGGGTAGCGGTCATTGGTGGCCTGTTCGGTTGTTTCATGGCGGGGATGAACGTGCACGTCACCAGCGCCGCCCTGCCGGAAATCGAAGGCGCGCTGGGGGCCAGCTTTCAGGAAGGGTCGTGGATCTCGACCGCGTACCTGGTGGCCGAGATCGTCATGATTCCCCTCACTGCGTGGTTGGTGGAGGTGTTCTCGCTACGCCGGGTGATGCTGGTGGGGGCGTTCGTGTTCCTGCTGGCCTCCGTGGCCTGTTCGCTGGCGCCCAATCTTGCGGTGATGATCGCTATCCGCGTGGTGCAGGGCGCGGCGGGGGCGGTGCTCATCCCCTTGTCATTCCAGCTGATCATCACCCAACTGCCCGCCAGCAAGGTGCCCATGGGCATGGCGCTGTTCAGCTTGGCAAACAGCGTTGCCCAGGCGGCCGGGCCGTCCATTGGAGGCTGGCTGACCGACGTCTACAGTTGGCGCTGGATCTTTTACCTGCAACTGGCACCCGGTGTGTTGCTGTTATTGGCGATCGCCTGGGCCATCGATGCAAGCCCCATGAAACTGGGGTTGCTCAAGCGCGGCGACTGGGCAGGGATCGCCGCCATGATCATTGGCCTGGGCGGTGTGCAGATCGTGTTGGAGGAGGGCGGGCGGGAAGATTGGTTTGGCTCCGATTTCATTGTCTGGATGAGCGTGGTGTCGGTCGCGGCGTTGGTGTACTTCATCGGTTCGCAGTTGTATGGCAGCCGCGCCTTCATCAACCTGAGGTTGCTCAAAGGCTACAACTTCGGGGTCGCCAGCGTGGCCATGTTCATCTTTGGCGGCATGACCTTCGGGCTGGTGTTCCTGGTGCCCAACTACCTGTCCCAGCAGCAGGGCTACAGTGCCAGTGAGGTAGGTGTCAGCCTGATCCTCTACGGCCTGGTGCAGTTGCTGCTGGCGCCGCTGATGCCGGCGCTGATGCGGGCATTGAACCCCAAGCTGATGGTGGCCGGCGGTTTTCTGATCATGGCGCTGGGCTGTTATCTGGGGGCATTCCTGGACGCCGATAGCGCCGCCAACGTCATCGTGCCCTCGGTGGTGGTACGCGGCATTGGCCAGCCGCTGATCATGGTGGCGCTGTCGGTACTGGCGGTGGCCGGCCTGAGCAAGGCCGAAGCGGGCTCTGCCTCGGCCTTGTTCTCGATGCTGCGCAACCTGGGCGGCGCGGTGGTCACCGCAGCCCTGGCCCAGGCCGTGGAAGTGCGCGAACGGGTGCACAGTGAACGTATCGGCGAGACCTTAAGCCCCTTCATGGCGCCGGTGCAGGAGCGCCTGGGCGGCATGCTCGACCCCTCGTTGCCAGAGCAGCAACAGACCCTGGCGTTGATGATGGCCAGCGTCCGGCACCAGGCTTACCTGATGGCGTACAGCGACGCGTTTTTCGTCGCGTGCGTGGCGCTGGCGGCGTGTGCGGGGGCGGCGATGATGATGCGGCGGTGACGGGGCGTCCGCATCGCCGCAAGGTGACTTGCCAGCAGTGATGCAGTCCCCTAAACCTCAATCCCCACCACCCACTCCCGTGCCGCCACCACCCGTCGATCACCCTCGGCCCGATGCACCAGCACATACTGCCGTGCCGCGCCGGCGGTGAGTGGTGACACCACCTTGAGCAAGCCCAGCCGCACATCCTGCTCCACCAATGCCAGGGGACACAACGCCACGCCATGCCCGGCGATGGCCGCGGTGCTCATCTCGTTGAAGTCGTCGAACACCAGTCCGGGCTGGGGTGGCACTCCCTCCAGCCCGGCGTCGGCGAACCATTGCTGCCACGGACGGCTGTCGATGTGGTGCAGCAAAGGGGTTGCCAACAGCGCTTGGGCCGTGTCCAGCGGTGCACTGCGCTGCAGCAGCGCCGGGCTGCAGACCGGTTGCGCGGCGCCGCTGAACAGCGGCCAGGCCTGCAATTGCCCCTGGTAGGGACCGTCGCACGGGATGATCGCCAGGTCGGCGTTCTCAGGCAGGGTGCAGGTGTCGCCTGCATCGAACATCAGGCGCATGGACAGTTCGGGGTGGGCCGCGTTGAAATCGGCCAGCCGCGGGATCAGCCAGCGCAATGCCACCGGTGCCGGGCATGCCAGTATCAGTGGCCTGTCGCTGGGGCGCGCGAGGGTGCGTCCGCACGCCTGGTCGAGGCGCTTGAACACGTCGGTCAACGACGTCGACAACTCGCCACCCGCGGCCGTCAACCGCATGCCCCGCCCGTGGCGGCTCAGCAGCGGTGTTTCGAACCAGGCCTCCAGCTCGCGCAACTGCCGGACAATGACCGCATGGGTGAGGCCAAGCGTGGCAGCGGCTTCGCTGACGCTTTCAAGGCGGGCAGCGGCCTCGAAGGCGCGTAGCGCGGGCAGGGGAGGAAGGCGGGCCATGGGAAACGCTCACAGGGGGAAGCGGCCAATATAACGATTTGTACCGTTCCATTTTGTTCAAGAGTTTGTGGCCATGTTTCTGCCTCGGGCCACTCTCTGTGGCGGCTGCAACCTATGGGGCGAAAGTGGCTTCTGCTCTCAGGAAAACTCAAGCGCCGGGTGTTCCACGCGCCCGAGGCAAAAGAACAGGTAGTCCAGCAAGTAGTTCTGGCGCAGCAGCCAAGGCGCACGCGCGCCTTGCTTGGGCAGCCCGTCCAGGGCCCGCAACACGTAGCTGGCGTGCAGGTCCAGCAACGGCCGACGCTCACCCGCGGGGCCATCCAGCCGGGGCCGGCACTGGTGGTAGCCGTGGCGGCGCATATGGTTGAGCAGACGGCACACCTGGCGCGACGACAGGTCGGCACGCAGGGTCCAGGAGGCATTGGTGTAGCCCACACAGAAGGCCAGGTTCGGTACCCCGTCCAGCAGCAGCCCTTGGTACGCCACGCACTGGCCCAGGTCCACGTGCCGGCCATCAACGCTCAGGGCCATGCCGCCACAGGCCTGCAGTGTCAGGCCTGTGGCGGTGACGATGATGTCGGCGGCCAGGTGCTTGCCCGAAGCCAGGCGCAGGCCGTCAGGTTCGACGCTGGCGACCGTATCGGTGACCACCTGGGCCTTGCCGCTGGCTAGAGCCTTGAACAGGTCGCCATCGGGCACGATGCACAGGCGCTGGTCCCACGGGGCGTAGCGCGGGTTGAAATGCGTATCCACCGCGTAGCCCTTGGGCAGTGCGCCGGCTACTCGCAGGCGCAGCAGCCTGCGGGACAGGCTGGGCAGGCGCCTGCACAACTGGAACAGGGCAAGCCCCGCCAGGGCGTTCTTCCAGCGGGCCAGGCTACCTGCCCACCGGGCTGGCAGGCAGCGGCGCAGGGCATTGGCCAGGGGGTCGCGGGCGGGCAGGGCAAGCACATAGCTGGGCGAGCGCTGCAACAGCGTGACCTGACGCGCCGCCTTGGCCAGCGCGGGTACCAGTGTGACCGCCGTGGCACCGCTACCGATCACCACCACCTGCTGATCGCGCCAGTCAAGGTCGTCCGGCCATTGTTGCGGGTGCACCCAGCGGCCACTGAAACGGTGTTCGTCGGGGAACGCCGGGCGGTATCCCTGGGCGTAGTCATAGTAGCCGCAGCACAGGTACAGAAAACCGCACTGGTATTGGCGTGGTTCGCCGTCGGCGCTTACCTGCAGCGTCCACAGGCGCAGGGTGCTGTCCCACGCCGCGGCCAGCACGCGCTGGTTGAAGCGGATGTGCTGATCGATGCCGCCGGCTCGGGCTGTGTCATGCAGGTACCGGGCGATGCTCGCGCCGTCGGCGATCGACGCCTCACCCTGCCACGGCCGGAAGGGATAACTGAGGGTAAACATGTCCGAATCCGAACGGATGCCGGGGTAGCGGAACAGGTCCCAGGTGCCGCCCAGGTCCGCGCGGGCCTCAAGCACCGCATAGCGGTGCCCGGGGCATTGTTGCTGAAGGCGCCAGGCAGCCCCGATGCCGGACAGGCCGGCACCGATGACCAATACGTCAAAGGCCTCGATTGTCATGATCTTCCTTGTCTTGTTCTGTAATGATTGGCACCCGGCATTTACGTGCCCCATGACATAAATTTGATAACTGCTCGCTGATACTGTGCGCGCTCCCCTCCAAAAACGGAATTGCTTCGATGGGTACCCGATTCGTCCAGTTGCTGTCGTTCCTGACCCTTGCCGGTATTGTCTTCCTGACGCTGTCGGGGATCGCCAATGCTTGAGTTGCCTGCCCATGCTTCCCGTGGTGTCGCCCGTCAGGCCTGGTGTGCGGGGCTGATCGCGCTGGTGCTGTTCATGGCCGGCGTCTGGGGGCAGGCCCCGGTCGGTTTCGATTCCCGGTTCTTCCTGTTCGCCCAGGAAATGCTACGCCATGGGCCCACGTTCTTCCCGACCACTTATGGTGAGCCATACCCCGACTATTCGGCTACGTCCACCTTCTTCGTGTACCTGCTGTCGCTGCCGTTCGGCCGGGTGAACAGCTTTACCGCCTGGCTACCCAGCGCCATTGCCGCGGCCGCGACCGTGGCCCTGCTGTATCGGCTGGTGGCGCCGTATTCGCGCCAGTGGGCGCTGATCAGCATCGCCTTGCTGGCGTTGAGCGGCACTTTCGTCATGGAAACCCGGGCGGTGTCCCAGGACCTGATGCTGACTGCCGTGGCCCTGGGGGTGTTCTACCTGGGCTACGCCTGCGACCATTTCCACACGCCGCGCCGCCTGGCCGTCATCGCCGCGCTGCTGATCCTGGGGTTTGCCATTCGCGGGCCCATCGGCCTGGTGGTGCCCACCGGCATGCTCTGCGCCTACTACCTGGTCAGTGGCCAGTGGCGGCGCCTGTTCGGCTTTGGCGTCAGCGCCCTGATCCTGCTGGGCCTGGCCATCGGCCTGCTGCTGTGGCTGGCCCGCGTGAGCGGGGGCGACGCCTTTGTCACCGAAGTGGTGCACATGCAGGTCACCGGGCGCATCGACGGTAGCGAGGGGGCCAGCGGCCCGCTGTACTACTTCATCAGTTCACTGGGCAACTACGCGCTGGCCTACCCCTTGGCCTTGCTGGTACTGGCGGGTGCCTGGTTCACCGGGCCGGCACGCCAGGGGCCGGGCCTGCAGCTGCTCAAATGCTGCGCCGTAGCCGGACTGATCGTGCTGTTGGGGCTGTCGGTCCCACAGGCCAAGAAAGCTCGATATGTATTGCCAATGCTGCCCATGGCCGCGGTGATTGCCGGCTACCCCTTTCATCGCTTGGGTGGGCGCGTCTTCGCCTGGTTGCGCGGCGGCATGCAGACCCTGTGGCTGGTGATGCCTGGCCTGCTGCTGGTCGGGTTGCTGGTGGCCCACCGGCGTTTCCCCGAGTGGCTGCCCCAGGTAATGGCTCCGGTGGCGGTGTTGACGGTGCTGCAACTGCTGGCCCTGGCGTTGCTGGCGAGGCCGGGCATTCGTGCCATCGGGCTGGCGTACTGTGCCGTGCTGGCGCTGTGGTCCAGCTACATTCTGGTGTTCGAACCCACGGAGCGCGCCCTGTACGACACCCGCCAATTCAGCCTGCAGGTCGACCGTGCCACGCAGCAAGCGCCTGGCGCGTTGGTGCTGCACGGCATGGGCAAGGACGCCAAGGCGATCAAGTTCATGGTCAACATCGATCGTGACCTGCGCCCGCAGTTCACTGACAGCCCGGCGCAACTGGCGGCGCTGCCGGTCGGCACCTGGGTGATGATGGACGCCAAGGACCATGATGCCCTGGCCGGCACCCCGCTGGGCGCGTCGGCGCCGGTGGCGCTGGGCAAGTTCGACAAGGACGACTACGTACTGCTGCGCGTGCCGCCTGCCACATGAGGGTGGCAAATGCCGTCGCGTGAACCACGCCACTGCTGCGTGGTGCACACGGTGTGTCCGAAACTCCCCAGAGCCTGTTACAAGGCCGCGGGTAACGTGTAGCGGACCTGGCCGCGTCACAAACGCGCGCAGCCTCAGGCACTGCGTAGTTACCGCCGACGCGGTCATGCGTCTGCTCCCTTTTCAGGGTTTGGACACTCACCAGCCTCGCTTTCCAGCTCTTCAGAAATCACACCGCCAACTTAGGGACGCGTCCTACATTTTCTTCCAGCGGCCCCGCGTAGAGTTTCCCTCTTTCCTCCGCCTGTGCGGATTCAAGGAGGTAGCCCATGGCGTCAACCACCCCAGGCATCC
>NZ_JAPYKM010000068.1:0-12730 GCF_029623465.1 Pseudomonas sp. RIT-To-2 | reverse complement strand
GTGTCGCCGGTGTGGTCGGCGTGACAGGCGTTTCCGGGGGCACCGGCGCGGCAGGGGCAGAGGCGGGTGGCGCGGCCGGTGCCACCACACTGGAGCGCAGAAACCAGCTGTTCTCGGTGCCCGCCGTGACGCCGCCCTTGAACAGGTAGTATTGATACGCGCCTGCCGACAGATTGTTGGCCAGGCTGAACGCGGCGTCGGAACTGGTGGCGCCCTGGGTGGCCTGGACCACCTGAATGCCGTTGGTGGTGGTCAGCGCGCCCAGGCCGCCGGCGTTGGCCACGGCGAGCGCCGTGGTGCCGCTCAGGGTGCCTTGCGCCACCACCAACTGGTCAGATGCGGCGTCGTCGCCCGCCAGCAGGCTCTGCACGCGAAGGTTACCGTTGTCGCCCACATAATTGCCCACCACGGTCAGGCGGTTGAGCGTCGGGGTGCCGCCGCGGCTCAGGTCCACCAGGCCGGCGTTGGTCACGGTGACGTTCTGCCCGGCCACTGCGGCAGTGACGACCCCGGTGGTCGCGCCGAGGGTGCTGCTGGCATCGATGTTCAGGTTGCCGGTCAGGCTGCCCGGGTCGCCGAGGGTAAGGGTGTCCGCCAGGTCCAGGGTGCTGGCGTTGGTCAGGTTGACGTTTTCCCAGAGCTGGTAGCGGTTGGCTCGGGTGAGGGTGCTGTGGTCGAAAATGAGCGTGTCATTGCCCAGGTTGCCCACCAGCAGCGGTGTAGGGCCCAGGATGCTTTCGTCGAGGTTGGCCAGGCGTGCGGTGTCATTGCCATCGCCCAGGGAAACCACCCCTTTGATCGTACCGCCGCCGTCCCAGGTGAAGCGGTCGTCACCGGTGCTCATCAGCACCTGGCCACCGACTTCGCCACCGGTGATGGTCAGCGAATCGGTACCGGCGCTCATGCTGATGTTGCCGCCGATGCGTCCACCCGACAGCACGATGGTGTCACGGCCCAGGCCCGTGACCAGATTGCCCAGAATGGTGCCGCCGCTCATCACAAAGATGTTGTTGTCCAGCTTCATGTCGACGCGGCCGATGGTGCCGCCGCTGAACTCGGCCACATCGCCATCTTCGAAGGCACCCACGATGGTGCCACCGGTCATGACGAACTGGTCGCGGCCATCCCCCTGGTTCAGCGAGCCGATGCTGCCGCCACTCATGAAAAAGCGATCGATGCCGGCGCCTTGCTCGACGTTGCCGCTGATGGTTCCGCTGTATACCTGGATATCGTCGGCGCCCCCGCCGAACCTCACGTTGCCGGCCAACTGCCCAGTGCCGGCGGTGGGCAGGATCAAGGTGTTGCTGCCTTGGGTGTCGGTGAGCGTCGTACCGGTGCCGCTGTCGCAGACATAGACGTCGTCACCGTCCGAGGGAGCGAACAGGCAGGCAGCCTGGGTTGTCTGCAACACGAGGGGGAGAAGGCTGCCGATCAACATGCGTTTGTACGACATACGGGCCACCCGCTTGAAGCGTATGGTCGGTATCTAGGACTTGTGTAACAGTTTCGACAACTGTCAACTTTGACAGTAGCGCTTTCGGCGCGGCGGTTTGCGGTTGTTGAATGAGGTAGGGCCAGTTGCTGGTCTCAAGGACTGCCCAGCCCACCATCCCATAAAAAAAGGCCACTGCCCTCGGGGTTGGGGTTCTCCGGGCAGTGACCATTCAAAGGGCAAACGCAAGACCATCCTGGTCAGGCCGAAGCACAATAGCCTTCGCGCTAATAATAAGCCAGCTAACAATTAGTGAAACACCTTTTCAGCCTCTACAACAATCGCCTCAACCGTGCGGTGGCTCGGCTCCCAGTTGCGCCCACATCCGTGCGGTAAGGCGCTGGCGGTTGTCGTAACCCTTCCAGGGGTCCTGCGGCAGGGTTTCCAGGCGTTCGAGGATGTTGCCCGCGTGCCAGTGCCGGGCGCTGGTCAGGCCCTGCAGTTCTTCCCGGGCGACTGGCGTGGACACCGGCAGGCCAGGGCGGGCGCGCAGGGAATAGGCCGCGGCCATGCAGCCATCGCGTTGGTTGCGCAGGTAGTCGACGAAGATTCTGCCGACGCGCGAGCGGGGGCCCTGCGCGGCAGTGAAGCGTTCCGGCATCTGGGTCATCAGGTAGTGGGAAATGGCCTTGGCAAACGCCCGTACCTCGTCCCAGCCAGCATGGCGTGCCAGGGGGATGACCACATGCATGCCCTTGCCGCCACTGGTCTTCAGGTAGCCGCGCAGCCCTAACTCGTCCAGCAGTGCCAGGGCCTGTGTGGTGCCCTCCAGTACGGCGCGCCACGGCACCGTAGAGTCGGGGTCCAGGTCCAGCACCAGCCGGTCGGGGCTGTCCAGGCGCTGGCTGCTGGCCCCCCAGGTATGGAATTCAACGGCGCCGCGCTGCACGGCTTCAATCACGCCCGGCAGCCGGTCGATCTGCATCAGGCGCCCGTGGCCGGTATCCAGCGCCGGTGCCAGCAGGTTGATGTGGGGCACGCTGGGGTGCTCGGTGTGGCGTTGCAGAAACAGGTCGCCTTCCACCCCGTGGGGCGCGCGCATCAGCGCGACCGGGCGGGCCTTGAGTTGGGGCAGCAGCCAGGCGCCCAGACGCTGGTAGAGTGCAGCCAACTGCAGGCGGCTGGTCTGGCTCTCACGGTCGATGATGCGTTCAGGCTCGTGCAAGGAGACGCCTGCTACCGATTCGCGGTGCCCGTCGCTGAAGTCGTGGGACGGCTCGTCCGTATGGCGCGCCTGGGTCTCGGTGAGCGGGGCGCCGTGTTGCTGATCGATGTGGCAGTCCAGCTTGATCCAGTCCAGGGTGCGCTGGCCATCCTGGTAAAAACTGCCGCGGCGCTTGCCGATCACACCTTCATGGTTGAGGGCGCACACGCCCTCCAGGATGTCCGGGGTGGCGGCGGTGAAACTTTCTGAAAAACGCAGCAGGCTATGCCGGCGGGTCCCCAGAAGACGCTTGAGTTGCGAGCGTCGGGTTTCCAGGGGCTGCTCGCGCAGGTCATGGCCATCGTGAAAGGGCAGGTCGAACAGGTAGTACTGAAGGTCCTGGCACTGGCCTGCCTCAAAGGCCTGCTGCAAGGCGGTGTAGTCGGCCACGCCATGGGCATCGGCTTTCACCAGCTTGCCGTCCAGCCAACTTTCCTTGAGGTTCAACGCGGCGATGGCCTGGGCCTGACGTGGCAGCTCAGCGGTCCAGTCCGTGCCTTCGCGGTTGAACAAGCGTACCTGGCCTTCGCTCACCCGGCTCATCAGGCGGTAGCCATCGTGCTTGATTTCAAATAACCAGTCGCCCTCCGGGGGCTGCTCGACCCGCGTGGCTCGTTGTGGGGCCAGCAAGGTGGGCAGGGGGGCTGGCTCTGAGGGGGAGTCGGCAGCGGCGCTGCGACGGTCTTCGCTCAACGGCTTGGCCATGGTGATTTTCCTGGTGAGACGGCTGGAAATCCTCACAGCAGATGACCGTGGTCAACGGCGCAAAGTTTCAGCTCCCACGTAGGGTGCATTTTGCAGGATCACCGCCCTCAAAACGGGCAAGTTGCATGATGGCTATTTGGCTTTATGGGGGTAAACCGTTGATTCACAAGGAGGTGGATTGCTAGCTTGATAGGCATGAAAACTGCTGGGCTACTGGGCAGGACCCAGACCACCAGACCGGTGGTTCAGCGCGCAATCAAATAGCCATCTAGGCTGTCCGAACGACCGCTGTATCAATCACGGATGCTACCAACAAGAAATGGAGCGTTACCATGCTGTCCACCCTTGAACTGCGCAATATCATCGAATCCGGCTTTTTACCCCTGCGCTGCCAATGCACCGTAGCTCAGGACCAGTCCCTGACCATCAAGGTGTTCGACCAGGCGCGCGAGGGATCGGACTTCACGTTTACCGGCATCAAGCCCCAGCAGCTCAACAGTAGCCGGGCTATCTCCAACCTGATCGCCGGGTTGCGTGCAGACCTCAAGGGCCAGCCCCTGAACGAGGTCAGGCGTCAGGGCGAGCGTATCTGACAGCGGCCTATACCGATCAAACGGCGGCTTGGGAAGGCCGCCGTTCGTGTTTCAGCGCGAGGCCTGCATCTGTCGCAGGCTGGCGCGTTCGCCATTGCCGACACTGATGAAACCCAGGCCCAGCGCCAGTTCGGCGAAGACCGACACCAGGATGCCCGGCCCCGCGTGGCCGCTCAGCCAGTCGTACATGCCCAGCAGGCCCAGCGCCAGGCAGCCGACCATGAAGCCTCGCACCAGGGCTGCCCGTGCAGGCGATGGTGGGCAGTTGCGCACGCTGAAGAACATCACCCCAACCCCCAGCAGCAACGCGGCGATGCGCCGGCCCATCAGGGCTGACACTTCACTGTGGGGAATGTCCCAGAAGGCCAGCAGCCGCTCGGCCGCTACCCCCCAGATCAGTGCCAGGGCGAAACAGAGGAAGGCACAAAAGAACGCAAGTCGACGGAATGTCAGGGGCATTTCGGATCCTTGAAAAAATGGTGCATCCAGCGGAGAGGTGCATATTAGCGCGGTCGCCGGTCTTTGGGCATGTGAATTTGGTATCGGGCAAGTGCCTACAGCCCCTGAATGGGGCGGCTAAAACGTGCTGTATGTGTCGGTTCGATGAACCATGTGGCAGCGGGACCGAAACGGGGAGGGGTACCGAGCCTGGCAAGCTGCGCTTGCACTGCCCTCAGTCGCGGAAGAACACCTGCACCAGGTGGTAGCCGAACTTGCTCTTGATGGGGCCGTGCACCGTACGCAGGGGTTTCTTGAAAATGACCTGGTCGATGGCACCTACCATTTGCCCGGGGCGTACTTCGCCCAGGTCGCCTCCGCGCTTGCCCGAGGGGCAGGTGGAGTATTTCTTCGCCAGCACGTCAAAGGCTTCGCCCTTGGCGATGCGTTGCTTGAGTTGTTCGGCCTCTTCGGCAGTCTTGACCAGAATGTGGCGAGCTTGAGCTTTCATGACGCGGCCCCCTGAGCGGTGGTAAAAAGCGCGGGATTATGCCGCAAAACCGCCGTCAGGGGCGGGTTGATTGATCATTTCGCGAATCTTGTTGGCCAGCAGGTCGATGGAGAACGGCTTCGTCACCATGTCCATGCCTTCGGCCAGGAAAGTGTGGCGCTCGGCGGCCTTCTCGGCGTAACCGGTCATGAATAGTACCTTGAGGCCAGGGCGATGCTGGCGGGCGATTTCCGCCAGTTGTCGGCCATTGAGCCCCGGCAGCCCCACGTCGGTCACCAGCAGGTCGATGCGCAAACTTGATTCCAGCAGCGGCAGGGCTGCCTTGGCGTCGGCGGCGGGGTGAGCCTGGTACCCCAGTTCGTCGAGCACATTGAGCACCAGCATGCGCACGGCTGGGTCGTCCTCCACCACCATCACGCACTCGCCATGCCTGGCCAGTGGGGCGCCCTGGGGCGCCAGCACCGCCGGCCTGCTGTCGGGTTGTTCGTTGTGGCGTGGCAGGAACAGGTGCACGCACGTGCCACGGCCTGGTTCGCTGTCAAGGCTGACGTGGCCACCTGACTGCTGGGCGAAACCATAGATCATGGACAGCCCCAGCCCTGTGCCCTGGCCGATGGGTTTGGTGGTGAAGAACGGGTCGAAGGCCTTGGCCAGGATGGCGGGCGTCATGCCGGCACCATTGTCGCAGACGCTCAGGCGCACGTAATCGCCGGGCTTGATGGCCTCGGGGCCACCGCTTGCCTGGGCCACCGTGAAGTTGCCGGTCTCAATGCGAATCTCGCCCCCTTCCGGCATCGCGTCGCGCGCGTTGATCACCAGGTTCAACAGGGCATTTTCCAATTGGTTGGCGTCGGTGTTGACCGGCCAGGTCTCGCTGGCAAGGCGGATTTTCAATTCGATGTGCTCACCCTTGGTACGGCTGAACAGCTCTTCGAGCGAATGCACCAGCTGGTTGGGGTCCAGCCGCTTGCGGTCCAGTGACTGGCGCCGGGAGAACGCCAGCAGCCGGTGGGTGAGGGCGGCGGCGCGGTGGGCGGAACTGACAGCGGCGTCGATGAAGCGGCTGATCTCGTGGCTGCGCCCGGCGTTGATGTAGCGCTGGATCAGGTCCAGGCTGCCAATGATGCCGGTGAGCATGTTGTTGAAGTCATGGGCGATGCCGCCAGTCAATTGGCCCACCGCTTCCATTTTCTGCGCGTGACGCAGCGCGTCTTCGGCGCGTTCGCGCTCCTGCATCTCGGTGTGCAGACGGCGGTTGGCCTCGGCCAGCGCTTCGGTGCGCTCGGCCACCCGCTCCTCCAGGGTTTCGTTGAGGCGCACCAGGGTCTTTTCCGCCTCGCGGCGCTCAGTGATGTCGATGGAGGCGCCGACGAAGCGTATGGGCCGGCCATGGTGGTCATTGTGGCTACGCCCGCGGGCGAATACCCAGCGCACCTCGCCGTCCGGGCGCAGCAGCCGGTATTCGTTGGCGTATTCACCGTCGCTGTGCACGCAGGCATTGATACTGCGCGCCACCTTGCCGCGGTCGTCGGGGTGCACGCCCTGCAGGTATTCGCCGATGGGCATTCTCCCCGCCAGGCTGGGGTCCACGCCGTGCAGCTGGGCAAAGCGGGCGTCGGCCTGGAACAGGTCTTCGCGGATATCCCAGTCCCAGGTGCCCACGCCGTTGGTGGCCTCCAGGGTCAGTTGCAGGCGCTCTTCGGTGTCGAGCTGAGCCTTGACGCTGGCCTCGGAACGGCGCTGCAATTCGTCGGTGACCCGGCGCCGCTCGTTGGCTTCGATAGCGGTCACCAGAATGCCGGCCACCACCCCCGTCTCGTCGCGGATGGGGCTGTAGGTCAGGTCCAGCCAGACTTCGGCGGCGCCGTTGTCACGGGGAAGGGTGAAGCCCTGTTCCACGTAGGTGCGCACCTCGCCTTGCAGCACGGCCTGGTAGATGGGGTCGGTGAAGTCCTTGAGCTGCGGCCAGATCAGGTCCACCGGCTGGCCGAACGCCCGCGGGTGGTTGCTGCCCACCAGGTGGGCAAAGCCGTCGTTGTACAGTTGGCACAATTGCGGGCCCCATAACAGCAACATCGGCATGGGCGAATGGATGACGATGTCAACCGCTGTGCGCAGGCTTTGCGGCCATTGGCCAGGCGCTGGCAACGGGCTGTCACCGTGGGGCAGTTGCTCGATCAGTTCGGCGATGCTGCGGCCGACGGGGGTACCGCTCATTAGACTGGTCCTTTGATTTGCATGGCGGGCTGGTCTACCGCCAAGCTATAGCTTACTTTTCTATCAATGCCCTGTGGACCCACGTATATGGAAATCCAAGCCCTGCTAAAAATCCTCGCCAGCCAGGACGGTTCGGATCTGTACCTGTCCACCGGGGCACCGCCCTGCGCCAAGTTCAATGGCGTGCTCAAGCCATTGTCGGCCGAGGCGTTGAAACCTGGCGAAGTGGCGGCCATCGCCGCCGATATCATGGACAGCGAGCAGCGCATCGATTTCGAGCGCGACCTGGAAATGAACTTGGCCCTGTCGCTGTCGGGCGTCGGCCGTTTCCGTATCAACATATTCAAGCAGCGCAATGAAGTGTCCCTGGTGGCACGCAACATCAAACTCGACATTCCGCGTTTCGAAGACCTCAAGCTGCCACCGGTGCTGCTGGAGACCATCATGCAAAAGCGCGGGCTGGTGCTGTTCGTCGGCGCTACCGGCTCGGGCAAGTCCACTTCGCTGGCGGCGTTGATCGATTATCGCAACCGCAACAGCAGTGGCCATATCATTACCATTGAAGACCCGGTTGAATATGTTCACCGGCACAAGAAGTCGATCATCAACCAGCGCGAGGTGGGTGTCGACACCCGCAGTTTCCAGGCGGCCTTGAAAAATACCTTGCGCCAGGCCCCTGATGTCATCCTGATCGGCGAAATTCGCGACCGCGAGACCATGGAACATGCCCTGGCTTTCGCCGATACCGGCCATCTGGCGATTTCCACCTTGCATGCCAACAATGCCAACCAGGCGCTGGACCGCATCATCAACTTCTTCCCGGAAGACCGGCGCCCGCAGTTGCTCAACGACCTGGGCAACAACCTGGTGGCCTTCGTGTCACAGCGCCTGGTCAAGACCGTGGACGGCAAGCGCCGGGCGGCGGTGGAGGTGATGCTGGGCACAGCGACCATTCGCGACCTTATTCACCGGGGCGAATTTGGCGAGCTCAAGGGCATCATGGAAAAGTCAGTGAACCTGGGCATGAAAACCTTCGACCAGGCGCTCTATGAGCTGGCACTGGAAGGGGCCATCGATGAAGAGGAAGCGCTGAAGAACGCCGACTCGCAGAACAACCTGCGCCTGCGCCTGAAACTGCACCAGGAAAAGGGCTTCGACCCCAGCACCCCGCCGGCACCGCCGACGCCGGTGCAGGACATCGACAGCGCCGACTGGAACCTGGTGGACGACGAGAAGCCGTAGCCGCGGACCCGGCAGCGTCACCGGCGCCGCGCAGTATCAGGCACACGGCCAGGCGCTGCGCCTGGATCACTGCGCCAACCACCCTCCATCCATGTTCCACGCCGCGCCGCGCACCTGGCTGCCGCCTTCGCCGCACAGGAACAACACCAGTTCACCCAATTGCTGGGGCGTGACGAACTCCAGCGACGGCTGCTTTTCGGCGAGCAGGTCCTGCCGCGCCTGTTGCGGGTCGATGCCGTCGGCGGCGCGGGCGTCGATCTGTTGTTGCACCAGGGGCGTCAGCACCCAGCCCGGGCAGATGGCATTGCAGGTAACCCCGGTTTTCGCCGTTTCCAGGCCCACGACCTTGGTCAGCCCGATCACCCCGTGCTTGGCCGCCACGTACGCGGCCTTTCCCGTGGAACCCACCAGGCCATGCACCGAGGCAATGTTGACGATGCGCCCCCAGTCACGCTGGCGCATGCCCGGCAGGGCCAGGCGGGTGGCGTGGAATACCGCCGAGAGGTTGATGGCGATGATCGCATCCCAGCGCTCCACCGGGAACACCTCCACCGCCGCCACGTGCTGGATGCCGGCATTGTTGACCAGGATGTCGACGCCGCCGAATTCGGCCTGGGCGTAGGCGAACATCGTTTCGATCTCGCTGGGGTGGCTGACGTTGGCGCCATGGTGGCCGACCTTCACCCCGTGGTGGGCAAACTCGGCGAGCACCGCCTGGGCGTCACCGAAGCCGTTGAGAATCACATTGGCCCCCGCGGCGGCCAGGGCATGGGCAATGCCCAGGCCGATGCCGCTGGTGGAACCGGTGATCAGTGCGGTCTTGCCGTTCAGGGTCATGGGCGTGCCTCCAGGTCAGGGCTGCTCGGCCTGCACATGGGCGGCCAGCAGCAATTCACGGGTATAAGGGTGTTGCGGCGCTTCGAACAGGTCATGGCTGGGGCCACGCTCCACTACCTGGCCGTCCTTGACCACGATCACATCGTGGGCCAGGGCCTTGATCACCGCCAGGTCGTGGCTGATGAACAGGTAGGTCAGGCCATGGTCGTCCTGGAGTTGGCGCAGCAGGGCGACGATCTGCTTTTGGACCGTTCGGTCGAGGGCGGAGGTGGGCTCGTCCAGCAGGATGAGGTCGGGCTTGAGCACCAGGGCGCGGGCGATGGCGATGCGCTGGCGCTGGCCACCGGAAAACTCATGGGGGTAGCGGTGCCGGCTGGCCGGGTCCAGGCCAACTTCTTCAAGCACGCGGATCACCCGCCGCTCGCGGTCTTCGGCGTCGCAGGGCACATGCACTTCCAGGCCTTCGCTGATGATCTGCTGCACCGACAGCCGCGGGCTGAGGCTGCCGAAGGGGTCCTGGAACACCACCTGCATGCGCTTGCGCCATGGCAGCATCTGCTTGGGGCTCAGGCCTTGCAGTGGCTGGCCGTCGAAGCCAATGGCGCCTTCGGAGTCCAGCAGGCGCAGAATGGCCTGGCCCAGGGTCGACTTGCCCGAGCCCGACTCGCCGACGATGCCCAGCGTCTTGCCTTTCTGCAGGCTCAGGCTGATGCCGTCCACCGCCTTGATGTATTGGGGCTTGCGCAACAGGCCGCCGCCGGTGGCGTACCACACCTTGAGGTCATCGACCTGCAACAGGCTGGGCCGCTCGTGTCGCGGCAGGGGCTCGCCGGCCGGCTCAGCGTTCATCAGCACGCAGCTGTAGGGGTGTTGCGGGCGGCAGAACAGGGTTTCGGTGTCGGCCTGTTCGACGATCTCGCCGGCGCGCATCACGCACACGCGCTGGGCGATACTGCGTACCAGGTTGAGGTCATGGCTGATCAGCAGCAACGACATGCCCAGGCGCTGCTGTAACGACTTGAGCAGGTGCAGGATGCGCCGCTGCACGGTCACGTCCAGCGCCGTGGTGGGTTCGTCGGCGATCAGCAAGTCGGGTTCGCAGGCCAGGGCCATGGCGATCATCACCCGTTGCCGTTGGCCACCGGAGAGCTGGTGCGGGTACGCCTTGAGGCGCTTTTCCGGGTGCTGCAGGGCCACCAGCCGCAGCAGTTCCAGGGTGCGCGCCTGGGCAGCCTTGCCGGTCAGGCCGCGATGCACCAGCAGGGTCTCGCCGATCTGTTTTTCCACCGTGTGCAGCGGGTTGAGCGACGTCATCGGCTCCTGGAAGATCATCGCCACGCGGTTGCCGCGGATCTCGCGCAGCGTCGCCGCCGGCGCCCCCAGCAGCTCGGTGCCACGGTAACGAATGCTGCCCTGGCTGTGGGTGCCGATGGTGGGCAGCAGTTGCAGGATCGAGTGGGCCGTCACCGACTTGCCCGAGCCCGACTCGCCCACCAGGGCCAGGCATTCACCCACGGGGATGTCGAGGTTGAGGTCTTTCACCGCCACGTGGCCGTTGAACTCGACCCGCAGGTTGCGTATTTCGATCAGGTGTTCGCTCATGCTCGCCTCAGGCGCGTGGGTCGAAGGCATCACGCAATGCCTCGCCGATGAACACCAGCAACGACAGCACCAGTGCCAAGGTGAAAAAGGCCGTGAACCCCAGCCACGGTGCCTGCAGGTTTTCCTTGCCCTGGGCGATCAGTTCGCCCAGTGAGGCGCTGCCCGCCGGCATGCCGAAGCCCAGGAAGTCCAGGGCGGTCAGGGTCGAAATGGCGCCGGTGAGGATGAACGGCAAGTAGCTCAGGGTAGCGTTCATGGCATTGGGCAGGATGTGCCGGCGGATGATCTTGGCGTCATTCAGGCCCAGGGCCCGAGCGGCTTTCACGTACTCCAGGTTGCGCCCGCGCAGGAATTCGGCGCGCACCACGTCCACCAGGGCCAGCCAGGAGAACAGCGCCATGATCCCCAGCAACCACCAGAAATTCGGTTCCACGAAGCCGGACAGGATGATCAGCAGGTACAGCACCGGCAGCCCCGACCACACCTCCAGCAGGCGCTGGCCGAACAGGTCGACCCAGCCGCCGTAATAGCCTTGCAGCGCGCCGGCGAGGATGCCGATCAGCGAGCTGATGAACGTCAGTGCCAGGGCGAACAGAATCGACACCCGCGCACCGTAGATGACCCGGGCCAGCACATCGCGGCCCTGGTCATCGGTGCCCAGCCAATTGCTGGCGCTGGGCGGGCTGGGCGCCGGTTGGGTGAGGTCGTAGTTGGGCGTGTCGGCGCTGAACGGGATAGGCGGGAAGTACAGGTGCCCGCCGCTATCGGTGATCAGCTTGCGCACATAGTCGCTGCGGTAGTCGGGCTGGAAGGGCAGCAGGCCGCCAAACTCGGTTTCGGTGTAACGCTTGAAGGCCGGGAAATACCACTGGCCGTGGTAGCTCACGGCCAGGGGCTTGTCATTGGCGATCAGCTCACCGCCCAGGGTCAGGCCGAACAGGGCCAGGAACAGCCACAGCGACCACCAGCCACGGCGGTTCTGGCGAAATCGCTGCAGGCGCCGGCGGGACACCGGTGACAGGCGCTTCATCAGGCAGTCCTCGCGGCGAAGTCGATACGCGGGTCGACCAGGGTATAGCACAGGTCACCCACCAGTTTTATCAGCAAGCCGAACAGGGTGAAGATGAACAGGGTGCCGAACACCACCGGGTAATCCCGCGCCACGGCGGCCTCGTAGCTCAGGCGGCCGAGGCCGTCGAGGGAGAAGATCACTTCGATCAGCAGCGAGCCGGCGAAGAACACACTGATGAACGCCTGGGGCAGGCCGGCCACCACCAGCAGTATGGCGTTGCGAAACACGTGGCCGTACAGCACTCGCCGCTCGCTGACGCCCTTGGCACGGGCGGTGACCACGTACTGGCGGGTGATTTCGTTGAGAAACGAATTCTTGGTCAGGATGGTGAGGGTGGCGAAACCGCCGATCACCAGCGACAGTACCGGTAGCACCAGGTGCCAGAAGTAGTCGGCCACCTTGCCCAGGGGGGACAGCTGGGCGAAGTTTTCCGAAACCAGCCCGCGCACCGGGAACCAGTTCAGCTCGGTGCCGCCGGCGAACAGCACGATCAACAGCATGGCGAACAGAAATGCCGGCATGGCGTAGCCGATGATGATGGCGGTGCTGCTCCAGATGTCGAAATGGCTGCCATGGTGCACCGCCTTGCGGATCCCCAGGGGAATGGACACCAGGTAGGTGATCAGCGTCGCCCAGAAGCCCAGCGACAGGGTCACCGGCATCTTGTCCAGAATCAGGTCGGTGACCTTGGCTCCACGGAAAAAGCTGTTGCCGAAATCCAGGGTGGCGTAATTCTTCAGCATCAGCCACAGGCGTTCGGGGGCCGGTTTATCGAAACCGTACTGGCGCTCGATATCCTTGATCAACTTGGGGTCCA
>NZ_JAPYKM010000067.1:0-13182 GCF_029623465.1 Pseudomonas sp. RIT-To-2 | reverse complement strand
TGGCCCGTACCATCGAGCACCTGGGCAGCCCGCGCTTCTTCAAGCAATTGATCCTGCTGTTGCACCACTGGCTGCCCTTTGACAACGCCCTGGCCATCCACTACCCCAGCGACGCCGCCCCCCGCGCGCTGGAGGAATATGACGCCCTGCCCCATAGCGGCCCGGCCGCCATGCTCATCTACCTGGACGGCCTGTACCTGCTGGACCCATTTTTCCAGGCCTGCCGCGAGGGCATCGCCAGCGGCCTGTATCGCCTGGAGGAAGTGGCCCCCGACCATTTCCGCCAGAGCGAGTACTACCTCAACTATTTCCACGACAACGTGCTGGAAGACGAACTGCAATTCATCGTGCAACTGGGCGCCGAAGGCACTTTGTCTCTGTCGTTGGGCATGCGCCAACCGTTCAGCACGGCCCAGGTAGGCCGCCTGCACACCCTGGCGCCCTGGGTCCTGGCGCTGATGCGCCAGCACTGGCACGCCCAGGCCCCACGCGCGGTGGCCCCTGAGCCACGGGAGCTGTCCCACCATATCCGCGACGCCATGAGCCAGTTCGGCGCCGGGGTGCTGTCGGAGCGGGAAGTGGAAATCGCCCGCCTGATTTTGCGCGGCTTCTCCTCCAAGGCCATGGCGGAGCGGCTGCACATCTCCCCGGAGACCATCAAGGTGCACCGCCGCCACCTGTACGCCAAACTCGATATCGCCTCGCAGCCCGAGCT
Source organism: Pseudomonas sp. RIT-To-2 (assembly GCF_029623465.1). Classification (NCBI taxonomy): domain Bacteria; kingdom Pseudomonadati; phylum Pseudomonadota; class Gammaproteobacteria; order Pseudomonadales; family Pseudomonadaceae; genus Pseudomonas; species Pseudomonas sp. RIT-To-2. The sequence continues at coordinate 12,467 of NZ_JAPYKM010000067.1, read as the reverse complement.
TTTTTCCTTGTTTATCCAGGCCTTGGGACACGACCCGCAACATCCCTGAGGCAACCGCCGCTTTAGCGTCTATGCTTGCAGAGGGCCGCCGGCAATGCATGCCAACAGGCCCGCAACTTATTGGAATACCACACAAAACAGGGAGTACGCGATGACCGCTGCGGCGTTTGGCACCCTCAATCTGAGCCTGGGTACCCTGACCGATCAGGTCATGGGTGAAGTGCGCAACCACATTGGCCACCTCACCCTCAACCGCCCCGACGACCTCAACGCACTCAACCTGGACATGGTGCGCACCCTGCGCGGCTACCTCGATGCTTTCGCCGCCGACCCGCACATTCACGCGGTGATGCTGCGTGGCAACGGCCGCGGTCTGTGCGCCGGCGGCGATATCCGCTGGCTGTACGACACGTATCAAAACGGCACCCAGCAGCACGAAACCTTCTTCACCGAGGAATACGCCCTGGATTTGTGCCTGCACCATTACCGCAAGCCGGTGGTGGCGCTGATGGATGGCTATACCCTGGGCGGCGGCATGGGCCTGGCTCAGGGCGCCGACTTGCGCATCGTCACCGAGCGCAGCCGCATCGGCATGCCGGAAGTCGCCATCGGCTACTTCCCCGACGTCGGCGGCAGCTACTTCCTGCCACGCATTCCGGGCGAACTGGGCATCTACCTGGGCGTCACCGGCGCCCAGGTCCAGGCCGCCGATGCCCTGTACTGCGGCTTGGCCGACTGGTACCTGGACAGCGGCAAACTGGCCACCCTGGATGAACGCCTCGACCGCCTGGCCTGGACGGGCAACCCTCTGAAGGACCTGCAGAGCGCCCTGGCGAAACTGGGCCAGCAAGCCCTGCCCAACGCCCCCCTGGACCGCCTGCGCCCAGCCATCGACCACTTCTTCGCGCTGCCCGACATCGCCAGCATGATCGAGCAACTGCACCAGGTCACCGTCGCCGACAGCCACCAATGGGCCGACGCCACCGCGCAACTGATGAAACAGCGGTCGCCGCTGGCCATGTCCGTCACCCTGGAAATGCTGCGCCGCGGGCGGCACATGAGCCTGGAAGAGTGCTTCACCATGGAAATGCACCTGGACCGCCAGTGGTTCGCCCATGGCGACCTGCTGGAAGGTGTGCGGGCGCTGCTGATCGACAAGGACAAGCAGCCACGCTGGCGGCCGCCGACGCTGGAACTGCTGGACCGCAAGCAGGTGCAGCAGTTCTTCGAAGGGGTATAGCAAAAGCCGGGGCGGCCGCTACCGCAGGCCTTTGGCGAGGTTCTGAATCAACGCCCGTTGAAACGCGCTTCGCGCTTGGCGATGAACGCGGCCATGCCTTCTTTTTGATCCTGCGTCGCGAACGCCGCATGGAACACCCGGCGCTCGAACCGCACACCCTCGCTGAGGCTGACTTCGAAGGCTCGGTTGACGCTTTCCTTGACCATCATCGCCACCGGCAACGACTTGGCGGCGATCTGCGCGGCCGTCGCCAGCGCTTCTTCCAGCAACTGGTCCGCCGGGATGATGCGCGCCACCACACCGGCACGCTCGGCTTCCACCGCATCCATCAGCCGGCCGGTGAGGCACAGTTCCATGGCCTTGGCCTTGCCCACGGCATGGGTCAGGCGCTGGGTGCCACCCATGCCTGGCAGTACGCCCAGCTTGATTTCCGGTTGGCCGAACTTCGCCGTGTCGGCGGCCAGGATGAAGTCGCACATCAGCGCCAGTTCGCAACCACCCCCCAGGGCGAAGCCGGCCACGGCGGCGATCATCGGGGTGCGGCGGTTGGCGATGCGGTCGGTCTCGCTGAACAGGTCGTCCAGGTAGATCTGCGGGTAGGTGCGCTCGGCCATTTCCTTGATATCGGCACCGGCCGCGAACGCCTTGGCGGAGCCGGTGAGGACAATGCAGCCAATGTCGCGGTCGGCGTCCAGGATGTCCAGAGCCTGGTTCAATTCGCTGATCAGCTGGGCGTTGAGGGCGTTGAGCGCCTCCGGCCGGTTGAGGGTGATCAGGGCAACACGGTCACGGGTTTCCAGCAGCAGGGTTTGGTACGCCATCGAAGCGGTCTCCTTGTTATAAGTTGCGCGCAATGACCATGCGCTGGATGTCGCTGGTGCCTTCATAGATCTGGCAGATACGCACGTCGCGGTAAAGGCGCTCCAGCGGGAAGTCATTGAGGTAACCATAGCCACCCAAGGTCTGCAACGCGTCTGAACAGGCCTTTTCAGCCATTTCCGAGGCGAACAGCTTGGCGATCGAGGCCTCCACCAGGGCCGGTTGCCCGGCATCGCGCAGGGCCGCGGCGTGGTAGACCATTTGCCGGGCGACGCTGATCTGGGTGTGCATGTCGGCCAGGCGAAAAGCCACGGCCTGGTGCTCGATCAAGGGCTGGCCGAAGCTGGTGCGTTCACGGGCGTAGTCGCGGGCGGCCTCGAAGGCAGCACGGGCCATGCCCACGGCCTGGGCGGCGATGCCGATGCGCCCGCCTTCGAGGTTGGCCAGGGCGATCTTGTAGCCCTGCCCTTCGCTGCCCAGCAGGTTGGCGGCGGGCACGCGCAGGTCGTCGAACACCAGTTGGCAGGTGTCGCTGGCATGCAGACCGAGCTTTTCCTCGACCCGCACCACCTGATAGCCGGGGGTGTCGGTGGGCACGATGAAAGCGCTGATGCCCCGTTTGCCCGCCTGCGGGTCAGTGACGGCGAAGACGATGGTCATGCCAGCGTGACTGCCGGAGGTGATGAACTGCTTGCTGCCGTTGATCACGTAATGGTCGCCGTCGCGGCGAGCACGGGTGCGCAGGTTGCTGGCGTCGGAGCCGGCCTGGGCCTCGGTCAACGCAAACGCACCGAGCATGGCGCCGCTGGCCAGGGGTTGCAGGTACTGGGCTTTCTGCGCGTAGGTGCCGAAGGTGAGGATCGGCACGCAGCCCACCGAATTGTGCACGCTCATGATGGTGGAGCACGAACCGTCACCGGCCGCGATTTCTTCCAGGGCCATGGCATAGGCCAGGTACCCGGTATCGCAACCGCCCCACTCCTCCGTCACCAGCATGCCGAAGAAACCCAGCTCGGCCATTTCCGCCAGGGCTTCGCGAGGGAAGGTGTGGTCGCGGTCCCACTGGGCCGAAAACGGCTTCAGGCGTTCCTGGGCGAACTGGCGGGCGGCTTCGCTGATCTGGCGTTGCTCTTCATTGGCTAGCATGGACACTCCTCAATACACACATTCGACGGCCACGGCGGTGGCTTCACCGCCGCCGATGCAGATGGCGGCGATGCCTCGTGACAACTGGCGCTGGCGCAGGGCGTGAATCAGGGTCACCAGGATGCGTGCGCCCGAGGCGCCGATGGGGTGGCCCAGGGCGCAGGCACCGCCGTGCACATTGACCTTGGCGTGGGGCAGGTCAAGTGCCTGCATGGCGGCCAGGGTGACCACCGCGAAGGCCTCGTTGATCTCGAACAGGTCGACGTTGGCCAGGTCCCAGCCGGTGTGGCTGACCAGGCGCTGAATGGCGCCGATGGGCGCGGTGGGGAACAGCCCCGGGGTATCGGCGAAAGTAGCGTGCCCGTGGATGATCGCCAACGGTGCCAGGCCTCGACGCTCGGCCTCGCTGCGGCGCATCAGCACCAGCGCGGCGGCGCCGTCGGAGATCGAGCTGGAATTGGCCGCCGTCACCGTTCCGCCGTCGCGAAAGGCCGGCTTGAGGCCAGGGATCTTGTCCAGCCGCGCCTTGGGCGGTTGTTCATCGTCACTGACCCGGCGTGACTCTTTGCCTGCCTGCACGGCCAGGGGCACGATCTCGTCCTTGAAGTGGCCGCCGCTGATGGCCTGCTGGGCACGGGTCAGGGAGGCAACGGCGAAGTCGTCCTGCTGCTGGCGGCTGAAACCCAGGGCCTGGGCGCAATCTTCAGCGTAGGTGCCCATCAGCCGACCGGGTTCGTAGGCATCCTCCAGGCCATCGAGAAACAGGTGGTCCAGCACCCGGCCGTGGCCCATCCGGTAGCCGGCGCGGGCCTTGTCCAGCAGGTAGGGGGCGTTGGACATGCTCTCCATGCCACCGGCCACCACCACACTGGTGCTGCCGGCGAGCAACTGGTCATGGCCGAGGATGACCGCTTGCATGCCCGAGCCGCACATCTTGTTCAGGGTGGTGCACGGGGTGCCCTTGTCCAGGCCAGCGCCAAGGGCGGCCTGGCGCGCCGGGGCCTGGCCGAGGCCGGCGGGCAGCACGCAGCCCATCAGCACCTGGCCCACCGCATCGCTGCCCAATTGGGCGCGGCTGACGGCGGCGCGGATGGCTTCGGCACCCAGCTGCGGTGCGGTGAGGCTTTTGAGGTCGCCCTGCAGGCCGCCCATGGGCGTGCGTACAGCGCTGACGATGACGACGGGATCGGTGTTCATGGGGCTCTCCGGGAATTATCTGGCGGCCATGCGCAGGGCGCCGTCCAGGCGAATGACTTCGCCGTTGAGCAGGCGGTTTTCGATGATTTGCCGCACCAGCGCGGCGTACTCGCCAGGGTGGCCGAGCCGCTGCGGGAATGGCACGCCAGCGGCCAGGGACGCGCGCACCGGCTCGGTCATGCCGGCCATCATGGGCGTCTCGAACACACCAGGGGCGATGGTCATCACGCGGATACCAAACCGCGCCAACTCGCGGGCGGCAGGCAGGGTGAGGCTGACAATGGCGCCCTTGGAAGCGGCGTAGGCGGCCTGGCCGATCTGGCCGTCGTAGGCGGCCACCGAGGCGGTGTTGATGATGATGCCGCGCTCGCCGTCTTCGCCGGGCGCGCCTTCGGCCATGGCTGCGGCCGCCAGGCGCATCAGGTTGAAGCTGCCCACTACGTTGATCTCCAGCACCCGGCGGAAACTGTCGAGGCCGTGGGCGCCCTCCTTGCCGAGGATCTTCTCGCCAGCGACCACCCCGGCGCAGTTGACCAGGCCGTGCAGGCCACCGAACGTGCTGACCGCCAGGTCGACGGCCGCCTGGGCCTGGTCTTCGCGGCGGATGTCAGCCACGGCGTGGCGAGCCGTGGGGCCGAGCTTTTGCGCCTGGGCAGCGACGGCCTCGGCATTGAGGTCTACCAGGACCACGTTGGCGCCCGCCTCGGCCAGCAACTGCGCCGTGGCAGCGCCAAGGCCCGAGGCAGCGCCGCTGACCATGAAAGTCCGTTGTGCGATATGCATGGAGCGCTTCCTTATTGTTGTGAGCGTCTCCCTGAAATATGGCCCCGGCCCGGCACGGCGGCAATGGTCAAAGCGCTCAGGGAGCGTGAGCGGTTTGGCCACTGGCGCCCAGGATCAGGCTGCGATAGTGCCCGGGGCTGGCGCCGGTCCATTTGCGAAAGGCCTTGTAGAACGAACTGGCATCGGCAAAGCCCAGGCGCTCGGCGATGGCCTCGAACGGCACGTGCGCTTCGGCCAGCCAGGCCACCGCCAGCTCGCGCCGCACGCTGTCCTTGAGGCGTTGCCAGGTCTGGCCTTCGTCGGCCAGGCGCCGGCGCAAGGTGGCCGCCGACAGTTGCCACTGGCGTGCAGCGGCCTCGGCTTCCGGCCAGCCGTGGGGCGGCTGCTGGCGCAACCACTGGCGCACCTGGCGGGCGAAACTATCGGGGTCGCGGTACTTGACCAGGATGTTGCCCGGGGCGCGGTTGAGAAAGCGTTGCAGCTCGGCGGGGGTGCGGCGCACCGGCAGGTCCAGGCAATCGGCGGCGAAGATGATGCGTGTGCGCGGCCGCTCGAAGCGCAGGTTATCGGAGAACATCACCCGGTAGTCGTCGCAGTAGTCCGGCGCCTCCCCGCGCAGCTCCACTGCCAGAATCGGGATGCGCCGCCCGGCCAGCCAGCACGCCACGCCGTGGACGATCATCCAGTAAGTGAAATAGGTGAAGGCCCGGCGCGGTGGCAAGGCGCTGTCGTCGATGACGATCTCGGCCAGGCTTTGCTGGCGTTGCAGGGTGGCGGGCAGGTCCTCGAGCATCAGCGAGAGAAAGCCCAGGGCGGCTTCCAGCGCGGTTGCCAGGGTTGGCTGAGCCATGGCGCAGCGGCACAGGAACGCCAGGCTGCCGGCGCGCAGGGCGCGCGGGTCCATCCCGAAGAATTCGTCGTCGGTATGGCGCGCTATCTGTCGCCACAGGCGCGAATAGGCCAGCACCGGCACGCGGGCCTGCGCCGGGTCGATACCCGCCAGGGCCAGCGCGGCCTCGGGCGCCAGCGCCGCCTGCTGCAAGGCTTCGCGGACCATTTGCATCGAGATGGTGTCTTTTTGCGCCATGGAACTGCTCGACAGGGTGGACAGTCCATCCTAGCAGCGATAGTGCCGCAAGTGATGAACGCGCCCGGTCCCAGAGGGGGTAGGAAAAGGGTAAAGTCGGTCGGTTGATATTTTCCATGGCGAGGACGCCCCATGCTTCGTGTTTCCACACTCATTCTTTCCTGCCTGCTGGCCGCCGGCGCCCAGGCCGCCGAGCCTCAGGCGCCGGTCTATGGCCAGGAGCTGCAGGGCTTCGACTACCCCTACCCGCTCAAGCACTTCGAGTTCGAGTCCCAGGGCAAGTCCCTGCAAATGGGCTACATGGACGTGCCCGCCACGGGCCACGCCAACGGCCAGACCGTGCTGCTGATGCACGGCAAGAACTTCTGCGCCGCCACCTGGGACACGTCCATCAAGGCCCTGACCGACGCCGGCTACCGCGTGGTGGCTGCCGACCAGATCGGTTTCTGCACCTCCAGCAAGCCTGACTACTACCAGTACAGCTTCCAGCAGCTGGCGACCAACACCCACGCCCTGCTGGCGTCCCTGGGCATCGACAAGGTCACCGTGCTCGGCCACTCCACCGGCGGTATGCTCGCCACCCGCTATGCCCTGCTGTACCCAGGGCAGGTGCAGCGCCTGGCCATGGTCAACCCCATTGGCCTGGAAGACTGGAAAGCCCTGGGCGTGCCCTACCGTACCGTCGACCAGTGGTTCGCACGCGAGGCCAGGCTCAATGCCGACGGCATCCGCAACTACGAACGCAGCACCTATTATGCCGGGCGCTGGAAACCTGAGTTCGAACGCTGGGTCACCATGCTCGCCGGGCTCAACCAGGGCCCTGGGCACAACCTGGTGGCGTGGAATTCGGCGCTGATCTACGACATGATCTTCACCCAGCCGGTGGTCTATGAGTTCAAGGACCTGAAGATGCCGACCCTGCTGCTGATCGGCGACGCCGACACCACTGCCATCGGCAGCGACGTCGCGCCCCCCGAGGTCAAGGCGAAAATCGGCCACTACAACGTGTTGGGCAAACAGGTCAGCCAGGTCATACCCCACGCCACCCTGGTGGAATTCCCCGGCCTGGGCCACGCCCCGCAAATGGAACAACCCGAGCAATTTCACAAGGCCCTGTTGGCCTGGTTATCGAAAAACTGAACTCAAGGAGCAAAGGTATGCGCATAGCCGTGATCGATGACTGGCAGGACGTGGCCAGCGACGTGGTGGACTGGGCCCCACTGCACGCATTGGGCCAGGTGGACTTTGTGCCGGACTACCCTGCCGACACCGAAACCCTGGTGGCCCGCCTGCTGCCGTATGACGTGATCTGCGTGATGCGCGAGCGCACCCGCTTCGATGCGGCGCTGATCCGCAGCCTGCCCAACCTCAAGCTGCTGGCTACCGGTGGCATGCGCAATGCCGCCATCGACCTGGCCGCGGCCAACGCCCTGGGCGTGCAGGTGGTGGGTACCGACAGCTACAAGCACGCCGCGCCGGAACTGACCTGGGCGCTGATCATGGCCTCCACGCGCAACCTGCTGGCGGAAGCCGCATCGCTGCAATCGGGTGGCTGGCAGATCGGCCTGGGGGGCGATCTGCACGGCAAGACCCTGGGCATTCTCGGCCTGGGCAGCATCGGTGAAAAAGTGGCGAAATTCGGCCAGGCGTTCGGCATGAAGGTCATCGCCTGGAGCGAAAACCTGACGGCCGAGCGCGCCAGCAGCATCGGCGTGACCTGGGTCAGCAAACAGGAGCTGTTTGCCCAGGCCGACGTGCTCAGCGTGCACCTGGTGCTGAGCGAGCGCACCCGCGGGCTGGTGGACCGCGAAGCGCTGGGCTGGATGAAACCCCGTGCCTTGCTGGTGAATACCGCGCGCGGGCCGATTGTCGACGAAGACGCGCTGGTGGAGGCACTCAAGGCCAACCGCCTGGGCGGTGCGGCGCTGGATGTATTCAGCGTCGAGCCCCTGCCGGCCAACCACCCGTTCCGTACCCTGCCCAACGTTCTGGCCACCCCCCACGTGGGCTACGTCAGCGCCAACAACTATCGCGTGTTCTACGGCCAGATGATCGAAGACATCCTGGCCTGGCATGACGGCCAGCCCATTCGCCTACTGGCCTGACCACACCTGGGTTTCGGTCCAGCCCAGCTCGGCGAAGTCCTGGGCGCGCAAATGCGCCTCGCCTTCGCAGAAGAATTCGTCGAGCTGGGGCGGTTTGACTTCGGTTTCCGCGAGCATGGCGTGTACCTGGCCACGGTGGTGGATCTGGTGTTCGAACAGGTGCGAGAGCAGGCGCAAGCGGGTATCGCGCTGGGTACGATCGGGGCGCAGGATGGTCACGTAGCGGCCCAGGCTGTCGTCCTTGAGCAACCGGCAACAGGCAATCAGGCGATGGTCGGCCTGGGCCTGCTCGCGATGCAGCGCCAGGCACGTGTGGAACGGCTCTTCGGGGTCGAAGAAGCGCTGGCTGTCCAGCTCCGGCGGCTCGCCGACCTGTTCGCACTCCAGCGCCTGCAGATAGAACCAGTCCACCGTGAGGGTGTGGTTGAGCGTGGCCTTGATCGAGGGAAAAAAACTGCTGCGCGGCGCCAGGAACTCGTCCTGGCTCAGTTGCAGGCAGGCCTTGTAAAGGCGGTGGTTGGCCCAGCCATTGTTGTAGGCCATGGTCAGCAGATGATGCGACAGGAGGTCGGCCATCACGGTGTCCTCAGCTGAAACGTTGCAATTGCATCTCTCGCAGCCGGCTCAGGGTACGCCGGAACGGGAACGACAGGTACCCTTGAGTGTAGAGCCCCTCCAGCACCACCCGTGCTTCGATGTACAACGGCACCCGGCGGTCGTAGCACTCGTCCACCAGGGCAATGAAGCGGCGCACGCCGTCGTCGTTGGCCGACAATCGCGGCAGTTCCCGGTCCCCGGCCACCACCCGTTCGGCGGCATCTTCGGTGCCACGGGCAATCTTCGCCGGCCGTTGCCGGGCGCCCAGTTCCGGTACCTCACCCAGCAGAATGGCGCTGAAGCGGTCGCACAGTTGCATGAAGTCCATGGCGGCCCAGGGCTGCTCGCAGAGTTGCCCGTACGTGCACCATAGGGTGTGTTCGCTGGCCATCACCACAGGCAACTGCCGGTAGCCCACGGCGATGGGGTGGTCGCTGGCGGGCTGTTCGCCGTTCAACTCGGTGAATACCCCGGCCAGCGCCTCGGGCTCGTTCACCCAATAGCGTTGCCGGGTGGCGCCTGGGTGCAGGCGGTGGTCCTGCTCGCCGTCCACCGCCAGCACCTGCATGTGCGCCTCGATGGCGGCGATGGCGGGCAGAAAGCGGTCGCGGTTGAAGCCATCGGCATACAGCTGCGCCGGTGGCTGGTTGGAGGTGGCGACCACTGTCACGCCCGCGTCGAACAGCGCTGACATCAGGCCACCGAGGATCAGGGCGTCGGCAATGTCGGTGACGAAGAATTCGTCGAAGCACAATACCCGGATCTCCCCCGCCAGTTGGCCGGCCAGCGCGTGCAGCGGGTCACGGGTGCCGTTGAGCTGGAACAGATGCTGGTGCACCCAGGCCATGAAATGGTGGAAATGCTGACGCCGCGCGGGCACGGTCAGGCACTGGTGAAACAGATCCATGAGCCAGGTCTTGCCCCGGCCCACGGGGCCCCACAAGTAGAGCCCCTGGCACGGCCGCCCGGCTTCCAGGGCTTCGAAGCAGGCTTGCAGGGCCTGTACGGCGCGCTGCTGGGCAGGGTCGGCGGCGAAGTCGCGATCAGCGAGGGCGTGCTCGTAAGCGGCCTGGGGCGAGCGTGGGGATAGCATGTGACATCCTGTGCAATGGGCTCTGACGCACCGATTCTACGGCATCACCCACGCCCGGTCCCATAGAGGAGCATCAGCGGGCCGTGTCACCGCGAAGGTTGCTGCAAGCCCACCCGCAACAATTGCCCATCATCGGCGTCGGTGAGCACGTACAGGTAGCCATCGGGGCCCTGGCGCACATCGCGTATTCTTGATTTCAGCTCGCCCAGCAGCCGTTCCTCGTGCTTGACCTTGTCACCCTCGAACGTCAGGCGAATCAGTTCCTGATCACCCAGGGCGCCTACGAACAGGTCATGCTGCCAGGCCTTGAAGCGGTCGGCATCATAGAAGGCCATGCCGCTGATGGCCGGCGATTTTGGCCAGAAGTAGACCGGGTCCTTGCCGCCTGGCAGGGTCGTGCCCTTGGCTTCGGAGATCGGTGCCCCGCTGTAGTCGATGCCATGGGTCGCCAGGGGCCAACCGTAGTTCTGGCCGCGCTCGATGACGTTGATTTCGTCGCCACCCCGTGGCCCATGCTCATGGGTCCACAGGGTACCGGTCCAAGGGTTCAGGGCCGCACCTTGCTGGTTGCGATGACCATAGGACCAGATCTCGGGCCGGTCGCCCTTCTGCCCCACGAAGGGGTTGTCATCGGGAACGCGCCCGTCGGGGAAAATGCGTATCACCTTGCCCTGCAACTTGCCCAGGTCCTGGGCTGTGGGCCGCTGGTTGTTCTCGCCCAGAGCGATGAACAGGTAACCGTCACGGTCGAATACCAGCCGTGAACCAAAGTGTTCGCCGGTGGACAGCTTGGGTTGCTGGCGGAAGATCACGCTGAAATTGTCCAGGTGCGTCAGGTCATCGGACAGGCGCCCGCGCCCCACTGCCGTGCCCGCCTTGCCGTCGGGGCCGGCTTCGGCGAAGGACAGGTACACCAGGCGGTCTTCGCGGAACTGCGGCGACAGCGCCACGTCCAGCAGGCCGCCCTGGCCATGGGCCCATACCGTGGGGCCGCCGCTGACAGGCGCCGACAGCTTGCCCTCGGGGCTCACTACCCGCAAGGTGCCCGGCCGCTCGGTGACCAGGTAGCCTTTCCTGTCGGGCAGAAACGCCAGCGCCCAGGGGTGGTGCAGGCCTTCGACCACCGGGGTGACGCTCAAGGGCCCCAGTTCGCTCTTGTAGCTCGCAGGCGTGGCAGCATGGGTCAGCAGGGGTACGGTCAACAGGGTGGCCAAAAGGGTAGGTCGAAACATGGGCGATTCCTTCTGTAGGGCTTCAGTTGCTGTCCGCAGGGCGTGGCGCCGCCTGGCTGGGCGTAGTGGGCGGCGCCGGCACCGGCCGCAGGTTGTTGCCATTGCCGATGCCGCCGTTCTGCAAGGTGGGTGGACGCGGGTTGACCTGGCGCTGCAGGTTCGGCGAACTGGGGGTGACGGGGCGCGTGCCCTGCATGCTGTTGGGGTTGGCGCGGCGCACGGCGCTGTTGTATGGGTTGCCGGGGTCGGTGGCAGCCCCGGCGCTGGTGGCGGCGGCCAGCAGCAGTGAGGCGAGCAGTAGCGGGTAGCGGCTCATGGTGCAGTCTCCCTGGGGGAATGCTGACTATAGGTTCATTGGAACCGCTACCCGGATGAGCGTTCGATCAAACCGGTGTTACAGTCGTAACATTTTGTGGCTCGATAGCCCTGCGCCCACGCGAACCCAGGGGCCTGGCCATGGTCTGAAACAGTGCCGTCCATGACCCGAGAGTGCCTTCATGCCCCGCTACCTGCTGCCCGCTGTGCGCCACTACCTGCTGTTGATGCTGCTGGCAGGCCTGAGCGCATGCGCCCTGCTGCCACCCCGCGACCCGATCAACATCAACGTGGTGGGCATTGAACCCTTGCAAGGGCAGGACCTGGAAGTACGTTTCGCCGTGAAGATCCGGCTGCAGAACCCCAATGAAGACAGCTACAGCTACAACGGCGTGGCCCTGAGCCTGGACGTCAACGGCCGGCCGTTGGCCTCCGGGGTGAGCAACGAAAGCGGTACCCTGGCGCGTTTCTCGGAAACCATCGTCACCGTACCGGTCAGCGTCACCGCCTTCAGCGTACTGCGCCAGACCCTGGGCCTGAGCCAGACCCAGTCCCTGGACAACTTGCCCTACGAACTGCACGGCAAGCTGGCCAACGGCGTGTTCGGCACGGTGCGCTTCAGTGACCACGGCAACCTGTCGCTCGCGCCGGTGGCCGCTGCACCGGCCAATACACCGGACAGCAACCCCTATAAAAACACCCGCTGGCCAGCCGCCACGCCTTGAACGCTCCTTCCACGCGTACCGTCGTAGAACCGGGCGCAAGCCCGGGAAGCAGACAACCCGGTCGATCTCGCAGCCCCCTTCCCGAGCTTCGCCCGGTCCCACAGGCTGCGTCGGCCTTGGGGTGGGAG
>NZ_JAPYKM010000066.1:0-13491 GCF_029623465.1 Pseudomonas sp. RIT-To-2 | reverse complement strand
ACCCTCTTCACCGTGCGGCCCGGCCTGCCTACCGAGGAGGCGCTGATGCATGCCTCCCACCTGCTCGATTGCCTTGCCAGCAGCACCTACGAACACGCCGACGGCCTGCAGGGCCATGAGCGCAAGCAGGCCATGTCGCTGTTCCATCTGGTGGAATTGGCCAAGCCGTTGGTGGATGCGGCGATTGATGGAATTCACCATTACCGGTAGATAAGCGGCGCCTGCTTCCCGAGCTTCGCCCGGTCCTACAACACACCCACAGTCCGTGTAGGACCGGGCGAAGCTCGGGAAAAGAACGCTGCGGAACCCCTGGAAACACCCCGAAAACCAACGAGGCAGCGTCCGCCGCGTCCTTCCGATAAGGTAACCGTTCCCTATGATTACGAGGCAACGGACATGCCCATCTACCACCTGCACAGCTTACGCACCGGACGTTTTTCCGAACCGGGGCGAATTTATCTCATTACTACCGCTACCAAGGCCCGCGAACGCGTTTTTGCCCATTGGCCAACCGGCAGGCTGGTAGTTCGGGAAATTGTCGCAGAGGAAAAACGGGGAACCGTGCGCAGCATTGCCTGGGTACTGATGCCAGACCATCTGCATTGGTTGGTGGAGTTGGTTTCCGGTGATCTGTCGCAGATGGTGTGTAGGGTCAAGGCGCGATCAGCGTTGGCGGTGAACGCCGCTACAGGACGCACAGGCAGCCTGTGGCAGAAAGGGTTTCATGATCATGCTCTGAGGCGTGATGAAAACCTCAAGCACCTGGCAAGGTATGTGATTGCCAACCCAATCAGGGCGGGGTTGGTGACCAGGGTCGGGGACTATGTGCTGTGGGATGCGGTATGGCTGTAGCCTGGGGTTGCCCTCTTCCCGAGCTTCGCCCGGTCCTGCAGGCCCCCTGTACAATTTACCGGTCGTTATGCCCCAAATCCCGCTGCGGGTCGATGCGGTCGCGCACGCGCTGCTTGAGCACCTTGGCTTCGGGAAAGCCGCCGTCGGCCTTGCGCTCCCAGATTTGCACGTCGTCGCAGGTGATGCGAAACACGCCGCCAGTGCCAGGCTCCAGGGCCACACGGCCCAGGTCGTCGGCAAAGGTACTGAGCAGTTCCTGGGCCAGCCAGGCGGCGCGCAACAGCCATTGGCATTGGGTGCAATAGGTGATGACGATGTGGGGGCGATGCTGGCTCATGACGACCTCAGGCAATTTTCGATAGCAGCTGACGTGCTACCTGCTTGTAGGCATCGTCCCCTTCGCGCAGTACTTCGTGCAAGAGGTCTGCGGCGCTGCGCATGTCACCCTGGTCGATGCAGTGTTGGGCCTGCTCCAGCTTCTGCGCGGACTCCTGCGGCGTGTCCAGCGCGTCGAAGTCGACGGTCAGGGCGTCCAGCTCCGGCAGGTCGGCACCGGCCACGAAGTTGTCGAGGAAGGCGTCATCCAGGCCATCAGCCGGCTTGTCTTCTTCAGCCTGCGGCTCTTCGGCGAAGTCGCTGAGAAACTGTTCATCAGGCAACTCGTACACGTCCGGGAATTCCTTCAGGTTGCTGGCGAATTCCTGGGTAACCGGTTCAGCAGCGTCCGGCAGTGCATCGCCCGGTTTGCGTGCGGGGGCTGGGTCGAATGGGCTCACCAGGTCCCAGTCGGCGTCCATGGAAAGATCGTCCAGGTTGAGCTGAAAATCTTCCAACGGGGCTGTTGTCGCCGGCTCCACGGGCGCTTCTGCGATGGCCGGGGCCACGGCGGCAACGGCCGCCAGCGACGGCGCTGCCACCGGCTGCGGTGCAGGCTGCAACTTGGGGTAATGCTCGCGAATGGCGTCGATTTTCTCGGCGCTGAAATCCTGCGCCAGCAAGGCCTTTTCTTCTTCGGCGAAACCGGCGACGTCACCTTGCTGGCCCAGCACCTCCAGCAAACGCAGGCGCAAGTCCGTGCGGTGAGGTTCCTTTTGCAGGCCTTCGCGCAGGATGGCCGTGGCTTCGTTGAAGCGGCCGTAGGCAATGTAGATGCTGGCACCGTCCAGGGCGTCCGTCGCGGGACCGCTTTCGCGCCGAGGGGCAGGCGACAGCTCGTCTTCGGTCAGTTCCCACGCAGGAACCACGTCTTCCTGGGCCGGCTTGATGAGCACGTCAGGGTCAGGCTTGTCGAACACCACGGCCGGGGCCAGCAACACGGTTTTCTGGCGGCGGCGGTTGTAGACCATGCCGGCCAACAGCAGCAGGATCAGGACCACGCCCAGAATCGGCAGCCAAGGGACATCGCCGCTGTCATCCACCACCGGCAAGGCGGGGGCAGGCGCGCGGGCAGCACGGGCCTGGGCCAGCTGGTTCTGCAATTGCTGCACTTGCTGGTCCTTGGCGCTCACCTGTGCCTGCAGGGCCTGCAGCTTGGCGTTGAGTTCATCAATATCTTCTTGCAGGACCTGGGGCTGCGCACCGGGATCGGCCACGGGCGCGACCGGGGCCGGCTGGGCCGTACTGTCCGCCGCCGTGGGCACAGGGGCCGGTACCGCTTGGGCTGGCGCAGGCGCGGGGGTGGGTACCGGCGCGGCAACCGGTGCGGCGGGCACCGCAGGGGCAGCGCCAGGCACAATGGCGACATCGGGCAACAGCAGGGTCTGCCCGGCCTTGAGTTGGCCCGGGTTCAGTGCCCGCAGGTCGCGCACCAGGGTATTGCCCGGCGTTGGCGTACCTGCCGCCTGCAAGCGCTTGGCGATGCTCCAGAAGGTGTCCCCGCGTTGCACATCCAGGCGTTTGCCCTGGGTGGCAGGTGGCAGTGGCACTGCCACTTTCGGCGCGCTGGCACGTGCCGGCACGCTGGCGGCGCTGGCGATGCTGCTGACGGGGATGTCATCCAGCTTCGGCGCCGGCGGCAGGTTCACGGTGCCAGGGGGGTCTAGCAACACGGTGAACTCGCGCAGCAACTGGCCGCTGGGCCGATTCAACTGAACCAGGAAATCCAGGTAGGGCTCGGTAACCGCCTTGGTGCTGCTGACGTGAATGAAGGTGCGATCACCGCGCAACACCGGCTGAAAGCGCAGGTCGTTGAGGAAAAACGCGCGGTCGACGCCCGCACGGGCGAACTCCTCCGCCGTGGCCAGGGCCACCGACAGGTCTGCATCATCCAATCCCTTGGCATCAACCAGGGCGATGTCGGCGTTGAGCGGTTGCCCCAGCGACGAGTGCAGGGTGATGTCACCCAGGCCCAGCGCTTGCGCGTGGGAAGCGGTGCCGGCCAAAACGGCCGCCAAAAGGGCAGTGGTGATCGGTCTGGAGAACGGCCCGAAACACATGGGCCACGAACGCTCTAGCATGAGAATCCCTTTTAGGAACCGGCTTCCTGTCATTCTGGTTATAGACGGCGAACCGCCCTTTCTCAAAGCCTCTGTTACCCGGGTGCTCAGGATTTTTTCTCGAGGTTGTCCAGAATCTGCTGGTGCACGCGCATGCACACGCGCATTTCGGCCTCGTCCACGCCCACGAACAGCTCGGCCCGCAAGGCGTTGGCAATGGTTTCGATCTGCTCGATCAACGGCCGGGCCGGCTCGCACAGCACGATCTTTTTCGCCCGACGGTCCTCCAGCACGGCCTGGCGCTGGACCAGGCCCTGGGTTTCCAGGCTGTCGAGCAGGCGCGCCAGTGTCGGACCTTCGACCCCCACGCTTTGCGCCAGCTCGCGCTGGGTAGGGGTTTCCTGGAAGCGGGCCAGGTGCAGCAGCACCAGCCAGCGCGCCTGGGACAGGCCCAGGCCAGCCAGGCGGCGGTCCAGCTCCGCGCGCCAGCCCCTGGACATCTGGGCTAGCTGCATTCCGAAACGGTGTTGGTCAGTCAACGGCATAAGCGACTCATGGTAAAAGGACAAAACTAACTATTAGTGAGCTAATCATGGCCTTGATCAAGAGGCAAGACTCATGCCTGAACGTTTTTGTATTCCTATATATACAAAAGCATCGGTGAAACACCTTACATTTCAAATTCGGACTGCAACGCCGCCCTCACGCAGTACAGGACGCCTTCCGGTACCCTGCCGGCAAACAGCGGCGCCACGTCACTGACCGGTGGCAACTCGCCCTCACCGTCCAGGAAAGCATCCTGCACTTCGCCCATCAGGTCCTCGGGCAGATCAAGCGCCTGCTCCAACGACAATTGCTGTTGGCCGATGGCCTCGGCCAGCAAGGTGTAGACATTCTTCTCGGTGCATTGCAGCTGGCCGGCGATCTGCGCCGGGGTCATGCCGGCGCGCGCCAGGCTGATCAGCTCGTGGCGAATGTCGGCCACCGCCCGAGGCGCCTCCTCTGCCCCGCCGTTGAGCACGGCCAGGAACGCTTCGCCGTAACGCTCCAGCTTGCGCGCACCCACGCCGCTGACCTGGGCCATTTCGGCCATGCTGCCTGGCTGGCTGCGCAGCATTTCCAGCAAGGTGGAATCGGGGAAAATGACGTACGGCGGCACGCTGTGCTCTTCGGCGAGCTTGCGCCGCAGGGTACGCAGCGCTTCCCACTGGTCGCGTTCCTCGGCCCGCACCAGCTGGCTGGCAGGGCTGCCAGACCCTGCACCTTTGGTGCTCGCCCCTTTTTGCGGTTTGGGCTCCAGGCGCAGCAGCAAGGTCACTTCACCGCGCAGCAGCGGCCGGCAGGTGTCGCTCAGGCGCAGGCCGCCGTAGCCATCAAGGTCGACGTCAGCCAGGCCGCGGGCCACCAATTGGCGAAACAGCGAACGCCACTCGTGCTCGCCACGGGCCTTGCCCACGCCGAACACCGAGAGTTTCTCGTGGCCGAAATTGCGCACCTTTTCGGTGTCCTTGCCCAGCAGCACGTCCACCAAGTGGCCGACGCCATAGCGCTGGCCAGTACGGAAGATCGCAGACAGCGCCTGGCGCGCCGGTTCGGTGGCGTCCCAGGTTTGCACGCCGTCCATGCAGTTATCACAATGCCCGCAGGGGTTGGGCATGTCTTCATCGAAGTACGCCAGCAGCGCCTGGCGGCGGCAGCGGGTTTCCTCGCACAAGGCCAGCATGGCGTCGAGCTTGTGCTGCTCCACGCGTTTGTGCCGCTCGTCACCCTCGGAGTTCTGCAGCATCTGCTTGAGCATCAGCACGTCTTGCAGGCCGTAGGCCATCCAGGCGTCGGCCGGCAGGCCGTCACGGCCACCGCGCCCGGTCTCCTGATAATAGGCTTCCAGCGACTTGGGCAGGTCCATGTGGGCCACGAAACGCACGTTGGGTTTGTCGATGCCCATGCCAAAGGCAATGGTCGCGACCATGATCAGGCCTTCCTCGTTGAGGAAGCGCTTCTGGTTCTGAGCCCTCGTGTCGGCTGGCAGGCCCGCGTGGTAGGACAGGGCCGGGAAGCCCTGTTCGCACAGGAAGGCAGCGGTTTCATCGACTTTCTTGCGCGACAGGCAATAGACGATGCCTGCGTCGCTGCGCCGCTCGGCCAGGAACGTCATCAACTGCTTGCGCGGGTTTTCCTTGGGCACGATGCGGTAGAAAATGTTCGGCCGGTCGAAGCTGGACAGAAAACGTTCGGCGTCTTGCAAGTGCAGGCGGGTGACGATTTCCTCGCGGGTGCGCTTGTCGGCGGTGGCCGTCAGGGCGATGCGCGGCACATGGGGAAACTGTTCGGCCAACTGCCCCAGTTGCAGGTATTCGGGGCGGAAGTCGTGGCCCCACTGGGACACGCAGTGGGCTTCGTCGATGGCGAACAGGGCAATGTCCAGGTTGCGCAGGAAGTCGAGCATGCGTGGCTGCACCAGGCGCTCGGGGGCCAGGTAGAGCATCTTCACTTCACCACGGCGAATGCGCGCGGCCAGGTCGCGCTGCTGCTCGGCGCTGAGGGTGGAGTTCAGCGCGGCCGCGGCCACGCCCAGTTCCTCCAGGGTGGCGACCTGGTCGTCCATCAGCGCGATCAACGGCGAGACCACTACCGCCAGGCCCGGGCGCAGCAGCGCGGGCACCTGGAAGCACAAGGACTTGCCGCCGCCGGTGGGCATCAGCACCAGGGCATCGCCGCCGCTGGCCACGCGTTCGATAATGGCACCCTGGCGACCCCGAAAACTGTCGTAGCCGAAGATGTCCTTAAGGACGCGTTGAGCCTGTTCGAGCATATGCACTCCAAATATCGCAGAACCATCCGGGCCCAAGGCTGGATGAAAAACGCGCGCGTTTCACGCGAAAATGCGTAAGCGCCCGTTGCCAGGGCAACCTTTCAGGGCGTGAAACGGCCAAAGCGGCGCATTATACCCGAGCACCCGCCTGTGCAGGGCGCCGCTGATAAGGCCATGTTTTACAGGCTTGGGTGGCGCAGTAGGCCTAACAAGGCCTAGAATTCACTATCGTAAATTCTTCAAGGTAGCCTTTTAATGTCCTTCGCTGAGCAACTGAACCGCCTGCAAGCCTTTCTCGATGCCGATGACCTGCACGATGAAGCGCTGGACTACGTGGCCGCTCACGGCTATCTGACAGCGCTGTCGGTCTGTTCCGAGGAAGTTCCGGAGCGCGAGTGGATCGACGCCCTGTTCGCCGAAGAGCCGCATTACACTGATGCCGCCCAGCGTGAAGAGATCGAAGGCACCCTGGTGGCCCTCAAAGCCCATATCGCCCGCCAGCTGGCCAGCGACGAGGAGTTCGAGCTGCCCTGCGACCTGGACCTGACCGAAGAGCCGGACGATTCCGAGCTGCGCGGCTGGTGCATCGGTTTCATGGAAGGCGTGTTCATGCGCGAAGCCGCCTGGTTCGAGACCGCCGAGGATGAAGTCAGCGAAATGCTGTTGCCGATCATGGTGGGCTCGGGCCTGTTCGACGAACAGCCTGAATTCGCCGACATCGCCGCCGACGCCAACCTGCAGGACGACATGATCGTGCAGATCCCGGAAGCGCTGACCGCCCTGTACCTGCTGTGCAATGCCCCGGACGAGAAACCGGCGATTCTCAAGCCGCGCCATCACTGATCGTTTTCGGCCCCAGAGCCGATCCCCGGCCCCCTCCCCTGTGGGGCCGGGAAGTACGCGGTCATGCAACCGCCACCTGCCCGAGCAAAAATATATTCCCCCGCCGCTGTGCTGTCCGTTCGCCATCTCCTAAACTCTGTCCACTGAACACAGAGTCCCCCCGCATGCCCCTTAGCCCGCGTCGACAAGGATGGCCTTCGCCCAGGCTATGGCGCCTGCTCGGCTGGGTAGCCCTTTGCCTGTCGTTGAGCGTGGCCGGGCAGAACTGGGCGGACTGGGACTTTGCGCAGATCATCAGCAAGGCCGAGCAGCGCTACGGCGGGCTGGGTTCGGCGCGCGGACGCATGGAGGCCTGGGCCACGCTGCTGCAGACCAGCGGCGACAAGCCCGAGCTGGAGAAACTGGCGCTGGTCAACAGCTTCTTCAACCGCCAGATGGCGTTCAAGGACGACATGACCGTGTGGCACGTCGAAGACTATTGGGCAACGCCCCTGGAAGCCTTGTGGAAAGGCGCCGGGGACTGTGAAGACTATGCCATCGCCAAGTATTTCAGCCTGCGCCGCCTGGGTGTGTCAGCCGACAAGCTGCGCATCACCTACGTCAAGGCGCTGGAGCTGAACCAGGCGCATATGGTACTGACGTATTACGCCACGGACCGTTCCGACCCCCTGGTGCTGGACAATCTGAAACCCGATATCAGGCCTGCGTCCCAGCGCAAGGACCTGCTGCCGGTGTATGCCTTCAACGCCGAGGGCGTGTACATGCCAGGCGCCTCGGCCAATGCCCGAACCAGTGACAGCAAGAAGCTGTCCCGCTGGCAGGATGTGCTGCAGAAAATGAGAGCCGAAGGCTTTGCCATTGGCGACGGATAGGAGTGCCCGATGTCTTTACTCAAGCAACTGTTCCTGGCCATCTGCCTGTTCCTGGTCGTGGCGTTCAGCGGCAGTTTTTTCGTGGGGCTGGAAAACTCGCGCGAGCAGTTGGTGAGCCAATTGCGCTCCCACGCCCAGGATGCGGCGACTGCCCTGGGGCTGTCCCTGGCGCCCCACGTGGACGACCCGGCGATGGTCGAACTGATGGTGTCGTCGATCTTCGATAGCGGCTACTTCTCGCGCATTCGGGTGGTCAACCTCGCCGACAACAGCACCCTGGTAGAGCGTGCCGCCGAGCCGGGCACAGGCGAGGTGCCCGGCTGGTTCGTGGACCTGGTGAACCTGCGCCCTCAGGGTGGGGACGCCCTGGTGATGCGCGGCTGGGAGCAGGCGGCGCGCGTGGAGGTACAGAGCAACCCGCAGTTCGCCCTGGCCAAACTGTGGGAGACCGCCATCGGCAGCCTGGCTTGGCTGGCGTTGTGCGGCCTGCTGAGCGCCATTTTCGGTGGCTGGCTGCTACGCAAGCAATTGCGTCCGCTGGACAACATGGTGAACCAGGCCAACGCCATCAGCCACCGCGAGTTCCTGACCCTGCCACGCATACCGCGCACGCCGGAGCTGCGCCGGGTGGTGCTGGCGATGAATCAGATGGTGGAAAAGCTCAAGGCGCTGTTCGCCGAGGAAGCGGCGCGCAGCGAGAAGCTGCGTGAAGAGTCTTATCAGGATAGCCTCACGGGGCTGGCCAACCGCCGGCTGTTCGACACCCAGTTGACCAACCACTTGATCGTCACCGAACAGAACAGCGAAGGTTTTGTGCTGATGGTACGGGTCAACGACCTGGCCGGCCTCAACCAGCGCCTGGGCGGCCAGCGTACCGATGGGCTGATCACCGAGGTGGGCGAAGTCCTCAAGCAACTGCTGCAAGAACCCCGACGCAGCCGCTGGACGGCGGCGCGCAACCGCGGCGGCGAGTTCAGCCTGCTGGCGCCGGGAATCACCGCCGACGACGCGCGGGGGCTGGCCGACGACCTCAGCCGCCAGTTGCAGAATTTCTACCTCACGGGGGCCAGCGACTGCACGCCGGTGGCGCACATCGGGGCCGTGGCCTACAAACCGGGCGAAGCGCCGAACACGGTATACATGCACCTGGACCAGGCGCTTACCGAGGCCCAGAACCAGCCGCAGGCCTGGTCGGTGCTGGCGCACTTCAATGGCGCCCCGATCCAGAACCCCAACCAGTGGCGGGCCTGGATCGACGAAGCTTTGCAGCAGCGCAAGCTCAAGCTGTACTTCCAGCCCGTGGTGCCGTGTGCCGAACCCGGACAGATCCTGCACCACAAGGTCCTGGCACGGCTGCTGGACACCGAAGGGCAGGCCGTGGCGGCCGGGCATTTTCTGCCCTGGATCGAACGGCTGGGCTGGTCGGCGCGGTTTGACCTGGCCATGCTCGAACACACCCTGGACTACTTGCAGGAACACCCTCACCCCCTGGCCTTGAGCCTGTCCGGCACGACCTTGCGGCGCGAGGAGTACCTGACCCCGATTCTGGACCTGCTCAAGGCCAACCCCGGCCAGGCGCACCTGCTGACGCTGGAGGCCGACGAGCATCACCTGCCGCCGCCTGAGCAGCTGCAGGCGCTGAGCCAGGCCATCCGTGACACCGGTTACCGTCTGGGCCTGCAGCACTTCGGCGGGCGGTTCAGCCAGATCGGCAACCTCACGCACCTGGGCCTGGCGTACCTGAAGATCGACGGCAGCTACATTCGCGCCATCGATCAGCAGGGTGACAAGCGCTTGTTCATCGAAGCCATCTACCGCGCCACCAACAGCATCGACATGCCGCTGATTGCCGAGATGGTGGAAACGGCGGGTGAGCTGGAAGTGCTCAAGGAGCTAGGGCTGCATGGCGCGATGGGCCGCTTGATCGGCGCGCCCGCCGCGCAGGTTTGAGAGAACGCCCGTAGGACACTCGGCCTCCCCACAGGGTCGGGCTAGGGGATGGCGCGGTGTACCCGCTAGACCGTGGCGCGGCCTTCCCGAGCTTCGCCCGGTCCCACAGAGCAAACGCCGCCTCCGCTCACCCCTGTGGGACCGAGCGCCAGCTCGGGAAGCGGGCACCGCAGTGTGCCGGACGGACCGCGGCGGCGCTTCGCCAGGTAGCCCCGCCGCACCAGGGGGCCGAAAAAAATCCCGCCTCAGAAGGCGGGATTTTTTCAGCTTGCTGCCTCGATCACGCCACATCCACCTTCAATGAATGGTCCCCCAGCATCCCGCTGATGATCGTCGCCGTGTCATGGGTCGAAACCGTGCCGCCACTGCCTGGGGTTACCCCGTAATGGCTGGCCAGGTTCACCCCTTGCAAGTCGATGGTCTGGCTGGCCGCGCCGCCGGCGGTGGTGCTGACGTCGATGCTGGAGACCAGCCCCGAACCGCTGCCAGTGACCTTGAAGTGCAGGTAGTCATCCAGGGTCGAAGCCGTGGCGCCGTCACCTTGCAGCAGTTGCGACAGGTCGAGCTTGTCGGTGCCTACGGTGAAGTCGGTGATGGTGTCGTGCCCGCTGTTGCCTGCCAGGTACTTGAAGGTATCGGCACCGTCGCCGCCGGTCAGGGTGTTGTTGCCCAGCCCACCGATGAGGGTGTCGTTGCCGCCCCCACCATTGATCACGTCATTGCCCACGCCACCGGTGATGACGTTTGCCTGGGCGTTGCCGGTCAAATGGTCGCCATAATCGGAGCCGATCAGGTTCTGGATGTTGTTCAAGGTGTCATGGCCAGCGCTGACGGTGTCCTGGGCCGTGGTGATGCTCAGGTCCACGGTGACCGGGCCCTTGGCCGCGTGGTAGCTGACGGTGTTGACGCCTGTGCCGCCGTCAAAGGTGTCGTTGCCCTTGCCGCCGATCATGAAGTCATTGCCCGCCAGGCCCAGCAAGGTGCTGCCGCTGTCGTTGCTGATCAGGATGTCATCGCCTGCGGTGCCGGTCAGGGTATGGCCGTCCTGGTAGGTGATGGTGGCCGCCGCGGTATCGCTGCCGCCGTGGGTGTCGCTGACGGTGTAGGTGGCCGGCAGGTCCGGGGTGTAGTTGGCCGCTCCGGCGTAGTTGATGTTCATGGCCAGGGTATAGGCCGTTTCCCCGGTATGGTTGGTGGCGTGGCTGATGTGGATGGTGTAGTCACCGTCGGTGGTGGCCGTGAGCACGCCGGCGTCACCCAAGGTGGTAGTGGCGCCATTGCCCAGTTGCCAGGTCATGTTCAGGTGGCTGTTGCTGGTATCGGCCAGGTTCAGGCTCTCGCCGGCCTTCAAGTGCACGGTCAGGGTGTCACTGGCGTTGGCACTGTTGTTGAAGCCCAGGGTGCCGAGGAAACCGCTGACCACCAGCAGGGCCGTCATGTTGCCCGTGCTGATGTTGAAGTCACTGCGGTCGATGGTCTTGACCTGGTTGCTGCTGGTGTTGCTGGTGCCATTGAACTGAATCGTCTGTACCGAGGTGGCTGTGAAGTCCGCTCCCTTGGGCGCCCAGCCGGTATCAAAGCCGGTGTTGACCACGGTCAGCGGGTCGCCATTGGCATCGGTGTCGTTGGCCGTCAGTGCCTCGCTGGGCACGATGATGGTGGAGGACAGGATGTTGGTGATCACATGGTCGGCCACCGCTACCGGGGGCGAGTTCGGCGTCACGGTCACGCTCAGGTCGGCCGGGCTGGACAGGTCGCCATCGTTGTCGGCCAGCACGAAGGTCACCTTGTCGGTGAAGGTGGTGGTACCACCGCTGGAAGCGGACGTGTAGGTGTAGGCACCGGTGTCCATGTCAACCACCACCGTGGCGCCGTGGTTGGTGGCCACGCTGATGCTGTTGGTGGCGGTGTCGAACGTGCCATGGCTGGCCGTGCCGGTCACGGTCATGCCGCCTTCGCCGCTATTGGCCTTGGGATCATAGGTATAGGTCACGCCGTCCACGGTGATCGACTTGATGAAACCGCCATCGGCGCCGAAGGTGCCGTTGGTCAACAGGCTTCCGGTCAGCGCCACGCTGTGCACGGTGCTGCTGAGCACGCCACTGAGGTTGTTGAGGTCGGTGACCACGGTGGCATTGGTGTTGGTGCCGGTGGTGCCGTCATAGGCAATGGGGTTCAGGTACTGGCTATCGACGCCGTTGCCCAGGCCAATGGCATAGGCCTTGATATCATTGGCGCTGAGGAAGTCGGTCCAGGCTTTCTCCTCGGTGGTGTCGATGCCATCGCCCAGGTTGGGGTTGGTCTCGTTCCCCGACTGCGCGCCGCCGGAGGTCGGATGGGTGCTGGACAACGTCGGGTTGCCGTCAGAGAAGAAGTAGGCCACGTTCTGGCCGCCCACCAGTTTGCCGTTGGCCGTGAACGCAGTCTCGGCACCGCCCAGCGCGTAGTCATAGTTGGTGCCGCCATTGGCGTGCAAGGTGGCGACGTAGGCTTTGGCCGTGGCCACGTCGACCCAGACGTTGCTGGGGATGGTCACGCCATTGCTGAACGTGACGATCTGTACCTTCACATCCCCCATGCCGTCGTACTGGTCCAGCAGCTTGCCAATGGCCTGCTTGGCCAGGTCCAGGCGCGACAGGTTGCCGACCCCGGACGGGTCATCCATGCTGCCTGAGACGTCGATCACCAGCAGCACGTTGGAGTTGACCTCGGGCGCGATCGCTACCCGATCGATGGCCCCCGCCTGAGGCACATCATCGGTGATGGCGATCACCAACTGGTTGGTGATGGTGTTGCCCTGGCTGTCGGTGGCGCGGTACGTGACGCTGTCAGTGGTGTAGTCATTACCGTTGTTGGCCGCAGGGTCGGTCTTGGGCGCTGAGGTCAGGGTGTAGGTATAGCTGCCATCCGCGTTCAGCTGGATAACCCCGTACTGGGTGTGAACCAGCCCGCCCTGGGCGCCGTCGATGCTGTAGGTAATGGTACCGACACCGCCCGAGACAGAGCCCACCAAAGAGCCGCTCGCGGTTTCGGCGGTGGAGTCGGGGTCGCTGCCCACCACGGTGCCGGGGGCCAGATCCTTGCCGTCCTGGTTCAGGTCCAGCGCGGCTTCGGCCACGGTCAGTGCCGGGCCATTACCAGGCTCCAGGTGCAGGCCACTGCTGCCGATGTCGATGGTGACGGTGGTGGTGCTGATGTCACCATCCTTGTCCGCCACGGAGTAGGTGAAGGTGTCGGTGACAGCGCCCTGGGCCGCCGCGTTGGCATTGGCATGGTACAGGCTGCTGCCATCGGCGGTGATCACCAGGAAACCATACAGGCCTTGCACGACGGTATTGGTGCCGCCGATGACCGGGGCAGACGTGTCGCCGCCGGCCTTCACCCCTACCACGCCAAAGAAGCCATCGGCGCCGGAGACATCGTTGGCCAGCACGTTGCCGCGCACGGTCTGGCCCTCGATGATGGACGCGCCATCGGCGTAGGCGTGGGGCTGGTCGTCGACGATCTTGATGGTCAAGGTGCTGGCGACGTGGTTGCCGACGCTATCGGTGGTCACCACGGCGAACGTTTCGGTGGTACCCAGGCCGTACACGGTCGGCGCGCTGGTCAGGGTGTAGGTGTAGCTGCCATCGGCGTTCATGTGAATGACGCCATACTTGCCGGACATGTCCCCGCTGCTGTCGGAGCCGTACAGGCTGTAGTTCAGCGCCCCCACCCCGCCACTGAC
>NZ_JAPYKM010000065.1:0-15455 GCF_029623465.1 Pseudomonas sp. RIT-To-2 | reverse complement strand
CATTGGCGGGCCAGCGCGGCGTGCCAGTACCGGTCGTCTTCGGTACTGCCGCCGTCGGTGTGGGCGCGTATCTCGGCGAGCAGGGTCATCAATGCGGCAGGGGCCATGTGGGGCTGCTCCAGCCGCGGGCGCAGCGGCTCGAGGCGGCCGGCGGTCAGGCAGTCGAGTGTGTCGCGCAGGCCTGCCAGCACGGGCGGGCCGAACAGCGGCGTGTCCGCCAGTTGCGCCAGGCCGCCGCGCAGGGTCAGCAGCAGCCCGGCCAGGTTGCCACTGTCCACGGTGGACACGTAGCGTGGCGCCAATGGCTCGCGGGTGCGGGTGTCGTACCAGTTGTAGAAGTGCCGGCGGTGACGCTCCAGTCCGGCCATGCTGTCCAGCGAAGCCGCCAGCCGGGCCAACAGGCGGTCGGTGCTCAGGTAGCCGAAATCGTGGGCCGCGAGGTGGGCGAGCAGGGCCATGCCCATGTTGGTGGGGGAGGTGCGGTGGGCGATGGCGGCCTTGGGCGCTTCCTGGACGTTATCCGGCGGTAGCCAATTGTCCTCGGGGCCCACGTATTGGTCGAAGAAACCCCAGGTCTTGCGGGCCAGCACCTTGAGCAGGCGCCACTCTTCGGCCGAGGGTGCGAACACCTTGGCGGCAGGGGCCGCGCTCAGCCACCAGGCCAGCCACGGCCCCAGCCACCAGGCCAGCAGCAGCGGCGCGCTGATCGCCAGGCGCTGCGGCTGAGCCAGCAACAAGCCGGCCCAGGTCGAGGCCAGGACCGGGCCAACCCACAGTTGGGCATACAGGGCGGGCAATGAATTGTGCGCCGTGCTGCGTTCCACCTCGCGTGAGGGCTGCCACTGCAGCAGCCGATGGCGGCTGATGCCGATGCGCCAGAGCGAGCGCAGCAGTGCGTCGACGCTGTAGTACATTTCGTGAGGCAACCACGCCAGGGTCAGCCCCGCACGTGCCAGTTCGCGTCCCAGGTCGGCCAGCAGGGCACGCAGGTAATGGCGGTAGGGGACGTTCTCGGCGGGCTGCAGCGCATCGGTGAGGGCCCGCAGCAGGGGTTGCACCACCATCAGCCCCACCACGGCCAGGGTCCAGGCCAGGGGCTGGCTGCTGGCGAACCAGCCCCAAGTGAACATCAGGCACAGGGCCAGGGGTTCGAGGCTGCGCCGCAGGTTGTCGAAGATCTTCCAGCGTGCCATCACGTTCAGTCGGTTGGCGGCCCATGCGCCCTGCGCATCGCGTACCCAGGGGAGGGTCCAGGGCAGCAGTTGCCAGTCGCCGCGTATCCAGCGGTGGCGGCGCCTGGCATCGGCGCTGTAGCGCGAGGGGTATTGTTCATACAACTGCACATCGCTGAGCAGGCCCGCACGGGCGTAGCAGCCTTCGATCAGGTCGTGGCTGAGGATGCGGTTGTCCGGCAGGCTGCCTTCCAGGGCGCGGGTGAAGGCGTCTACCTCATAGATGCCCTTGCCGATGAACGAGCCCTGCTGGAAAAGGTCCTGATACACGTCGGAGACGGCCCGGGTGTAAGGGTCGACCCCGGCGTCGCTGCCAAACAGCCGGGCGTAGAGCGAGCGTGTGCCGTTGGGCAGGCTGATGCCCACCCGGGGTTGCAGCATGGCGTAGCCCGCGATGATCTGCTGGCTGCCGGCCGCGAACACGGGCCGGTTCAAGGGGTGCATCATGGCGGCCACGCATTGGCGGCCGACGTCCCTGGGCAGCAGCGTGTCCGTGTCCAGGGTGATCACGTAGCGCACGCTCTGCAGGGGCGCCAAATCGCCGACAACCAGCTGGAAGGCTGCCGTGGCGCCGCCGCGCAGTAATGCATTGAGCTCGTTGAGCTTGCCGCGCTTGCGCTCGTGGCCCATCCATACCCCTTCGCCCGGGTTCCACAGGCGGGGGCGGTGCAGCAAAAAGAAGCGGCCCTGGCTGTAGCGCTGGTTGAGGGTGCCGATGGCTGCCGCGGCACGGGCCAGCAATGCCGTGTCACTGGGCTCGTGGGCGTTGGCGGCATCGGGAAAATCGCTGAGCAGGGCGAAATACAGGTTGGCGTCGCGGTTGGCCAGGAAGCGTACTTCCAGGCTTTCCACCAGCTCGTCCACGTCGGCGATGCTGGCAAACAGGGTGGGGACCACCACCAGGGTGCGGCCTTCGGCGGGAAGACCGTCGGCGTAGTCCATTTTCGGCAGCATCAACGGCGCCAGGCTATGGTTCACCAGCCAGTTGATCAGGCTGATGGCCAGGCGGCTGGTCATGATCAGGCTGGCAACGGCTAACCCCGCCAGTGCGGTGACGGTGGTGCCTTCACGGTGGGCGGCTGCCAGCAACGGCCAGGCGAACAGCCCGGTGAGAAAGCCCACCGGCACCAGGTAGAACAGCAGCGGCGAGTGCTGCAGCAGGCGTTTCCATCGTTCGTTATAAGGCACCCTGGCGCCCAGGCGTTGCTCCAGCAGGGGCAGGCCGGTGCCGATCAGGAAGTGCCCGACATGGCCGGCCACATCGCCACCCATGCCTTGCGCCGCCAGGTCGATGGCGGTCTGGGCCACCTGGATTTCCGTGTGTGCGGCGGCCCGGCGGGCCAGGCGTTCGACCACATGGCGGTAACTGTCGCGGGTGCTGAAGTCCATGGCCGGGTACACCGCCGCCGGGTCCTGGACGAGCACCTGTTCCACCAGGCTCAAGGTTTCGACGAACTCGCGCCAGTCGGTGGCCGACAACAGCCGCAGGCTTCTGATGCTGTTGCCAATGGACACCTGGTCGGCGGCCTGTTGCTGCGCATCCAGTTGTACCTGGCGCTCGATGCTGGAGCCGCCTTCGGCGAGCATTTGCTCGATCCAGTTCAGCGGCAAGGCCAGCGCGGCACTCTGCCCTTGCAGGCGGCGGGTGAATTCAGCAACGAAGGCACTGGTCATGGGCGGGGCCGAGCGTGCCATGTCGGCCACGGTCAGCACCACGTTCTTGATGTCTTTTTCGCAGGTCTCGATCAAGCGCTCGGCCCAGTCATCCGCCAGGTTGCGGTCGTTGGCGTTGGCCATGACCCGTGACGCCACGCGGCGCAGGTTTTCGATCAGCGCCAGGCGCAACATGATCGGCACCGCCCAGAGCTCGCCCAGCGCCAGGGGGACGACCGTCTGGTAGGCGACGATGAAGCGGCTGAGGCTTTTTTCGTCCACCCAGCCGTCACCATGGGAGATGGTTTCCAGCGCGATGTCGTACACCCGGGGCAAACCGGCAGAAGGCCCGGAGGCCAGGCGTGGCAGTTCGCGACTGTAGCCCTTGGGCAGGTGCGACCGGGCGGTGCGGATGTGATCTTCAACCAGGAAGTAGTTGTCCAGCAGCCATTCGGCGGCCGGGGTGGCCCGGCGCAGCGACAATTGCGCCTGCACCAGCGCCGCGCAACTGCGCTTGAGCACGGCCTCGTTGTCCACCAGCCGACGAAGCAGTGCGTCCGGGCCGCGCAATGGCGTAAGCCGGTGTTGGCCCGCCAGGGTAATGCCATGGTTGGCCATCTGGTCGGCGCTGAACAGTTCGGCGCGCAGAAGGGGTTCGTATTCGAATCGGGGTTTGAAAAAGCCGTCGTTTCGCCACGCGTTGATGGCGTGGGAAAACAGCCGCTGTACGCCGGTCCTTATGCTCATACACTTTTCGGCCTGGGGCGCGGGCAGGCCCTGGCGCCGGGTGAGACGGGGCGTCACCGGCATCGGGCCAGGCGCCGCTTTTCAGCGTTGAGTGTGGGTGGGGAAGGGCTCGGCTGTCTGTGCGCTGGCGAACATAGGCACGGATCAGGACGCACCGAAGGCGGTGCGCCTGACGCGGCCTCACAGGCCTGTAGCAGTGGCGGCCAGGCCGCGCTCAGGCACACCGCAGGTGCCCCGACGCAGCCATGGCCGCTTCAGCAGTGCGGGTGTGCCGAGGCTGGCCTTACAGCTCAGGCTCGGGTTGCCCGCCGGAGCCCAGGTCGGCACCGGTGATCGGGTCGCTGGTGGGGTCGGACTGGGTGCGGTCACTGAGTTGCGACAACAGGGCGGTATCTTCTTCGTCCAACTGCACCGACGCGCTGCCGTCGCCACCGTCCACGGCAGGTTCCGGGCTTTCCACGAATTCCCATTCCTCGCCCTGGTTCCACGGGCCGCGCATGTCGCCCTCGCCCTGGGAGAAGTTGAAGTACACCTGGGTGAACTCCGGCATCCCCGGCAGCTTGCCTTGGGGGAAGTTCGGCTGGATGGCGTGCAGCGCTTTTTCGAACGACAGTTGATGGGCGATTTCTCGGGTCATCAGGAAGCCCAATGCCTCTTTCACACCGGGATCGTCAGTCACGTTCATCAGCCGCTCATACACGATCTTGGCACGGGACTCGGCGGCGATGTTGGAGCGTAGGTCGGCGGTGGGCTCGCCGATGGTGTCGACGTAGGCGGCAGTCCAGGGCACGCCTGCCGAGTTGGTCAACGGCGCCCCGCAGCCATACAGCAAGGCTGTGATGTGCGAGTCGTTGCCGGCGCCGTTGATGGCCCGGTACAACTCGCCTTCCTCGTCCACACCTTCGGCCAAGTGGCCTTTGGCGCCCTTGTTGAGCATGACGATGATCGACCCGACGATCTCCAGGTGGCTGAGCTCCTCGGTGGCGATGTCCAGCAGCATGTCCTTGCGGCCTGGGTCATCCTCGGCCAGCGCTTGGGTAAAGTAGCGGGCGGCGGCACCCAGCTCGCCCTGGGCGCCACCGAACTGCTCCAGCAGCAAGTTGGCGAGGCCAGGGTTGGGTTGGGCGACGCGTACGGTGTATTGCAGTCTCTTGTTGTGCAGGAACATGGTCGGATCCTCTCAGGCCGGGTGAACCCGGGCCCGCCGAAGTGGCAATACCCTGTTCACACTAAGTCCGAGTCAGGAAAGTTGCTGCCTATTACATTTATCTTGGTGCTGCGAGACCGACGGAGCCGATACCTGGCGGTGCGGTTCATCCCTTCAGGCTGACCATCGGTCACGCCAGGGATGGATATCGGACTGCTGGTCGGTATCGAGGTTTTTCAGCACAAAAAGGACTAGGTGAATGGATTCAGTCAGCCAATCGGGTCTGGCGTTCGACGGTCGAGCGCAGGTGTTTCGTGCGTTACTGGTTTATGAACAGGAGCGCGACCATGCACACCTATGGTGAGAAATACGCACAGTGGATAGACAGTCCGTTACCGGGTACCGCCCATGAAGAGACGCTTGGCAACGGTACGTGGATAAACGTTGAGGTGAGGACCTGCCCAACAGGCGGCACGCAGATGTTTATCGGGGTATACCCGCAAGGGAATGGTGCGCCGCTGGAGGAGTGCTACCCGGCGTTGCCGGACAAGTCACCCGCGGATGCGCTGGTGCTGGGCATCAACCGCGCCCGGGCATTGGCGACCGGCACGGCGGTGGCTGGGCAGGATTCGCTGCAAGGGTGGCAGGGCTGAAGCCCGGCGCGAGGCCGGGCTTGGTCAGGCACTGTTGCTCAAGCTGCGGCGTCATGGCTTGAGCCTTTCTTCAAGGCTGCCTGGGGGCTCCCATCGCTTGGCCCCTCTCTCCATGCTGGTGGCCTTGAGAAGTGCCGATAGCGGCGGTGGTATGATGGTCGCCCAAGAGGGCTGGCACGTCGTGGCCCTCCACCCAAAGGAAGCAGCATGAAGCAACGTATCGTTGACGAGATCGCCCAACACCGGCGCGATGGTGAGACAGTCGTGGAATTGCACCTGTGGTCCAAGGCCGCCGTGGACGCGGTGACCCGGGCCAAGGAATACGTGGGCGAGGAGTTCGCCGGCGTTCCGGTGAAAATCCAGGTGCAGGATGTGCCAGGGATGGATTTCATCGTAATTGTCGAAGGCTGACCGGCGGGGGGGCAGGGTCTCAGTGTTACGGGCCTGTCATTGCGCCAGAGACCCCGAGAGCTCACCCAGGTAGGCATCGGCGATACGCTTGAGGGTGCCGTCGTTGCGCAGGTCGCTCACTGCGCTGCGCAAGCGCTGCACCAAGGACTCGTTGCACACTTTGGAGCAGGCCAGGTACAGGTCGGTAGTCATCAGCGGGGGGCTCATCAGCAGGGGGCGGCTGGAAACGCCGCGCCAGATGTAGCGGCTTTCCGGAATACCGTTGAACCAGGCATCCACGCGCCCCAATAGCAACAGCTGGGCGGGGTTCTCACCGATTTTCACAGGGTAGATCTGTTCATCGGTGAAGCCCTCGTCGCGCAGCTTCTGTTCCTGGGCACTGCCCATGCCCACGGCGATACGCTGGTAGGTATTGCGTGCCTGCTCGAAGCTGTCCACCCGCGTGGCGAGACTGAAGAAGGCCCTGTCCATGCTCATGATCGGCGCGATCCAGGTGTAGTGCGCTTCCCGGTCCGGGGTTCGGGACAGGGGGATGATCAACTGGTCCTTGCCCGCCCTCACGTTCAATTGCGCCCGTGCCCAGGGCAGGGCGATCAGATTCAGGTCCAGGCCCGCCAGCGTGGCGGCTTTCAGGGTAGCGTCGCCGACGATGCCGTGGCCCCTGATCGGCGGCCCCGGCATGCTCAGGGGCGGTGCGTCGGGCAGGTACAGGTCCACCGTTTTCAGCGGGGCGGCCTGGCAAGCGGGGGCTACCAAGAAGGGCAGCCCTGCAGCGAGGAACAGCATCAAGGCTGGCAGGCCCGGACGGCGGCGCAGGCGACTCGAGTGACTCATGGCAGTAACTCAAACAGACAGGGTGCAGGTGTGCTTTTGGTTTCTGCCAGCATAGGTCGAAATTCGCGAGCGTCCATGTCAATGCGCCAAAGGTCGGTGGCATGACGGCTCCATTGCGTTGCTGTGGCCAGAGAGCACTGGAGCCCGGCGCACTGCCTCAGGAAACCTTCCGGCCAAACGGTACTCTGAAGATGCATACAGGTAGATGTCATTTGGCTATCATCTACCCCAAGCCCGCTTCAGGAACACGTTGTCATGAGCAGTTGGTCAGACCCCGAGAAGGCCCGCCTCGCCGCCGTCCATGCCTTGCAATGGCTGGAAACCGCAGGTACGGAAAACTTCGACCGCCTGTGCCGGCTTGCCGCCGCGTATTTTCGCGTGCCCACGGTACTGATCTCGCTGGTGGAAAAGGACCGTCAATGGTTCGCCGGGCGGGTGGGGTTCGACCCCAGCCAGACGCCTATCGAGCAATCGTTCTGCCGTTACACCATCGCCCAGCGCGGCGTGATGCAGGTACCCGATGCGCGGCGTGACCCCCGGTTTGTCGATAACGCCCTGGTGACAGCCGCCGAGGGTATCTGCTTCTACGCCGGTGCCCCGCTGCGCAACCGTCAGGGGCTGGTGTTGGGTAGCTTGTGCCTGGTCGACAAGTCCCCTCGCGAGCTGGAGCCCGAAGACGTGGCGGCCCTTGAGGATTTCGCCGAGCTGGTCATGGTCCAGATCGAGCAGCGCCAGTTGCTCAAGTACCGGGACGTGGTCAGCGGCCTGCCCAACGTGCATCAGTTGTTGCTGGACACCCGCGACCTGCCGCTGGGCAGCGACAGCGTGCGTCTTGTCGTGGTGATCCAGGTGCAGGACCTGCCTGCCACGCGGCCGCTGGAAGACGCCGACAGTCTGGCCCTGCAGCACTGGCGCCGCGACGTGGCCGAGCGCCTGCGCGTGCGCCTGGAAGGTATCGCCGAGCTGTACCATGTGGGCGAGCGGGATTTCTGCCTGCAGGTGAGCTGTATCGCCCGCCGCCATCAGGAATTGTTCCGCGCAATGCTGGTACTGGTGACCGAGCCGTTCGGCGAGCAGGTGTTGCGCGTTGGGTTGGCCGTGTGTGAAACCGGCACTCAGACCGTTGTCAGCCTGATGCGCAAAGCCACCCAATCCCTGACCATCGCCGCCAACCGCCAGCGGCCCTGGGCGGTGTATGACGAAGCGCAGGACGGGGCCCAACGGCGGGCCCTGGATTTGCTCAACGACTTCACTCCTGCCCTGGCCAACGGTGACGTCTACCTGGACTATCAACCGCGCTTCAGCCTGGTGGATGGCCGGGTGCTCAGTGCCGAGGCGCTGATTCGCTGGTGCCACCCCAGGCTCGGGCGGTTGTCGCCGGCAGAATTCATCCCGCTGCTCGAAGGGGCCGGAAAAATCAGCGCGGTGACCCGCTGGGTGGTGGACCGCGCCCTGGCGGACCTCAGCGGCTGGGCCGATCGCGACATACGTCTGTCGCTGAACCTGTCACCCCAGGATTTCCACGGGCTGGAAATTGCCAGGGTGCTGGCTGACGCGTGCCGCCGGCATCGCATCGCGCCCAGCCGCCTGGAGGTAGAAATCACCGAAGGCGAATGGATCAGGGCCGACAAGCGGGTGATCGCGCAATTGACCCAGATCCGGGAACTGGGCGTGGACGTGGCCATTGATGATTTTGGCACGGGCTACAGCAATTTTGCTTACCTGCATGAAATCCCTGCCAACATCCTGAAGCTGGACAAGTCACTGGTCACTGACCTGGAAACCAGCCCGCGCAACCGCGTCATCGCCCGTTCGGTGCTGCAACTGGCCGGCGAGCTGGGGTACCGCACCGTGGCCGAAGGCATCGAGACCTTTCGTTGCCTGAGCCTGCTGCGCGAGTACGGTTGCCAGGAAGCCCAGGGCTTTTTCCTAAGCCGGCCGCTGGGGGTAGAGCATTTCACCCGCCAGTGCGAAGACATTCCCCTGACCTTCAAGCTGGTGGGGTAAGGGCCGTAGCCCGTTACCGGCGCCAGTTCCCCGCAGCAGCGGCCGCGAGGCCGCGTCCCAGGTGCCCATGAGCACCAAATCGGCATCTTCGGTTATGTCCAGTGAAATCCTGTATCTGAAAATTAATATTAGCTTATGAGCTTTATGTATTTCTCTCATTAAGAGTTGGATCCTAAGATCATTCCACCCAACCACGGGATCACAGCCGGCGCCTCGCGGCGTCAAGGATAAAAAGAATGATCAAACGGATTGCCACTGATGAGCCAAACTGCCCGTGTGTTGTTTCGTCCTTTGCCCGCCGCCGGCCTGCTGCTGGCGGCCAGCGCCTTCAGCGTCCCGATCAAGGCAGAGGATGCCCTTGATACCGTGGTGGTCACCGGGGTGCGCGGTACCCAGCAGCGCACCCTGACCGACAGCCCGGTACCCATCGATGTCTACACCAGCGAACAACTGACGGCCACCGGCAAAAGCGGCCTGAAAGAGATTCTCGCACGCCTGATTCCCTCCATGAACGTGCCCACCTTCAACGGCGGAGGCACCGGGTTCCTCGTGCGCGGCATCAGCATGCGCGGCCTGGGGGGCGACCAGGTGCTGATCCTGGTCAACGGCAAGCGCCGCCATAACACGGCGATGATCAACAACAACGCCCGTGTTGGCAATGCCTCGGCCCCCGTGGACCTGGACCTGATCCCCACGGCCGCGGTCGAGCGTATCGAAGTGCTGCGCGACGGTGCCGCGGCCCAATACGGCTCGGACGCCATCGCCGGGGTGATCAACATCATTCTCAAGCGCGATGCCCAGGGCGCCAGTTCCGACACGTCCCTTGGGCAGTACTACGATGGCGACGGCACTACCGGCCACCAGGCCGCCAATGTCGGCAGCCCACTGGGCGACGGCGGCTTCTTCAACCTGTCGCTGGACGGCAAGGTGCAGGAGCCCTATATCCGCGATGCAGGCGCCACGGGCCAACTGTATTTCAACCAGGCCGACGGCACCCCGGACCCGCGCGAAAGCAACCGCCATGGCTGGGGCAACGAATACGGCCTGGGCCGCGACCGCACGGCCAGCACCGCCTACAACCTGGAACTACCGTTGCAGGACGATCTCAAGCTGTACTCGTTCTCCACCCTCAGCTACCGCAACAGCAACAAGGACCTGGGCCACCGCAAGCCCACCGACATCACCAGCCTGGCCGGCGTGGAGGGCGCGCCCTACGGCAATGGCGGCCAGGCCCGCCGGGAAATCGAGGAAGTGGACTACCAGGCCACCGCCGGGCTCAAGGGTTTGGTCAGCGGCTGGGACTGGGACCTGTCCAGCAGCTACGGTCGCGACCGTGCGCAGTTGTATACCGACAACAACCTGAACATCTCCAATGGGCCCGACTTCAGCCAGCAGCGCTTTCACCTGGGCAACGAGATCTTTGACCAGTGGACCAACAACCTGGATTTCACCCGCGCCCTGGACATCGGCTGGAGCAGCCCGCTGCAGACCTCGGTCGGCGTCGAATACCGCTGGGAGCAATTCACCCTGGAGGAGGGCGAGCCCAACTCCTATAACCAGGGCAGCTACGTGATTCCCACAGGCCCCTTCGCCGGCCGCGTGCCCGACCCGGGGTTGTTTTCCGTGGCTGGCACCAGCCCCGAGGACGCCGGGCGCGCCGACCGACACAGCACGGCAGGCTACCTGGACCTGGGCTTGAACCTGACCCCGAACTGGTACGTGGGGACCGCCGTACGCCATGAAAGCTACAACCAGGGCATCGGTGAAACCACCAGCGGCAAGTTCACTACACGCTACGAATTCCTGCCCGGTTATGCCGTGCGCGCTGCCGTCAGCAAGGGCTTTCGCGCGCCGTCCCTGGCCCAGGAAGAATTTTCCACCACCAGCAGCATCACCCAGTTCGGTGCTGGCGGTGCCACCAGCGTGGTCCGCACCAAGCAGATGCGCCCCGACTCGGCGGAAGCCATCGCCTTGGGCGCCAAGGCACTGAAGCCGGAAACCTCCATGAGCTACAGCCTGGGCCTGACCGCCGAGCCCATGCCACGGCTGCGCATGACCGCCGACTGGTACCTGATCGACATCGATGACCGCATCCTGCAGACCGGCGTACTCAGCGGCTCCGCCGTGTCCAGCATCCTGGTCGCCAATGGCCTGCCCGCCAACCTGGCCGGGCAGTACTACGCCAACGCGGCTGACACTCGGACCCAGGGCGTCGACCTGGTGGCCGAATACACCCAACCGCTGGAAGCCTACGGCGAGGCGAAATTCAGCCTGGCCTACAACCACAACAAAAACAGCATCCGCAGCCTGGCGGACAACCCTTCGCAACTGTCCAGCCTGGGCGCCGGCTACGTGCTGTTCGATCGCCAGCAACAGATGGACCTGACCCGCGCCACCCCCAAGGACAAGTGGATCGCCAACACCCGTTATCGGGTCGCGGCCTGGAACGTCAACCTGACCCTGACTCGCTACGGGCAGTACACCGAAGGCTCGAACTTGCCGGAGAACGACCGCACCTACAGCGCCAAGTGGATCACCGACCTGGACGTGGCCTATGACCTTACCGATCACGTCACCGTGGCGCTGGGGGCCAACAACCTGTTCGACGTGTACCCGGACAAGAAGGGTATTCGCACCTGGGCCGGCACCTATGAGTACGGCATGTTTTCCCCTTACGGTTTCGGCGGTGGTTTCTACTATGGCCGCGTGAGCGTGGCGTTTTGAGCTGGCACGGGCGGTGGATGCTGCTGGCCTGGCTGGTGCTGGCCTGCTCGGCGCACGGCCAGGAAGTGCTGCGGGTGTGCAGCCAGAAAGCGTCGCTGAAGATCCTGCTGCAGGCCGCTGGCGAGCTCGACGACCTGCCGTATCGCATCGAATTTTCCTCGTTCCCGGCGGCGCCGCCGATTGCCGAGGCGCTGGGCGCCGACGCCGCTGACGTGGGGGCGTTGGGGGATGCGCCGTTCATTTTCGCGGTGGCGGCCAAGGCGCCGATTCACACCGTGGCGGTGATCAAGCTGCAGGTGACCCCGACCATGGTCGCGGTGGTGGTCAAGCAGGATTCACCCCTGCATCAGGTGGCCGACCTGGCCGGCAAGCGGATCGTCACCACCCGGGGTTCCATCGGCCACTTCCTGGCACTGGCGGCCATGCGCCAGGCCGGGTTGCACAGCCGCGATGCGCAGTTCATTTTCCTGCCCCCGGGGGAATCGCGCCTGCTGCTCGACAACGGCGGTGCAGATGCCTGGGCCACCTGGGACCCCTACACCAGCATGGTGCAATTGCAGGAGCACACCCGCGTGCTGGCCAGCGGTGAGCACCTGTTCGCCGGCAACGTGCTGATCGTCGCCAGCGACAAGGCCATCGCCAGCAAGCAAGCGCTGATCGCCGACCTGCTGGGGCGTATCGACCGCGCCTACCAGTGGGCCAACCGCAATGTCGATGCCTACGCCATTCAGCAATCGGCGCACACGGGGCTGCCGGCCGAGTTTCACCGGCTGTCCACGCTGGAATCCAAACCGCACCGCATTGCCATCGACGCTACGGTCATCAGCCAGTTGCAGGCGGCGGCGGACCTGTACCTGGACGAACACATCATCAACCGGCGCGTCGACGCCCCGGCGTATTTCGACAACCGTTTTGACCACTGAGCCC
Source organism: Pseudomonas sp. RIT-To-2 (assembly GCF_029623465.1). Taxonomy (NCBI): domain Bacteria; kingdom Pseudomonadati; phylum Pseudomonadota; class Gammaproteobacteria; order Pseudomonadales; family Pseudomonadaceae; genus Pseudomonas; species Pseudomonas sp. RIT-To-2. The sequence continues at coordinate 3,120 of NZ_JAPYKM010000065.1, read as the reverse complement.
GGCATTGGGGCTTTGTTCGACTGCCAAGGAGGAAGGTAAATGCTCGCTACCATCAGCGCCGATGCGCTTGCACCGCAACTGATCCAGGACCTGCTGGCGCACCGCGTCTATGGCATTCGCATCCCTGGCTTCGTCAGCCAGCCTAGCCTGGAGGCGGCCCGCGCGCAGCTATTCGACCATCCGGAGCGCGGTGCCCTGGGCCATGCCCGGGAGTTCACCCGGTTGGGTATCGCCTATGCCGAGGTCAAGACCGACGAGGTACGCCAGGCTTACCACGACGCCGCGCGGGCCAATATCCAGCGGGTGCGCAACGCGTTCAAACCCTATGTGTCGCCTATCGACGAGTTTCGCCTGCGGCTGGACGAAGCCTGGCCGCGGGGCGCGCACCTGTTGGATGTGGACGGGCAGAAATGCTTTACCGGCGTCTGTCGCTACCAGGAGCCGGGCATCGACCTGTGCCCGCACATCGACAAGCTGGAGTGGAACTTGCCCGCGCATTTGCAGGTGAACCTCCAGGCGCAATTGTCGGTGAACATCTACCTGCAGGTGCCCCAGCAGGGTGGCGAGCTGGAGGTATGGGACATCCGCCCCACGGCCCCCGAATACCTGGCCCTCAAGAGTGACCGCCATTACGGCATCGACCGCGACCGCCTGCGGCCCGCGGACTTCACCACCCGCCCCGAGGACGGCGACCTGATCATCATCAACCCACGCTTCATCCACGCCGTACGCCCCGTGCACACATCGCCGCGCATAACCCTGTCCAGCTTCATCGGTTATTTCGGCGAGCAATCCCCCCTGATCTTCTGGAGCTAGACCATGAGCAGCGCTACCTATAAAGCGGCCTTCGAGACGGACCTTTCCCATGACTACCGGGGCAAGCATGCCCTGCTGCTGATCAGCGTCGGCCAGGACTACCACGAGGGTGGCAAGTTCGAAGCCACCATCGACCTGGTCAACCGCCAGGGCTTTGCCTCCTGCACCATCGCAGTGGCCGATATCCTGCAGCGTCATAACCTCAGCAACTACAGTTACGAGGAGGTGTACAAGGTCAGCGCCGCCTCGGGCGAGCAGTGGCTGGAACGCAACCAGGGGGCGATCAACCGCTTGGCCACCGTGACCAGGATTCTGCGCTGGGAGGAGTGCCTGCTCGACCCTGGTTACCGGCCGCTGCTGGACCGGGTGCAGTTCGAGTACGAGAACAACCGCGATTACCGCGCGGAGGTCAACGGCACCATTGGCCTGTTCCTCGACCGCCTGCACAAGCGCGACCCCGAGGCTGACCTTGAAGAGGCCCGGTTTCGCTGCCTGAACTACCTGATCGAGGAATGCCCGATCATCATGCCGCTGTGGGCGTCCCAGGGGATCGACTTCGTCGTCTACCCTCAGCCCATGACCCGTGCCATGGCGGCCACGCGGCAGTTGTTCGTCGAACCGCACCACCCGGCGCATGGCCACTGGCTGTCGTTGAAATTCAAGAAACGCGCTGCCGTCGTTGACCAGCCAGTGCCCGCGGTGGGCCGGCCGATCTGGGCCACTGCCGCGTTTGCCATTTGAATAGCGTCGGGGCGGCAGGCCGCCCCGACCTTGTCTGGAGTCAACCATGAGTCATTCAACAAACGAGCACCGCAAGTGGTGGGCGCTGGCGGGTGTGAGCATCGCCAGCTTCCTGGGGTGCGTGGATTTCACCATCGTCAACACCGCGCTGCCGGCGCTGCAAGCGCATTTGGACGTGTCGGTCGATACCCTGCAATGGGTGATCAACGCCTTCCTGCTGGCCATGTCCAGTTTCATGGTACTGGTGGGCCGCTTGGCCGACCTGCATGGCCGCAAGCGTGTGCTGTCCCTGGGGCTGGTGGTGTTTGGCCTGGCTTCGCTGGTGGCGGGGCTGGCGTCGGGGCCGTGGCTGCTGATCGGTGCGCGCGTCGCCCAGGGCCTGGCTTGCGCGGTGCTGTACACGGCATCGGGGGCCATCGTCGCCCAGGCCTTCGCGCCACAGGAACAGGGCAAAGCCTTCGGGGTGCTATTTGGTTTCAACGGCGTGGGCCTGGCCGTAGGGCCGGTACTGGGCGGCGTGCTGACCCAGGCGTTCGGCTGGCCGTGGATTTTCCTCATCAACGTGCCGTTCGTGTTGCTCAGCCTGCTGGTGATTGCCCTCAACGTCGACGAGTCCCGTGCCGCTGAGCAGGACGCCCGGCTGGACTGGGCCGGTGCGGCCTTGCTGCTGATTGGCTTGCCCAGCCTGGTGCTGCTGATCGTGCAGGGCGGCAACTGGGGCTGGGGTTCGCCCCTGAGCCTGGGGTTGCTGGCGGTGGCAGTGGTGGTGCTGGGGCTGTTCGTGTGGGTAGAACTGCGTGTGGCTTCGCCGGTGATCAACCTGCACCTGTTCGTCAACCGGCGCTTTGTGGCAGCCGTGGCTGCCAGCTTCACCTTGGCGGTGTTTTACTGCGTGGCGTTTTTCGTCATGCCGTTGTACCTCACCCAGGTGCGCGGTGCCGACACCCAGGCCAGCGGCCTGCTGCTATTGCCCACCACACTGGGCGTGGCGCTGCTGTCGCCGTGGGTCGGCCGCCTGGTGGACCGCAAGGGCCCGGCGGTGTTGATCCAGACCGGCCTGCTGCTGTTCGCCGGGTCGGCCTTGTTGCAGATCGCCTTCAGCGCCGACACCTCGCTCGCCTACGTGCTGGCGGCGTTCGCGGTGATGGGCCTGGGCTGGGCGTGCCTGCTGGGGCCTTCGACCGTACTGGGTGTGAGCTCCGTGCCCGAGCAGTTCGGTTCGGTGGCGGTAGGGTCGCTGATGACCTTGCACAACGTGGGGGGTGGCCTGGGCCTGGCGTTGGGCGTCAGCCTGTTGCACCACTACACAGGCCCCGCCCAGGTGGCGGAGGCGGGGGCTTTGTTGCAGGGCTACCAGGCGGTGATGGTTGCCCTGGCGGTAGCCATGCTGTTGTCGTGGGTGGGGCAACGGTGGTTGCTGCGGGCGGGGGCGCTGCGGGCTGCTTCGGTGTAGGGCTTGGGTGTTGGGCGATGGTGTTGTGTTGCTCTTCAGATCGAGCGCCGCCCGCGCGGCGCTCGATCTCAAGAACGCCACAACACCATCGCCTGGCACTTGGAGGCCCG
>NZ_JAPYKM010000064.1:0-16078 GCF_029623465.1 Pseudomonas sp. RIT-To-2 | reverse complement strand
CGATCGAGCGCCGCCCGCGCAGCGCACGATCTCAAGAGCACCATGGCGACAAAGACAAGCACTCCCCCCTGAAAATCCTCACCCCCGCTCTCGCACCAGCGCCTCCAGTGTCAACCGATTCTGCGACAGCAATATAGACCGAACAGTCTCCATTCGCGCCCGATCAATACTGTCCCACCCCAGCGCCCGCAGCACCGGCCGGCGCAATACCCGAAAAACCATTCCCTGGCTGTTGAACGCCAACGCCCGAATGATCGTCACCTCATCATCCGCGCCTCGGCCAGTCAAACGCCCCACGATGCCACGCGTGACGGCCCCCAGGCGCAGGTTGAGTCCCTGGTCCATCAAGTCGAATGCCGCGGGCGGCCCCAGGCCCGCTTGCTCGCGGGCCATGAACCGGCGCCAGTCGCTGGACTGGGGGTTGTCATGGATCAGTGCGACGAAGCCGCCCAGAATGGCCAGGTAAGCGTCGATCAGATTCGTGTCCGTCGCGCCCGGCGTCGCCAGCAAGGTTTCAGCATGGGTCACCACGCCGCTCAGTTGCGCCCAGATGTGAGTGAGAATGTAGTCGACGCAAGCGACGTACACGCCTTCCTTGTTGTCGAAGTAATACTGCAGCGCGGGGGCGTTGACCCCGGCTGCATTGGCGATATCGCGGGTAGACGCGCCCTCGAAACCGCGTTCGGCGAACAGCCCCACGGCAGCCTCGATGATGCGCTGGCGGGTCTCTTCGCCGCGCTGGTAGCCGCCTTCCTTTGCCGGTCGATGTCGTGCCATGTCAAAGCGCCTGTAAGAAGTCATCTGCAAAATATATCACTTGACATAAATTCGCCACCGTCACATTTTGTATCAACTGGAATATTTTGGAGCCCCCGGCATGTCCGTCGATCGTCCCCTCGGTCAGCAAGAACGCCTGTCCCCCGTGGCACAAACCCCTGATGAACCCCAGCGTGCCGGCCCACGCAAGGTGTTGCTGGGCCTTGGGTTGCTGATCGTGCTGGCGGCCCTGGTGTGGGGCGGCTACTGGTGGTTCCACGGCCGTTTCATTGAAAGCACCGATGACGCCTACCTGCAGGCCGACAGCATGACCGTGGCGCCCAAGGTGGGCGGCTACGTGACCGAGGTGCTGGTGGCCGACAACCAGACCGTCGGCATCGGCCAGCCGCTGGTGCGCCTGGATGAACGCAAATATCAGGCGGCCCTGGACGAAGCCCTCGCCACCGTGACCTCGCGCCAGGCCGATGTTGCCAAGGCCGAGGCCGACCTGGTGCAGCAGGACGCCAGCATTGCCCAGGCCCGGGCGGAGCTGGCGGGCGCCGATGCCGACACCCGGCATGCGCGCTCGGAGGTGGCACGTTATGCGCCCCTGGCCAAATCTGGCGCTGAAACCGAGGAGCGCCTGGCCGAGCTGAACAACAAGCTGGCACAGGCCAGCACCAGCCAGGCCGCGCGCCAGGCGGCCGTGCAGTCGGCGCAGACCCGGGTGGGCATTCTCAAGGCCCAACTGCAGCAAGCCCGTGCGCAACTGGTGGTGGCCCAGGCCAGCGCCCGCCAGTCGCAGCTGGACCGCGATGACACCACCGTGGTCAGCACCCTCGCCGGCCGTGTGGCCGACCGCAGCGTGCGGGTAGGGCAGTTCACCCAGCCCGGCACTCGGCTGCTGACCGTGGTGCCCGTGCAGGCGCTGTACCTGACGGCCAACTTCAAGGAAACCCAGATCGGCCACATGCGGCCCGGCCAGCAAGTCACCGTGCACGTGGACGCCTTGCCAGGCCAGGACCTGGTGGGGCATATCGACAGCCTGTCGCCGGGTACCGGATCGCAGTTCGCCCTGTTGCCGTCGCAGAACGCCACGGGCAACTTCACCAAGATCGTCCAGCGCGTGCCGGTGCGCATCCACCTGGACGTGCCCGATGACGTGCGCAACGTGCTGGTGCCGGGCCTCTCGGTGACTGTCGACGTGGATGTGCGCAGCCATGGCTGAGGTTATCGCTGCGTCGGCGCCACAGCCGGCCAATGCATCGCTCAGTGACTGGGTGGCCGTGGCCGCCGGTTCCCTGGGGGCGCTGCTGGCGACCCTGGACATCTCCATCACCAACTCGGCTCTCCCGCAGATTCAGGGCCAGATCGGCGCTTCCGGTACGGAAGGCACGTGGATTTCCACCGGCTACCTGATGTCCGAAATCGTCATGATCCCCCTGGCCGCCTGGCTGACACGGGTGTTCGGCCTGCGCCGGTTCCTGATGGGCAACGCGATTTTTTTCACCCTGTTTTCCATGTACTGCGGGCTGTCGACCACGCTGATGGGCATGGTGCTGGGGCGCATCGGCCAGGGTTTCGCCGGTGGGGCGATGATTCCCACCGCGCAAACCATCATTCGCACGCGCCTGCCCAGGCACCAGATGTCCGTGGGCATGTCGATCTTCGGCCTGACCGTGCTGCTGGGGCCGTTGATGGGGCCGGTGGTGGGCGGTTGGCTGACCGAGAACGCCAGTTGGCGCTGGTGCTTTTTCCTCAACCTGCCCATCAGCCTGGCGCTGGTGGCGTTGCTGTGGAGTGGCCTGCGCCCGGAAAAGGCCGACCTGCAGCAATTCATCAAGGCAGACTGGGTGGGTATCCTCGGCCTGACCCTGGGCTTGAGCACCTTGACCGTGGTGCTTGAGGAGGGGCAGCGCGAGCACTGGTTCGAGTCCCACATGATCGTCTGGCTGAGCCTGCTTTGTGTGGCCGGGTTCTTCCTGGTGGCGGTGGGGCAGGTATTCGCCAGGCGGCCGATCGTGCGCCTGAGCCTGCTGCGCAACCCGCGGTACGCCAGCGTTATCCTGATTGTCTCCACCGTGGGCGCTGCTATCTACAGCATCTCCTACCTGCTGCCCCAGTTCCTTGGCACGGTGGCCGGCTACAACGCCCAGCAGGCGGGCTCGATCATGCTGCTGTCGGGGCTCCCGGCATTCTTGCTGATGCCGGTGTTGCCGGCGCTGCTGCAGCGTTACGACGCCCGCTGGCTGGTGATCATCGGCCTGGTCATGTTCAGTGTCAGTTGCGCCCTGGACATCGGCCTGACCAGCGAAAGCGTGGGCCACGATTTCTACGGTTCGCAGCTACTGCGCGGTTTCGCCCAGATCCTGGCGATGATGCCGCTCAACCAGGCGTCCATGGCCGCGGTGGCCACCCATGAGGCCGGTGATGCGGCGGGGCTGTACAACATGGCGCGCAACCTGGGCGGCTCCATCGGCCTTGCGCTGATGGGGGTGATGATCGACCGTCGCGACAGTTACCACGATGCCATGATCCGCGAGTCGCTGACCGCCAACAGTACTCTTGGCCAGGACCACATGGCCGGTCAGACCGCCAGCTTTCTGATGCAGACCGGCGACCAGGCCTTGGCGCAGCTCAAGGCCACCGCGCAACTGGCCAGCCAGATCGCAGGGCAGGCCACGGTGATGACCTTCAACGAGTGCTTCTATTTGCTGGGCATCGCCTTGGTACTGTGCCTGCCTCTGGCCCTTCTCCTGAAAAAACCGGCGAGCCACCCATGACTCACAGAACCCTGATATCGGCCGTGGTGCTGGGCCTGCTGGCCGGTTGCACCGTCGGCCCCGACTACCACGGCGCACCTTCGGTCGCCGGCAAGACCCTGGCTGCCGGGCGGCTGCCGCACGCCGACGCCCAGGCGGACGCCACCCCGGCCGCGGCCGACTGGTGGCGCGGGCTGAACGACCCGCAGCTCGATGCGCTGGTTGAAGCGGCGCTCAACGACAGCCCGGACATTCACTCGGCCCTGGCCCGCTTGCGCCAGAGCCGTGCCGGACTGAGCGGCCAGCAGGCCGATGCCAGGCCCAAGCTCAGCGCCAATGCCACCAGCCTGCGCATGCGCTCACCTGACCTGTCGGCGCTGACCGGGGAGGACAGCGGTGGTGGGCGTGGCCCGGTGCAGTTCTACCTGGCCGACTTCGATGCCAGCTGGGAAGTGGACCTGTTTGGTGGCACCCGCCGCGCCATCGAAGCCGCCTCGGCCAGCGCCGACGCGTCCCAGGCCGACCTGGCAGACGCCCAGGTGCAACTGGCGGCCGAAGTGGTGCAGGCCTATGTCGACCTGCGCGACCGCCAGGCGCGCCTGGCCCTGGTGGACGCCACCGCGCAACTGGAAGCTCAGGTGCTGGACCTCACCCAGCAGCGGCGTGCCCGCGGCGTTGCCTCGCAGTTGCAGTTGGAGCAAGTGACCACGCAATTGCAGACCACCCAGGCCCAGCGCTTGCCCTTGCAGGCGCAGATCATCGAATCCCTGGATCAGCTGGCGGTGCTGTGTGGCCAGGAACCTGGCGAGCTGGATGCGCGCCTGGGCCAGCCGGCCGATCTGCCCAGTGTGCCTGCCAGCGTGCCGCTGGCGGACCCGGCCGCCATGCTCAAGGCCCGCCCGGACATCCGCGCCGCCGAGCGTCAGCTGGCCTCCAGCAATGCCCAGATCGGTGAAAAGAAAGCCGACTGGTTCCCCAAACTGTCGCTGATGGGCGACCTGGGGTTCAGCGCCGCCGAGCCGTCGCACCTGCTGCGCAAGGACAACGGCACCTGGCTGCTGGTCCCGCGCCTGACCTGGAACGCCCTGGATTTTGGCCGCGTGGCGGCCAGCGTCGACAGCGCCGAAGCCGGGCGCGACGAGGCTCAGGCACACTACCGCAGCGTGGTGCTGGGTGCCTTGCGCGACGCCGACACGGCGCTCGCCCGTTATGGCCATCAGCGCCAGAACGTGGTGTTGCTGCGTGACATCGAAGCCTCATCGGGGCGCGCCGCCAGCCTGACCCGCGAGCGCTACGACGCGGGTACGGCCAGCACCTTGGACTGGCTGGATGCCGAGCGCACGCGGTTCGATGCCGAACAGAACCGGATCAGCGGGGATGCGCAGTTGCTCAAGGATTTCGCGGCGTTGCATAAGGCGTTGGGGTTGGGGTGGCGGGTTTAGGGCGTGAGGTCGTGTATCAAGGCTACTCCACCCTGATGCAATTCAAAACCAACCACGCTATCCTCCCCCAATCCCTCTGCAAACCCCACCTGCCCATGATCGCCCACCTGCTCATCTTCCTCTGTACCCTGGTCGCCATGGAAGGCGTCGGCACGCTGGCGCACAAATACATCATGCATGGCCCCGGCTGGTGGCTGCATCGGTCGCACCACGAGGCGCACCTGGGCACGTTGGAAGCCAATGATGTGTACCTGCTGGTGCTGGCGCTGGCTGCCATCGGACTGATGGTGCTGGGCGATCCCGTGGTGCAGTGCATCGGCGCGGGGGCGGCGGCGTATGGGGTGATCTACGTGGTGTTCCATGACGGCCTGGTGCACCGCCACTGGCCGGTGCGCCCCAGCCCACGCCACCCGTACCTGCTGCGCCTGTACCAGGCCCACCTGATGCACCACGCCATCAAGGGCCGGCGTAACAGCGTGTCGTTCGGCTTTCTCTATGCGCCGTCCCAGGCGACGCTGAACGCGCAAGTGCAGGCCAGCGGCGGGCTCGTTCCTTCGGGCGAGGCGGTCTGACCTCGGTGGGCGCTGGCGCGCCAGCTCCTGCACCCCAATCCCACATCCAGCCCCATCAGATCGAGCCCAGGGCCTGCGCGGCCAGGTCCGCCAAGTAGGCCAGGGCAGCGCTCTCGGTTTCGCTGGCCCGGTGCAGACGGTAGCCCAGCGGGGCCACGTTCGGCAGGCCTTCCATCACCCGCAAATGCGCCGGCAAGCCCACCCGGGTGCGCAGGGTAATGCCCAGCCCGGCGCTGACGGCAGCCCACAGCCCTGCCACGCTGGGGCTGGTGAGGGCGATGCGCCAAGGGATATGCGCTGCATCCAGCGCCTGCAAGGCGGCGCTGCGTAACACGCACGGCGCGTCAAACAGCACCAGCGGCAGCGGGTTGTCGGCGCTGGCCGTGAACTGACGGTGGCCGGGACCGATCCAGTGGGTCGTGGTCTGGCCCAGGCGCGTCGACCACGGCGTGTTCGCGCCAGTGTCCCAGGTCAAGGCCAGGTCCAGCCGGGCGCTTTCCACCAACGGCAGCAATTCGGCGCTGCGGCCCAGGCGGATCTCCAGGCTGATGCCCGGGTAGACGCTGGTGAAGCGCTGAAGCACATCACTGAGCAGGCGCTCACCGAAATCCTCCTGCAAGCCCAGGCGCAGCGTGCCTTGGGCTTGCGTTGCACGCAGGTGGCCGAAGATCTCGTCATTGAGCCCCAGCAGGCGCCGGGCGTGCCCCAGCAGCAGCTCGCCCGTGGGCGTCAACGCCAGGCCCCGCCCCGACCGCGCAAGCACGGGGCTGCCGACCTGCTCTTCGAGTTTCTTCAGTTGCGCGCTTACCGCCGACGTGGAGCGGCCCAAGCGGTCGGCGGCCTTCGCGAAGCTGTCCAGTTCGACCCCGGTGACAAACGTACGCAGCACGTCCAGGTCAAAGGTTGGGTTACGCATGTTGATAATCCTGAATTTCCGAACTGTTGATCCTGATGAATCTGATATTCAGGACTATCGTCGCTGGGTACGGTGTACGTCGTCAACCGCCCACGCAAGGTCACGCCATGCCGTTCGTACGTATTTCCCTGCTTCAAGGCCGCTCTGCCGAGTATCTCCAGGCATTGTCCGACGGCATCCATCAGGCCATGGTCGACACCTTCGACGTACCGCCCAGCGATCGCTTCCAGATCATTCACCAACACGGGGCGGGGGAATTGCTGTTCGACCGCGATTACCTGGCGGGCCCGCGCAGCGAAGCCTTCACCCTGATCGCCATCACCGCGGGCAAGCCCCGCAGCAATGCACGCCGCCAGGCGTTCTACCAGACCCTGGTGCGGCGGTTGCACGCAAAGGTCGGCCTGGACCCCGAAGACGTCATGGTCGTGATTACCACCACGGCGGCCGAGGAGTGGTCGTTTGGCGGTGGGCGCATGAATGGGGGGACGGTGGCATGAACATAGCCATGCAATACAGCTTCGCGTTCGCCCCCGGACATGACATGTCGGCCATCGCCCGGCGTATCGAGGCCAAGGCCAGCCTGTTCGATCACTGGCCGGGCCTGCTCTTCAAGGCGTTTCTGGTGGCCGATGAACGCGATACCGACCTGCTGAGCGAACAGAACCTGTACGCGCCGTTCTACCTGTGGGCCGATGCCCAGGCCATGGCAGCGTTTCTGGCCAGTCCGGCCTTCGCCGGGGTCAGCGAGGCGTTCGGGCGGCCTGCGGTGGGCCAGTGGCTGACCGTGGCATCACAGTGGAAAGCGGACGTTGGCGTAGCCCGGTTTGCCAGTCGCGAGCAGGTCGCAGTACCTTTGGGGCGGGCGGTGGAAGAGGTACTGGAGGAGGAGCGGGCGGCCAGCCGTCTGCTGATGCAAGACCCGAGTGTGAAGGCGGTGGTGGTAGGCCTCGAGGCCCTGACCTGGACCCTGGTGCGCATGGTGTTTCATGCTCGGGCTCGGCTGGCGAAGGAGGGCACTCGGCAGTACCGCATGCTCCACCTGTCGAGCCCAGGCCTGTAGCAGCAATTACTTTGTGGGCGCCCGGGGTATCAGTAGCGTGGGCCGCCGTCGCCTTCGTGGCGGAAGTGCTCAGGCTGAGGGCCGTGGCCCGGGCCGCCATGCATCGGCGCCGGGGCAGGGCCTGGGCCGCCGTGGCCGTGGTCGTGGTGACCCTTGTGGTCATGGTCCAGCAGACTGGAGACGGCCACGCCCAGCACGCCACCGGCGACGCCGCCGATGACCGCGCCCTGAGTGCCGCCTACCTGGTTGCCGACCACGGCACCGCCGGCCGCGCCGACCACCGCGCCAACCACGTCGTTGGCCAGGGCGGCAGTGCTGCACAGGCTCAGGGAAAGTACCAGGGCGGAAAGAATGCGCATTTCATTAACTCGTTGAAAAGAGGCGCAATTCTGCGAAGCCGTTAATTGGATAGCAAGCTAATCAAGGTATCGGGATTATTACAATCCCCGGGCCTTGCTCAGGAGTGGGCGTTGGCGCGGGGTCCCAGCAGGTGAGCGACCAGGATGTTGTTCAGAAACCGGAACTGATCGTTGAGGCCCACGACTTCATTGCTGAAGTGGTGGCTGGCCTGAGGCATCAGCACCGAGCCGAAGCCATCGTTGGTAATCAGTTGCAGCGGGGCCTTGCGGGTCACTACGTTCTGCACGTAGTAGTTCTTGCCGAAACGAGGAAAGCTGACATTCAGGGTCACGGGTCGGATCATGGAACAGGCTCCGGGGCTTTGACAATGGGGGTGAGCTTCGGCTGCGGGCAGGTGAAACTCAAGTGAACGATTGTGCATGTACGCGCTGGTGGCTATCTGATTGCGCGGGCCATGTCCACGACGGGAAGCACGAACAGGTGCAGGGTGACGGCGGTCAACGCCAGGCAGGTGAGCAAATGAATCAGCATGTCGTGGCCTCCCGATACGTGGTGTATGGGGGCTATGGTACGCCGCTGGGGAAACGGCGGAAGATGATGCTCGCGATGGTGGTTATCAATGGAATCGATGGTGTGGCGCCACCCCTATGGGCAGCCGCCCTTTTGTGGGACCGGGCGAAGCTCGGGAAGAATACGCCGCGTGATGCCAGACGATCCGCGGTGCCGTCTTCCCGAGCTTCGCCCGGTCCCACAGCGGGGGCGATTTACCCCGTTGGTTCAGCGCACCACGCGATAGCACGGCACATACGCCGCGCCGCCGGGGAGCTTCATGCGGTGCTGTTCGACGAAGGCGTTGAGCAGCTTGTCCAGCGGCGCCATGATCTCGGGGTCGCCGTGAATCTCGTACGGCCCGTGCTGCTCGATCAGGCGAATGCCCTTGTCCTTGACGTTGCCGGCGACGATGCCGGAGAACGCCCGGCGCAGGTTGGCCGCCAGCTCATGGGGAGGCAGGGCGTGGCTCAACTGCAGGCTCGCCATGTTGGCGTGGGTGGGGTCGAAGGGGCGCTGGAAGCTTTCCTCGATGCGCAGCAACCAGTTGAAGTGGAAGGCGTCATTGCGCTCGCGGCGGAACAGTTTCACTTCCTTGAGGCCCTGGGTCATCTGCCGGGCCACTTCGGCCGGGTTATCGATGATGATCTGGTAATGGCGTTGGGCTGCTTCGCCCAGGGTAGCCCCCACGAAGGCGTGCAATTGCTCCAGGTATGGTGCCGCGCTTTTCGGCCCGGTGAGCACCACGGGGAAAGGCAGGCCGGCGTTGTCCGGGTGCATCAGGATGCCCAGCAGGTACAGGAACTCCTCGGCGGTGCCGGCGCCGCCCGGGAAGATGATGATGCCATGGCCGACGCGCACGAAGGCTTCCAGGCGCTTCTCGATATCCGGCAGGATCACCAGTTCGTTGACGATCGGGTTGGGTGCCTCGGCGGCGATGATGCCGGGCTCGGTAAGGCCCAGGTAACGGCCGCCGGTCATGCGCTGTTTGGCGTGAGCGATGGTGGCGCCCTTCATCGGCCCCTTCATCACGCCCGGGCCGCAGCCAGTGCACACGTCCAGCTTGCGCAAGCCCAGTTCGTGGCCGACCTTCTTGGTGTACTTGTACTCGTCACTGTTGATCGAGTGCCCGCCCCAGCACACCACCATCTTGGGTTCGACACCCGCACGCAGGGTGCGGGCGTTGCGCAGCAGGTGGAAGACGTAGTCGGTGATGCCCTGGGAAGTGCTCAGGTCGATGCGCGAGCTGTCCAGTTCGTTCTCGGTGTAGACAATGTCGCGCAGGGCGCTGAACAGCATCTCCCGGGTACTGGCGATCATTTCGCCGTCGACGAACGCGTCGGCCGGGGCGTTCAGCAGTTCCAGGCGCACACCGCGGTCCTGCTGGTGAATACGAACTTCGAAATCCTGGTAGGCGTCGAGGATGGTCTTGGCGTTGTCGATGTGGGCGCCGGTGTTGAGGATAGCCAGGGCGCACTGGCGGAACAGGGTATAGATACTGCCGGAACCGGCTTCGCTCAGTTGCTGCACTTCGCGTTGGGACAGGGTTTCCAGGCTGCCCTTGGGGCTGACGGATGCGTTGATTACGTGTCGTTGTTGAGTCATTGCACATTCCTTGAGAGCAATGGAGCCGCCTCGTGGGCCGGCTTCATTCAAACGTTCTGAATCCGGCCAGGCTGAGGCCGGTACTACCGCACGACAGAAAAGTGCCTCCTTGTTCGATCAGGTGAAGGATGCGTTTGAAAACACTGATAACCCGAGAGTGGCATCAATACTTCGGTTTATCAAATTTGTCCGCGGGCGACGGCCAGCGCGCTGGCGCAAGGCAGCCGCCAGTGCACGGCTCAGGGTTTGCGGCGCGGGCGCGAGACCACCGATTCGATGTTCTTGCGGCCGATCAACTGGGGGCGGGGCGCCTCCACGGCCAGCCATTTGTACATCACCAGGCAGTCCACCAGGCCCAGGCGCGCGTGCTGGTAGGCACGGGGCAGGCGCCCGACGGTGTCAAAGCCCAGTTTGGTCCACAGCGCCACGGCCACCTCATTGCTGGCCACCACCGAGTTGAACTGCATGGCCAGGAAGCCGCTGGCCCGGGCCAGTTGCTGGGAATGCTCGCACATCAACCGTGCCACGCCACGGCCACGGGCTGCCTCGGTGACCATGTAACCGCAATTGCACACATGGTTGCCGGGCCCGGCAGCGTTGGCCTTGAGGTAGTAGCTACCCAGCAGCACGCCGTCTTCCTCGGCCACCAGGGTGTGCAAGGGCAGCTCCAGCCATAGGTGGCGGGCCTGTTCCGCGCTCAGGGCCGGGTCGTAGGCATAGGTTTCGCGGGCCGCCGCCACGGCCTGGAACGTGGGCCAGAAGAGGTCGAAGTCGGCGGCGGTCATGGGGCGAATCTGGATCATGGCATTCCTTGGGCGTCGAGCGATGGGGCAGTTTACCAGCCTGGGCCGGGCAGGCTGAACACATAGCGGGCGATCAGCGAACAGTTAATGTTCGTAATGGTTAATATTGTTATGTAGTTGCATATGCTGAGGGGGCGTCGACCTTGCGCGACGCGTGTTCCGACAACAACAATAAAACGGAGTTACCCCCCTCATGGCACAGCCATTCTTGCCGCGCAGGCCTCGTTGCGCCTCCACCCTGGCCGTCACTCTGAGTGTCGGCTGCCTGGTACCCCCGGGGTGGGCACGTGCCGACGGCTTCATAGAGGACGCCACGGCGACCCTCAACACCCGCAACGCTTTTTACCAAGGCAATTTCAAGGGCAGTGATGCCAGTGTCGCCAAGCGCCAGGAATGGGCCGAGGGCTTCATCCTTCAAGGCGGTTCAGGCTTTACCCCGGGGGTCATCGGCGTGGGTGTCGATGTGATTGGCAAATGGGGCGTACGCCTGGACAGCGGGCGCGGCACGGCCGGTTCCGGGCTGCTGCCCAAGACCGCCAGCGGCGCGCCGGCCGAGTATGGGCGGGCGGGCGCGGCGCTGAAACTCAAGGGCTTCAATACCCTGGTCAAGGTCGGTGAACAAACCCCAAGCTTGCCGGTGGTGCGCACCAACGATGCGCGGCTGCTGCCGCAGACCTACGTGGGCACCACCCTGGTGTCCAACCCCGCCCAGTGGCTGACGCTGTACGGCGGGCGCCTGAATACCTTCAGCAACCGCGACTCCACCGACCAGGAGAAGCTGCACATGCATGGCAGCAGCATCACCGGGGACCATTTCGACTACCTGGGCAGCGAAATTCGCGCGGTGGACGGGCGCTTGCAACTGGCTTACTGGCACGCGGAACTCAAGGACATCTATGCCCAGGACCTGTACCGTTTTACCTATGACCAACCCATGGGCACGGGCGTGTGGCGCCTGGACACGGGCCTGTACGTGAGCACCGAGCAGGGCCAGGCCAAGGCAGGCGATCTGGATAATCGCGCGCTGTATGGCGGCCTCAGTTGGCGCCAGGGCGGGCACACCTGGTTGCTGGGGCTGCAGCGGCTGTTTGGCAAGGATGATTTCGTTGGTTTGCAAGATAGCCCTACGGTGATGACCAACCACGTCAACAACATCTTCGGCTACGCCCATGAGCGCTCCTGGCAGGTGCGCTACGACTATGATTTCGCCGCCAGCGGCGTGCCAGGGCTGACCGCCACGGCCAAGTACGTGCATGGCTGGGACGTGCAGCGCAGCAATGCGGTGGACGGCCACGAGTGGGAACGCGACTTCAACCTGCGCTATGTGGTGCAGTCCGGCCAGTGGCGCGACCTGAGTGTGTCGTTGAGCCTCTACAGCCTGCGCTCGACCTTCCAGAGCAGCCTGGACGAAACGCGGTTCACGGTGGGCTACCCTATCCGTTTGTTCTGAAGGCAGGCCGCAGTGGACGGACCCGGCCGCGTCGGCGGTGCATGCGGTGTGCCTGCTGCTGCACGGCGTTGGTGACGCGGCCTGGTCCGCTGCTGCAAGGCTGCGTCAGGGCTCCTGGCAGGCGAATGCCGCCGCATCCTGCGAATCACCCTTGCCCATGAAATGCGCCTCCTGAGGGTAGGCGCACAGCGGTCGGCTACGCCCCGGGAATGCGCTGCCACGGGCCAGCAGTCGGGCAGGCGCCTGCTGCTTGTCTTGCCAGGTTTCCATGGCGGTCAGCGGGTCGAAATCGTCCAGCGCCGGCCCGTCGCCGCAGTGGGTCATGCCCGGAACGATGAACAGCCGTGCCCAGGGCTCGACTGCCGCGCGGCCCCCGTTGTCATGGATCAATTGCGCCCAATAGCGGCGCAGGTCATTGGCCGAGAACACCGGGTCGCTGTTGCCCTGCACCACCAGCAGCTTGCCGCCCGCGGCGGTGAAGCTGGAGTACAGGGTGGCCACGGCATCGTTGATGGCGGCTGTCTGTGCCGTTGATTGGACCGCCTGGTCGAAATCGAAGGTCAACAGGTCCAACCGAGGCTGGGCCGGAGTCATGAAATACAGGCCCAGGGACCCGGGCGTCAGGGTAGCGTTGCGTGCATCGGGCTTGTCACCGGTGGCTTGCCCGAGTTTCCAGACACGCCAGCCATCCGAAGCAATACCCGCGTCCCACGGCCAATCGCTGTATAGCGCCTGGCCATGGCTGTCATGGGCGCCGTTGAACACTGCGTGCAGCGCTTCGACCTTGGCCGGGGACAGGCAGCCCTGGGCCTGGCCGGTTTTGCACGTCAGCACCGCAGGGTCGAAGCGGCAGCGGCTCATGGCGTCGATGCTGCCGTCCTTGAGCCCGTCCTGGGCATCGCAGCGCTCCAGCACCGCCTTGGCCACCAGGTCCTGGTCGGCCTGTGTCAGTGCCTGGGCCAATATCGCCTGGCCGTCGGCAGTGCGCGGTGCGGCGCGGCTGAACGCCTGGGTGTCCCAAGCCTGGGCCACAGCGGCGCGGCTCAGGCGCAGGCCTGGGTTGCCAGCGATGATGCCGTCGAACTGGGTGGGAAAGCGCTGCGCGGCCATCAGTGCCGAGCGCCCGCCGTTGGAGCAGCCCATGAACACGCTATGGGCCGGGGCCTTGCCGTAATAGCTGAAGATCAACGCCTTGGCCTGGGCGGTAACCGTGCCGATGGCGGCGTAGGCGTAGTCCAGACGTGCCTGCTGGTCGAGGCCGAAGCGGGCGTCGCTGTTGTCCTTGCCGCTGTGCCCGGAGTCAGTGGCCACCACCGCGTAGCCACGGTCCAGGGCTGGCAGCGCGCTGGCACCGCGCAACGGGATGGCGCCCAGCGCCTGGCCGACCACACCGTCCATGCCACCACCACCCTGGAACAGAAAGCGGCCGTTCCATGGGCTGGGCAGGCGCAATTCGAAGTGGGTGCCGTAGGGCTGGCCATCGGCCCCGGTGCGTGCGCCGATGACGCCTTGCACCAGGCAGTGGGCGGGCATCGCCGCCTTGCTCAATGCGGCGCCGGTCAGGGCCGCACGGCCTGGGTTGGCCTGCGGTAACTGGCCAGCGGCTACCCACTGGTGCAGGTTCAGGGTGACGGCTGGGTCGTTGCTGGCCAGGGCAGCGCAACGTTGCTGGTCATCGGCATGGGCCACGGCCATGCCCAGCAGCGTGAGCGTGAAAACAGGGGCGAGAGTTCGCTTCACCAGGAAATTCCCTTTGTTGTTGTGATGGGAGAGCTAATATGGTTAATACTATTAACCAGTTTTTCGGTCAAGCCGATCCCATTACAAACACAAAAGGAAGTGCCCATGCGCCGTACCGCTCTACTGCTGACCCTGACCTGCATGCTCCCTGCCGGGTGGACCGAAGCCGCGCCGACGCTGGAACCGGTGTACGAAGCGACCATCGACATCGCCCCGGGCCAGTCCCTGGGCAAGGGGCCGTTGGGGGAGCGGTTCAAGGTGCCGATCACTGGCGGGGAGTTTCACGGCCCTGGCTTGCAGGGCAAGGTGCTCGCAGGGGGGGCCGATCGGCAGTTGCTGCGAGCTGACGGGGTCAAGCAGTTGGATGCGCTGTACGACATGCAAACCGAGGACGGAACGCTGCTTACCGTGCGCAACCAGGTGCTGGTGCATGGCAGTGATGGGGGGCGGTATGCGTTTTCGACGCTGACCATTCAGGCGCCGGAAGGGCCTTACGCGTGGTTGAACAAGGCGGTGTATGTGGGCAGCCTGACGAGCCTGAAGCCGCAGCGTGAGGCGGTATTGGTCAAGGTTTACCGCGTGCAGTGAGCCCTGTCCCACACGATGGGAACACTGCCGCGGTAACACGCTCAGATCAACGCGCGCAGCGCCTGCTGGAAAGCTTCGATGTTCTGCTCATGGCGCTTGTAGTAGGTCCAGGGCCCGATTCGCTGCGAGGTGACCAGCTGCGCACGCTGCAGCGCCGCGAGGTACAGCGATACCGTGGACTGCGAGAGGTTGGCGCGGGCCTGGATGATGCTCACGCACACGCCGACCTCATCGGGGTTGACCTGTTGTTCGGGGAAGTGCTTGCTCGGCTCTTTCAGCCAGCCGAGGATCGCCAGGCGGGTCGGGTTGTCGAGGGCCTTGAGGGCTTCGCTGATATCGATGCTCATAAATCACACAATCGGGTAATCCGGCGATTTTACGACACTTGGGCCTGGCGCGTCAGGGGTTTAGTCGCAATGGGCGGGGTAGTCGATGTAGCCCACCTCGGTGCCGCCATACATGCTGGCGCTGTCCAGCGGGTTGAGCGGCAGCCCTTGGGCCAGCCGCCGAGGCAGATCGGGGTTGGCGATGAACGGGCGGCCGAAGGCGATCAGGTCCGCCAGCCCTGCGTCCAGGACGCGGTTGCCGCGCTCGGCCGTGTATTTGCCAGCATAGATAAGGGCGCCGCTGAAGGTGTCCCGTACCTGCTGGCGAAAGTCGTCGGGCAGGGCGGGGGCGTCATCCCAGTCGGCTTCGGCCAGGGACAGGTAGGCAATGCCGATGTCTTCCAGCACGCCGATGGCTTGCAGGTAAGTGTCGCGCGGGTCTTCCTCGACCAGGCCCAGGTAGACACGGGCTTCGTCGGTGCTCTCGAACAGTGGCGAGAAACGCACGCCCAGGCGCTCCTTGCCGACCACCGCGGCCACGGCCTCGGTCACTTCGCGCAGGAAGCGCAGGCGGTTGGTCAGCGAGCCGCCGTATTCGTCGTCGCGCTGGTTGCTGTGGGCGGAGATGAACTGGTTGATCAGGTAGCCGTTGGCGCAGTGGATTTCCACGCCGTCAAAACCAGCGTCCAGCGCGTTGCGGGCAGCCTTGGCATAGAGCTGCACCAACTCGGCGATCTCTTCGCGGCTCAAGGCCCGTGGGGTGGACGGTGGGCACAGGGTGCCGGTGCCAGGGCCGGTTTCGATGAACACGCTGACGCCGCTGGCGGCGATGGCCGAAGGGGCCACGGGCGCATCGCCGTTGGGTTGCAGCGAGGTGTGCGAAACCCGGCCCACATGCCACAGCTGAGCGAAAATGATGCCGCCTTCAGCGTGAACGGCGTCGGTGACCTGGCGCCAGCCTGCCACCTGTTCCGGGCTGTGGATGCCGGGGGTCCAGGCGTAGCCCTGGCCGCGCGGTTCGATCTGAGTGCCCTCGGTCACCATGAAACCGGCGCTGGTGCGCTGGCGGTAGTAGGTCGCCATCAAGGCATTGGCGATGTTGCCGGGCTGGGTGCTGCGCGAGCGGGTCAGTGGGGGCAGCACGATGCT
>NZ_JAPYKM010000063.1:0-16606 GCF_029623465.1 Pseudomonas sp. RIT-To-2 | reverse complement strand
GTGGTTCGTAACCGGCGACCCTACAGGGGAGACAACCCAATGATCAGCGGCGTAAGCAGCAGCAATTACTCGAGCTACAGCAGCTCAACCAGTACCACCTCCAGCGCGCAACTGAAGAAGTTCCAGGAAGAACTGTTTGCCAGCCTTGATACAGATGGCAACGGGGAAGTGAGCAGCGATGAGCTGAACACGGCGATTTCCAACAGTTCGAGCAGTGGCACCACCAATGACGGCGGTATCCTGGTCAGCCTGAGCAAGAATTTCAGCAGCCTGGACAGTGACTCCGACGACGGCCTGACCCTGGACGAGATGGCGGCCTTGCAACCGCCTGCCCCGCCCACCCAGGACAGCGATGGCGCGCCCAGCACCGACGCGGTCGATGACCTGCTCAGTGCCATCGACAGCGACGGCAGCGGTTCTATCAGCAGTGACGAGCTGAGTTCGGCCCTGACCAGCGCCGGCGATACGACCGATGACAGCAGCGAGCTGTTCTCGGCCCTGGACACCAACGGGGACGGCACGGTCAGCAAGGACGAACTGGCGGCCGCCATGCAGCCACCACCACCGCCGCCACCGTCCAACACCAGCAACCTGGCCAGCGACCTGTTCAGCAGTCTCGATTCGGACGGCAGCGGTGGCATTTCGTCGGCCGAACTGACCAGCGCCCTGAGCGCCAGCAGCACGTCGACCAGCGGCACCTCCAGCAGCAGTTCGTCGAGCAGCAGCGACGCCACCCAGGTGTTCAGTGACCTGGACACCAACCAGGATGGCACAGTCAGCGCCCAGGAACTGGCCGCCGCCCTGCAGTCCTCGGGTGACCAGAGCAGCAGTTCGGATACCGCCAGCAGCGACACCGCGGCGGCCCTGAACAAGATGATCGCCGCCCTGACCAAGCAGTACGGTACCGACACGCAACAAACCGTGGGCAGTCAGCTCAGCGTAGCCGCCTGACCTTTACGCCGCGGGCAGCCTTCGGGCTGCCCGTCTCAGGCCTTGCTGGCACCGCCATGGCTGCTGCGGGTCCAGTCCAGCAACAGGCTGTACCCAATGGCCAGCAACGTCGGGCCAATGAACAGGCCGATGAAGCCGAAGGCCAGCAGGCCGCCGAACACCCCCAGCAACACGATCACCAATGGCAAGTCGCCGCCCCGGCTGATCAGGTAGGGCTTGAGCACGTTGTCGACGCCGCTGATGATGAACGTGCCCCACACCCCCAGAAACACCGCCATGCCGTACTCGCTTTTCCACACCAGCCATGCCGTGGCGGGTATCCATGCCAGGGGCGGGCCCATGGGAATCAGGCTGAGCAGGAAGGTGACGATGCCCAGCACCAGTGCCCCGGGAATGCCGGCGATGAGGAAACCGATGAGCGCCAGCACCGCCTGGGCCGCCGCCGTGCCGATGACGCCATTGACCACCCGCTGTACGGTGCCAGCGACCAGTTCCAGGTAGTACTCGGCGCGCTCGCCCACCAGCCGCTCCAGCAGGCGCAGCACGAAGGCCGCCAGGCGCGGGCCGTCACGGTAGAAAAAGAACACGAACACCAGGCTCAGGGTCAGTTCGAGGATGCCGCCGCCAATCTGTGCGCTGCGCGCCAGCAGCCAGTTGCCCACCTGCCCCAGGTACGGCTTGACACTGACCATCAGCGCCGCGCCCTGCTGATCGAGGGTGTCCCACCAGGCCGCCAGGCGTGGCCCTACCAGCGGCAGCGCCACCAGCCAATCGGGTGCCGCCGGCAGGCCGTCCACCTGTACATCGCGAACAAAGGCGATGGCATCGCGAATATGGTCGGCCAGGTTGAAGCCCAGCCATACCAACGGCAGGATCACCAGCAGTATCCAGCCCAGGGTCAGAATACTGGCGGCCAGTGTCTCGCGGCCACCCAGCCAGCGGGTCAGCAGGCGCATCAGTGGCCAACTGGCGTAGGCCAGGATGGCGCCCCACAGCAGCGCCGAAATGAACGGTGCCATCACCCACAGGCAGGCGCCCAGCAGCACCAGCAGGATGATCTGTACCAGCAGGCGATCATTATTGAACATCACGGCGGCGCGGCTCCTCAGCGAATCAGGTCGATGTGCAGGCCGCCCTTGGCCGGGTCGCCCAGTTCCAGGCGCGCGGCGCGCACGCCCTGGGCCACCAGCGCCTGGCGCCAGGGCTCGGCAGCCGGCCCTGCGAGCGTGACGCGCAGGGTGCTGTCCTGGTTCAGGCTGCGAGCCAGCAACGCCACCCAGTCGGCGGGCGGTGGCGCGCTGCCCAGGTCAGGGTAGTCAAGGCGGCCGGTGCTGCGCAGCTCGCGCAATACCGTGCCTGGGGTCGGCAATACCGTGCCCAGGGGCGCGGCCGCCACGAATTGCTCGACGTGCAGGTAAGGCCGGCGGCTGCCGCGGTTGATGGCGTACAGGGCAAACAACGTGTCAGGCCCCGAAGCCGCATGGCGCATCAGCACCATGCCCTGCTGCTCATCAGCCCCCACCAGTTTGCCATTGGCGAAGATTTCATTGGCCCACAGGCTGGACTCGCCGCAGTCACGCGACTGGCACCAGAACAGCACATGGGCGCCCTGGGCCAGCAGGCTCTGGCGCGCGGTGTCCAGTGCATCGGTGGCCGAAGCCCCCGGCGCCAGCTCGTAGGTCACCGAGCTGAGCTGCCCGCGAGCATTGATCTGGGCGTCCATGCGCAACTGATTGCTGATCTTGCGTACCGCGCCCAGGGGGTAAAGGCGCTCGGCGTCAGTGGCCGGTTTCTGGTCCACGACCTGGGCATCGGCGGGTGCCGCCACCCCGGTCAAGTCGGCAGCCTGGGCTGCGACACCCAGCAGGCAGGCGAACAGCCCGCAGAACAGGCGCGAAGCGCGCGTGGCCGCCCTCATCGCAGGGGCATCAAAGCAGTGTGGCGGTCGTTCATGGTGTCTCCCTTGTCAACCCGGCTTCCTCGTGAGCCCGCCAAGCCTCGACACTTGCCCGCCTCAAGTCAAGGCATGGCGAAAAAGCGATTGAAACAGCTTGCTACAAGCCCTGCCCCCTCCTCGTCGTTCAGGTGCAGATGGTGGCCGCCGGGTAACGTTTCGTGACTGAAGGGTAGCTGAGAAAGCAGATGGGGATGCTTGGCCAGCATGCCCTCGGCGGCTACCAGCAAGTGCGCCGGGCAGGCGATGCGCTGCACAAAGGACAGCCCCTGTTCCTGGGACATGCGCAAGGGCGTGGGCAGGGTCAGGCGGCTGTCGCTGCGCCAACTGTAGCCCCCTGGTACCGGCATCAGGCCGCGCTGGGCCAGTAACTCGGCCGCGTCGCGGCTGACCGCGACCATGCCCTTCATGCGGGCTTCTACCCCACGTTCGAAACTGGGGTACACCGACTTGCGCTTGCCGGGCAACGCCAGTTGCTCCTGCAACGCCTGGCCAAAGCGTTCGGCGGTGGTCTGCGGCGCCGTGGGCGGTGGCAGCACGGCGTCGATCAGCGCCAGGCGCTCGATCCGCTCGGGCACCGAGCCGGCCAGCACCACCGAGACAATGGCACCCAGGGAATGGCCCAGCAGACCAAAGCGCTGCCAACCCAGTTGCTCGGCGACCTGCAACACGTCGTAGGCATAATCCCACAACGCATACCCCGCGCCCGCCGGCCGATGCTGGGACAGCCCGTGGCCGGCCATGTCCAGGGCGACGATGCGCAAGCCCTGCAAACGCGGCGCCAGGCGCGCGAAGCTGTTGGCATTGTCCAGCCAGCCGTGCAGCGCGATCACCGGCCGGCCGTCCGCTGGGCCGAACACGTGGGCGGCCAGTTCGATGTGTGGCAGGCTCAGGCGGATTTCCTCGACACCGGTGCTCATGCGCAAGCCTCGTTGGCGGTGCCTGCCTGCCAGCGGTTGAAAATGTCCTTGAGCAACCGCGCCGTGGCGGTCGGCCGCTCCAGCGGAAACATGTGCCCGCCCGGCACCTGGTGGGCTTCGCCCTGGCGCAGGCGTTGCACCGAACGCGCATGGTGGGGCAATACCACGCGGCTGTTCTGGCCATGGACCAGTGCCAGGGGCACTTGCAGGCGGCGGGTACTGGCCGGCCGCACGTGGGGCACGCTGCGGTAGATGCCGATTTCCGTGGCCGCATCGAAGCGCAACCGCAAGCCGTCACCTTCCGGGCAAAGGCCATGCTCCAGATAGGCCTCGAAGCAGTCAGGGTCAAAATCGCGGAACAGCGCCTTGCGGGAAAAGTAGGCACGCGCCGCCTCACGGTTCGGGAACTGCTCGCGACGGCCCAAGGTGCGCCCTGCCGGGGTCAGGCGGTCGATGAAACCAAAGCGCTTGGCCGCACGAATCACCCACTGGTCAGCCAGCGTCAGCGCCGGGGCGTCGAGCATGACCACGCCCCGGTACAGCTGTGGGCGCTGCAGCGCCGCATACAGGTGCAACAGGCCGCCAAATGAATGGCCCACCCCCCATACCGGCTGCGCTTGTGCTTCGAGGTGGTGGACCAGCTCGGCGATCAGCGAATGCCAGTTGTCGGTCACTGGAAACCGCGGGTCATGGGCGTGCTGGGGCAGATGCGCTACGTGGAAATCGGGGCCCAGCTCGGCGAACAGCTTGCGGTAGGTCCCGCAGGGAAAGCCGTTGGCGTGGGCGAAGAAGATGGGTTGCGGCATGGGCGATGGCTCGTGGGCGAATCCTGTAGGGATTGTCCGCAAGCGGGGTGGCGAGGGCAATGCGGGGAACGGCCATTGAAGGGGGTATTCAGGCCATTGATTGACGGCTATGCCCTGTAACAGCGGACCTGGCCGCGTCGGCGGCGCAGGCGGTGTGCCTGATGCTGCGCGGCGTGGGTGACGCGGCCAGGTCCGCTGCTACGGATTCAAGCTCAGGCCCGGGCGATCAGGCGGTCGAAGGACAGTTTGCCTGCGCCTTCCACCAGGGTCGCGACAGTACCGGCCAGCAGCGCCAGGGCGAACTCGTACCCGTTGTTGGCCATGAACAGCCCGTTGTGGATATGCACGCTGAGGATGGCGACCACCAGGGTCACGATCAGCACCAGCGATGCCGGGCGCACCAGCAGGCCGAGGACCAGCGCCAGGCCGCCGAAGAACTCACCGCTGCCGGCCAGCAGTGCCATCCAGTAGCCAGGGTGGATGCCAATGCTTTCCATCCATTGGCCAGTGCCTTCCAGGCCGTAGCCACCGAACAGCCCGAACAGCTTCTGGCTGCCGTGGGCGACAAAGATGATACCGACCAGCAGGCGCAGCACGGTGAAGCCCAGGCCGGCGTTGGTGACGAAGAGGCGTTTGATCGAAGCGTTCATGGCGTTTTCCTTGAAAGGTTGTCAGCGGTTGATGGCGCCATATTAATCGACCTATCAAATAAGAAAATCGCAAATAACCGACAGAACAAATCGATTTATTCGATATTTTAATAAACTACTTCCCTGTGGGACACGGCTGAGCAATCAGGGGTTGGCAGCCAACCGTCGCGCCTTGTCGCCGCCCGGCTCCAGGGTGTCACGCTCGCGATCGTAGGCCAGGTAGTACTTGTTGACGCTGTTGACGTAGCTCACCGCATTCATGCCCATCTGCTCCATGGCGATGCGCTCCACCTGGAAGAACCACTGGTTGGGGTTCAAACCGCGGCGCCGAGCTTCGGCGCGCATGGCTTGCACCCGCTCGGGGCCCATGTTGTAGGCGGCCAGCACGAACGCCATGCGCTGGCGCTCGTTGAGCTTGCTGCTGGCAAAGAACTTCTTGCGGATCAACGCCAGGTAGCGCGAGGCGGCCTGGACGTTGTTATCGACATTCTGGATATTGCCCACGCCCACCCGCTGGGCCGCCGACGGGGTGATCTGCAACAACCCGGTGGCCCCGCCTGCGCCGCGCACCGTGGGGTCCAGTTGCGACTCCTTGAACGCCAGGGCAGCCAGGTTGAGCCAGTCGATACCCTGCTCGCGACCGTAGCGCTGCAGCACCGGGCGCAGTTTTTCCAGGCGCTGGCGGTCGGCATGGGCCAGAGGGTTGTGCACCTGGTAGAGCTTGCGGTAGACCCGCGTGAATGCTGCGTCCTGATCAGCCGGCGCGCGGTAGCCGCGGGTGAAGCGGTCGATGCTGGCGTGCAGCATCGACGCATCGCTGCGCACATACCAGGTGATCTGCCGGGGCGCACCGAGGTGCAGGTTGCCCTGCACCATCAGCTTTGGCATGACCTTGGCCCAGCGGCCAGCGATCGGCTTTTCGACGATGGTCATGGGGTAGATACCCGCCTGCACCATCTCCAGCACATCCTCGACGGCCAGGCTGGGGTCGGCCCACTCGACCTTGACCGGCGCCAGCTTGCGCGCCGCCAACTTCTGGTTGATGGCCTGCAGGGCGTCGCCGGCGACGCTGCCAGCCGGCAAGGTCACGGTCTTGCCGGCCAGTTGCTCGATACGCGCATAGCGCCGCGCGCCCTTGGCGCCCACCAGTACCAACGGCACGTTGTCGAGCACCGGCGCGCTGGCGCTAACCAGTGGGGTGTCAGGCAGGTCAAGCAACTCCCCCGGCGCCACCAGGTCGCCGTCACCGCGCTGCAAGGCGCCGATCAGCTGTTCCTTGGGCCGGGGAATGATCTTCAGGTGAATGGCCTGCCCGCCCTCGGCATGGCCATTGAGGTACTGTTCGAAGGCCTGCAACCGGTGGTATTCGACGCCGATGGCCTCACCCTTGACCTCCCCCGAGCTGTTGCGGCTCTGGTTGACCAGCACCCGCAGCACCCGGCTCTGGCGAATGTCCGCCAGGTCACGCGCCTTGGCCGGGTGCGCCACTTGCAGCGGCCCCGGCGCGCGCGCCATGGCCGGCAGAGGGGCCAGCAAGACGAGTACCAGCAGGGTCAACAGTGAGGGACGCGTCATCGGGGTTCCAGGCCTGATTCATGATCGACCTCAAGAGACCACGATAACGTCTTGAAGTTCTTGGCTTTACTGGTCTTTCACACGCTCTGTTATGCTGTCCGGCCTGCGGCCCGAGGTAGCACACCATGCAACTCATCGACATCGGCGTCAACCTGACCAACGCCAGTTTCCACGAAAAACACCAGGCGGTGCTGGAGCGCGCCTACGCCGCCGGCGTGGCTCAACTGGTGCTCACCGGCACTGAAATCGCCTGCAGCGAGCAGTCCCTGGCCCTGTGCGAGCAACTGGACGAAAGCGCCACGCGGCTGTTCAGCACGGCCGGCATTCACCCCCACCACGCCAGCGACTGGACCGCCACTACCGAGCGCCAGTTGCGCGACCTGCTGGCCCAGCCACGGGTGCGCGCCGTGGGCGAATGCGGCTTGGACTTCAACCGCGACTTCTCCCCGCGCCCTCAGCAGGAAAAGGTGCTGGAACAGCACCTGGCCCTGGCCGTGGAGCTGCAACGCCCGGTGTTCCTGCACGAACGTGATGCCAGCGTGCGCCTGCTGGAGATCCTCAAGGACTTCCGCGACCAGTTGCCCGCCGCCGTGGTGCACTGCTTCACCGGCGAGCAGAAAGCACTGTTCAGCTACCTGGACCTGGACCTGCACATCGGTATCACGGGCTGGATCTGCGACGAACGGCGTGGCACCCACCTGCACCCACTGGTGGGCAATATCCCCCGCGGTCGGCTGATGCTGGAAAGCGATGCGCCGTACCTGCTGCCTCGCACCCTGCGGCCCAAGCCGAAGAATGGCCGCAATGAGCCCGCCTACCTGCCCGAGGTGCTCCACGAAGTGGCGCGCCACCGGGGTGAAAGCGCCGAGGACCTGGCCGCGCACACTACCGCGTGCGCACGCGCATTCTTCAGCCTGCCGACCCCGGCTTGACCCATGTCAACATTCGCGTCACGGTCTTCTGGAACAATGATGGCACCTTGCCTTTAATGCTCCGCGAATTCAGAGAAGACCTCCATGGGTACCTGGCTCAGCAACCTCTCCCTCAAATACAAATTCTGGGCCGTCAACGCGGTCGCCTTCGTCACGACCCTGCTGCTGGTGATGTACGCCATCCATCTGGAGCAGCAGGGCCGCGTCGCTGAGCTGCACGCGTTGTCGGCCAGTGCCACGGGCCCTAGCTTCGCCCAGGTGTTCGAAGAGCACTTCGCCCAGTACGCCGGGGCTGTGCTGGTGTTGATGCTGGCCATGCTCGGCGCCTCGCAGCTGCTGATCCGCTTCCTGCTCAGCCAGCTCAACACCCTCAAGGACGTGATCCTGCACGTTGAGAAAACCGGTGACCTGTCGGCCCGGGTGCCGGTGGCTGGCCACGACGAAGTCGGGCAGATGGCCGCAGCCTTCAACGCCATGCAGGCCGGTTACCAGCGCGTGGTGGGGACGGTGGCGCGCACCGCTGCGCAGTTGGACGAAGGCGCGGCCCGCCTGGCCAGCAGCATGGGCCAGGTGCGCCATGGCATGCTGGGCCAGCAGAGCGAAACCGACCAGGCGGCCACCGCCATCAATGAAATGACCGCCACCGTGCACCACATCGCTCAGCATGCCGGCGCCACCCGCGACCTGTCCCAGAGCGCCGATAGCCTGGCCGGCAGCGGCCAGCAAGTGGTGGGCCGGGTGCAGCTGTCCATCGCCGGCCTGTCCACCGGCGTGCAGCAGACCGCCGAGATGATCCAGCGCCTGGCTGAGGACAGCCAGAAGATCAACGGTGTGGTCAGCGTCATTCACAGCATCGCCGAGCAGACCAACCTGCTGGCCCTGAACGCCGCCATCGAAGCGGCGCGAGCTGGGGAAATGGGCCGCGGCTTCGCCGTGGTGGCCGATGAGGTACGCAACCTGGCCAAGCGCGTGCAGACCTCTACCGACGAAATCACCACCATGATCACCGCCCTGCAGGCCGGCACCCGCGACGCCGTGGACTTCATGCAGGAGAGCTCGTTCAAGGCCGACGATTGCGTGCAGCAGGCCCGCGAAGCCGGTGAGGCGCTGGCGCAGATCACCGGGGCCGTGGCGCAGATGCGCGAAAGCAACACGCAGATCGCGGTCGCCGCCGAACAGCAAAGCCAGGTGGCAGAGGAAATGAACCGGGCGGTGGTGAGCATTCGCGACGTCACGGAAAATACCGTGCAGCAGACCGTCGACTCCGCCACTACCAGCACCGACCTGGCCAGCCTGGCCACGGAACTGAACCGGGCCATCGGGCAGCTGAAGCTGTAAAGAAGGCGGCTATCGCAACGATAGCCAAGCATCATTCGCCGGGCTCGGCGCCCGGCGCTACGCTTATCTCAAGCAACAACGAAAGGCATTGAGGAGAGCGCCATGAGCAAGTACCTGCCCCACATCCCCGGTTTCCACTGGCAGAACAACACCGACCATACCGGCGAGCTGATCGGTTTGCCGCTGATCGGACTGGGTGGCGTGCTGATCGTCTCGGGCGTGCTGGACGCCAGCTTCCTTCCCCTGGCTGTCGGCGTGATAGGCGTGGTGGCCGGGCTTGGGTTGCGCAAAGCGCATTGATCCGCTGCCGCACAACCCTGTCGTTTACCCGAACACGGTGACCGTCTGCCGACTGATGGCCACCAACTCCCCCGCTTCCGTCCACAGCATCGCCGAGGTATGCCCGTACCCATCACGGGCATGCTCGATGGTCGCGCAATAACGGCACCAGTCCAGGGTGGTCAAGGCCGCCAGCGGTTGCACGAATTCAAGGGTCCACGCCAGGGTGCTGCCCGGTGCCGGGTGGCGCAGGTGGGGCAGTACCGCCGGGGGCCAGGCGTCCACCAGCGCCAACAGGTGCGCTTCGGTGACAGGGGCGGCCGCGGTTTCGTCACGCAACCGCACCCAGCCGCCCATTTGCCGACCACTGCCACCGGTGAACGGCAAGCCACCCCTTCCCCAGCGCATGTCCAGGTGGCGGATGTACTCGGGGGTCACGCCCTTGACGTAAGGCAACGCCGTGGACTCGGCCAGGGGTTTGAGTTCCACTGCCGGCAGCGCCGGCACGTCGATGGCCGATTCGCGCGGCGCGCCGAAACTGGCCTGCATCAGCGTCACCGTGCCGCCTTCGGCCACCGCCCGGCCCAGCAGGGAAACCACCGATTTGCCTTCGCGCAGCACTTCCACATCAAAACGGATGGGCGCTTCCAGCGGCGCGGGCGCCACGAACGTGATGGCCAGTGACCGCACCGGGCGGCCCGGCCCCACCTTCGCCTGCAGCGCTTCGAACAACAGCGCCGCCATCAGCCCACCGTACCCTGCGCGGCCCTGGGCCCACTCGCCGGGAATGACCACGGCCTCGGGATGTTGACGGACAGCAGCAAGCAGGTCAGCGAATTTCATGGCTACCTCGAATACGGTGGCAAAGGCCGATCTTAACCAGCAACCTCAGGGCCAGCAGGCCCTGTTTCAGCCATTTTCGCGGCTTAATGCTTCAGGGCAGCAAGCAGTTTGTCCAACGCCCGATCACTGCGCTGCTCACCTTTGACCAGCGCGGCCTGCCATTCGGGCAGGCAGGGCAAGAGGTCCGGTTCCTGCTCTACTTGCAGCAGCCACTGCCAGTTGTCGTGCCAATCGCCCAGGGCACCCTGGGCCTGCCTGAGCCGCTTGACCAGTGGTTCGCTGGCGCGGCTGAGCGCCGGGTAGGCCTCTACGCCGTAGCGCACGCGCTTGATCAGCAAGCGAAGGCGATGGCGGTCATGCCCCGGGTCTTGCAGTGCCTCTTCCAATTGCCGCCACTGCTTGCCCAGCCGCTTGTCGACCCGCTTGTGCAGCCCGCCCAGCAACTTTTCCCGTTGGGCCGCGCGAGCAAAACGCGGGAAGCCATCGAGGATGCGTACCAGCCGCGCCAATTCGGCACTGGCCGCGACCTGCGGGTATATCCCGCGCATCTGTGCCACACGCCGCTGAGCCAAGGCGTGATGCCCGCGCTTGTGCAGATGCGCGGCCAACACCTCACGGTCCCGGTAGGGCGTGGTCAACTGGCCGACGCCCTTGGCGGCCTCTTCCAGCTGATCGACGCCCGGCAGACCACGCAGTGGCCGGGTCAGGCTGCGCAAGCGACGCACCGTGGTGCGCAGGTCGTGCAGCGCCTCGGGATCAGTGTGTACTTCAAGGCGCGCCTGGCACGCCAGCAAACGTATTTCGATACCCACCAGGTGGGCGATGACTTCATCCAGCAATTTCGACATTTAAGACGACTCCCGAACCGCCACGCGATGCACGCCGTCCAGGCTGGCCCGCACTGCCTTGAATTGTTGACGCAACTGCCGCACGTCTGCCGGCTGGCCGCCATAACGCTGGGCGATGAATGCCTCACTGAACGCCTCGATCACGGCCGCCTGGGCCGCGAAATGCCGGCCAGCACGGCGGGCGTACGCCTGGGCGCCCTCCCCTGGGGCGCGTGGCAAACCGTGGCGCGCCAGCAGCGTTTCAAAACCCTGGTACACCTGCAACTGGCTATCGACGGCACGCCGCCAGGGCTTCAACAGCACCAGCGCCAGCACGATCAACAGCACCAGCAAGCCCACCGGCAATACCGAACTGGCCAGGCCCTTGAACCAGCGGTTGAGGAAGTTCAGTTGCTGCGCACTCTGGTAGTCCAGCACCCAACGCTGCCAGCCATAGTTAAGGTTATCCCAGCCCAGGCGCAAGTCGTTGGCCCAACTGAATTGACGCAGGCGCAACGGTGAGAACGGCGCGTCGCTGAGAAACTCCTCGTCGCCGGCCAGCGCCGCTTCCGGCCCCTGGTCAATGCGCAGCGGCGACACAGCCGCCGTGGGGTCGGCGCTGCGCCAGCCACGGCCCGCCTGCCAGTATTCAACCCACGCGTGGGCATCGAACTGGCGCAGGGTCAGGTAGCGCCCGGCCGGGTTCAACTCACCGCCCTGGTAACCCACCACCATGCGCGCCGGGATGCCGGCGGCCCGCAGCAGGTACGTCATGGCCCCGGCATAGTGAGCGCAGAACCCGGCACGGCTGTTGAACAGGAAACTGTCGATACTGTCAGCGCCCAGCGCTGGCGGCTTGAGGGTGTAATGATAATCCTCGTCGTGAAAATGCTGGAGCACCGCCTGCACCAGGGCATCGGGCTGGGGGTAACGCGCCTTGAGTTCCTGGGCCCATTGGCGAGTGCGCGGATCACCGTTGGCCGGCAGGCGCATATCCTGGCGACGAATGGCCTCGCTCAATTGCAGGTCGCGGATGGCCTGGGGCGACGACGTCACGTTGTATAGCAACGGTCGGTCCAGGGGCTGCATCCGGGTCAGGCGGAAGTCCGCCATCTGGCGCACGCCTGGCAGGTCCGTGTGCGCCACGTCCATGCCGTACAACCAGCGGTCGCCGGGCTGCTGAATGATGCGGTAGCCCAGTTGCGGGCCGTTGGGCTGCCAGGCGGCCACCGGCAAGCCTCGGGACATTTCCGATTGGCTCCAGCGCCCACCGTCGAACCGCTCCAGGGTGAAGGCCCGCCAGTACAGCGCCTGGCGTGGTGGCATCGGCCCCTCGAAGCTGACCTGCATCACCAGTTGCGCCGAGCGCCCCAGTTCGGCC
Organism: Pseudomonas sp. RIT-To-2; assembly: GCF_029623465.1. Classification (NCBI taxonomy): domain Bacteria; kingdom Pseudomonadati; phylum Pseudomonadota; class Gammaproteobacteria; order Pseudomonadales; family Pseudomonadaceae; genus Pseudomonas; species Pseudomonas sp. RIT-To-2. The sequence continues at coordinate 4,150 of NZ_JAPYKM010000063.1, read as the reverse complement.
ACATCTCCCGGCGTCATGCTCTCGGCCAGGCCGGTCTGCGCCTTGTTGCTGGGAATCGGCAACGACCACAAGGGCTCCAGGCGCGGGAAGAACACAAAGAACAACAGCATCAGCGGCAGCGCTTGGGCCAGAATCGCCAAGGCCAGGCGCAAGGTCGCCAGCGGCTGTGCCACCAGGCGGGTCTGTTGCAGGCCGATCATGGCGGTCAGCAGCGCGGTCACCGGCAGCACGCTGTACAGTGCCCACGGCAGACTGGCGTCGTACAGGTAGGCCACCACCACACAGAAGAAACCCAGATAGATCAGCACCCGGGCGTCGCGCAAAGTGCGCATTTCCACCACTTTGAGCATGAAAGTGGCCACCAGCAACGTCGCTGCCGCGTCCAGGCCGATGAGCACACCCCGGGACATGAACACCCCGGCCGCCGTGGCCACCACCATGGCCGCTTTCACCAGCAAGCCCGGGAACGCCGCGCGCATGCGGAAAATCTGCACCCGCCACAGGGTGCACCCCAGCCACAGGCCCACCATCCACAGCGGCACATGGGGCCAGAACGGCACGATCACCAGGCACTGCGCCAGCAGCAACCATCCCAGGCTGATACGCGGAATGGTCGGCGTCATGCGCCCCCCTGCCCGTACAGCGCCAAGGCGCGCAAGCAGGCCTCGCGGTGGCCATCGCTGGTGTCCACCGGCAGGTAGCAATCCGGCAACCGCAGGGCAAACGGCCGCTGCTCTCGGGACAGCTCCAGCACCCAATGGCACAGGCGTGACAGACGCTGCTCCAGGTCGCCGCCCAATGCCATGAAATCCAGGCACAGTTCGCGGCCACGCAGGTCAGCGAACTCCTTGACCAGCAGCTGTCCGCCACGCGAATAGGCCTTCCAGTGCAGGCGGCGCCACGAGTCGCCCGGCTGGTAGTCCTTCAAGCCCTGATAATCATCCACCCCCTGCCCGGCTACCCGCTGGCCCTCGCCTTCACTGTCATCGGCGGCGCTGGCCATCACGGGCAATTCACCTTCCAGGGGGCGCGGGTAGACCAGCACGCGCTGGCCCAGGTTGAAATAGCTCCAGGCCCGCAGCACACCCAACGGAAAGGTGCTCTGCAGGCGCATGCGTGGCGCGGCCAGCCACCCGCGCGTGGCGGTGGGCAAATTCAGTTCCAGCTCCAGCGCAGTGCCGGCGGCCACGTCGACACTCTGCAGCGAGTCCGCAGACCAACCCACCGCGATGGCCTGGTGTTCTCGCCCCGCGCTTTCCAGGCGCAGCAGGAACCGCGCGTGCTCACCGGCAAACACCGCAGGGGTGCCGGCACCGGCGACCCGCAGGCCACTGACGTTGCGAAAGGTATGCAGAATGGCGACCACGAACACCGAGCCCAGCAGGAACACCAGGGCGTAGGCCATGCTGTTCTGGTAGTTGATGGCCGCCAGCAGAATCAACAACAGCACCACGGCAAAACCGGCGCCGCTACGGTCGGGCATGATGTAGATCTGCCGCTGGCCCAACTGCACCTGTGCCACGGGCGGTGCGCGGCGGTCCTGCCACCGCCGCACGCCCTGGCGCAGGCGGGCGATCACAGCGCCGCCACTTCTTTGAGCAACCACTGCACCAATGCCCCGCCCCCCTGGCCCGTGGGGTCGGCGCGCTCGCGCAGGCGGTGGCTGACCACCGAGGGCAACACCGCCTGCACGTCTTCGGGAATCACATAGTCGCGCCCCAGCACCAGGGCCCAGGCCCGCGCCGCGGCCAACAGTGCCAGGCTGGCGCGAGGCGACAGGCCCCAGGCGAACTGTGGCTGGGTACGGGTGGCCTCCACCAGCCGCAGCACGTAGTCCACCAGCGCATCGCTGACCCGTACCTCGCGGGCTTGTTGTTGCAGCATCGCCAGCTCTTCATGGTCCAGCACCGCCGCCATGCGCGGCAGCAGGTCGCGACGAGACTCGCCCAGCAGCAAGGCCTTTTCCGCTGCCTTCGCCGGGTAGCCCAGTGACAGGCGCATGAGGAAACGGTCCAGCTGCGATTCGGGCAGCGCAAAGGTGCCGCCCTGACTGGTAGGGTTCTGGGTCGCGATGACGAAAAAAGGCTGCGGCAGCGGCCGGGTGGCGCCTTCGATGGTCACCTGGCCCTCTTCCATGGCCTCCAGCAGCGCGCTCTGACTCTTGGGGGGGGCGCGGTTGATCTCATCCGCCAGCACCAGTTCGGCGAAGATCGGCCCTGGGTGAAAGACGAACTGCCCGCTGTCCTTGTCGAACACCGAGGTACCGAGGATATCGCTGGGCAGCAGGTCGGACGTGAACTGGATACGCTGGAAGCGCAGGCCCATGACGCGGGCCAGGGTGTGGCTCAAGGTGGTCTTGCCCATGCCGGGCAGGTCCTCGATCAGCAGGTGCCCCCCGGCCACCAGGCAGGTCAGCGCCAGGCGTACCTGGTGTTGCTTGCCCAACAGCACCTCATTGACGGCTTCGAGGCAGGCGTTCAGTTGGCTGTGCATGTCACCTCCTTCCATGGGCGCCCCGAAGGGGAGCGGTCTGCAGGCGCTGGCCAGGCCTTGAACAGCTCGCTGGCCAGCCAGCGCCTGCAGGACAGAACGATCAACGGCCGGCGCGGGACTCCTTGATGTAGAACCGGGCCTTCTCGGCCTTGTCGGTACAGCCTTCATAGGCCTCGAACTGCTGCTGGGTCTTGGCCCCGGTCAGCAGCGACAGCGCCTTGGAATAACTCACGGTGCCGGCAAAACCTTCCGCCTTGGCCAGGTCCAGTTCATGCCAGGCGGCATCGAGCTGGGTGGCGCAATTATCGCGATAGGCCGTCTTGCCAGCGCAACCTGTCAGAACCAACGCAAACAACGGCAGGCAGATCCAGGCTTTCATGGGGTGACACCTCTGAAGAAAAACAGCGTTATGTGCTGGCTCAGACGGCCAGCGGGGGAAAAAGTGCCCTGAAAGTAGCGTAGCAGGGGGGTGGAAGGCCAGGGGTGCATGCTCTGGTTTCTCGATCGCGCTTGTCCCGCCCCCACCCGATGGCGCATTGTGAGCTCACCAACCACCGCAACGGTCCCGGGGGCTCAAGCATGAAGAAACGCGTTGCACTGGTACTGGGCTCCGGCGGCGCCCGGGGGTATGCGCACATTGGCGTGATCGAGGAAATCGAGCGTCGAGGGTATGACATCGCCTGCGTGGCCGGCTGTTCCATGGGCGCGGTGGTCGGCGGCATCTATGCCGCCGGCAAGCTGGACGAATACCGCCGCTGGATCGAAAGCCTGGACTACCTGGATGTGCTGCGCCTGGTGGACGTGAGCTTCCGGCTGGGGGCCATTCGCGGGGAAAAGGTGTTCGGGCAGATCCGCAAGATCGTTGGCGAGCTGAACATCGAAGACCTGCGCATTCCCTACACGGCGGTCGCCACCGACCTGACCAACCAGCAGGAAATCTGGTTCCAGGAAGGCTGCCTGCACCAGGCCATGCGCGCCTCCGCGGCCATTCCCAGCCTGTTCACCCCGGTGGTGCAAGGCAACCGCACGCTGGTGGATGGCGGGTTATTGAACCCTTTGCCCATCGTGCCGGTGGTGTCCAGCCATTGCGACCTGATCATTGCGGTGAACCTCAACTCCACCAACCAGAAACAGTACCAGTTGCCGGTGATCGAACGGCCGGCGGCGTTCAAGATGCGTTTCGATGCATTGCTCAACTCCCTGGGGTCGCATCTGCCGTTCCGGCGCAAGCAGGCCGAGGTGCTGTTGCAACTGGAACAGCAAACCCTCAAGCCCGCGGCGGCAGAGTTGCCCAACCCCTGGTTGGCGGACGCGGCCGTGCCCAGCGCCCGGCAGCCGGCGGCGCCGGAGGAAGATGGCGCGCCCAGTTCGGCGACGGGCTCGGTGATCGTCGAGAACATCGGGCCGGCGTCGTTGCTGGACCTGATCAACCAGAGTTTCGAGGTGATGCAGACCTCCTTGGCGCAATACAAGATCGCCGGCTACCCGCCCGATATCCTGATCAACGTGCCCAAGCGCGTTTGCCGGTTTTTCGAGTTCTACAAGGCGCCGGAGCTGATTGCCCTGGGACGGGAGATTGCTCGGGATACGCTGGACAGTTATGAGCGGGAGAAGCGGTGATCGAGCGCCGGGCGGGCGGCGCTTGGTCTCGGGATAA
>NZ_JAPYKM010000062.1:0-18518 GCF_029623465.1 Pseudomonas sp. RIT-To-2 | reverse complement strand
CTTTTAGGTCAAAAGGTTCCCTGCTTGGCACCCTATAAAGGCCGCCAGGTGCCTGCCTGGGGATCTTCATGCCTCATGACATCGAGCGCCGCCCGCGCGGCGCGACCCGGCCTAACGGCCGGTGCTACCCGTTTGTTTCGGGCCAGTTATGCCTGTTAGATCACCCCGACCGCCTTGTTTGTTCACTTCAAATCTGTAGTGAAAGGACAAGGCGGACCAGGCAATGGGCCAGACAAAACTGGCCCGAAACAAATGTGGGACCGGGCTTGCCCGGGAAGCGCCGCGCGGGCGGCGCGCGATCTCAAGGGCGCCAGAAAGCCCGAGACATGCGCAGGGAGGCCTTCAGGCAACCTCCAGACAAGCGCCTGGCGGCCTTTATGCAATCCGCATAAAGGAAGGCAATGAATTCTATGGTGTCCCAGGGCAGGTTCGAACTGCCAACCTTCCCCTTAGGAGGGGGACGCTCTATCCAATTGAGCTACTGAGACATAGGTAGAACGCTACCAGGAACCGGCAGCGCGACGGACGGCGTGCATGTTACCCAGCCCGCCCGCGTTTGTCATGTCATCCGTGACCTTTGTGCCTGTAGGCAACCGCCGTTACGAAGGGAACTTTTCGCGATTCCAGCGCAACCCCTCTGCCACGGGCGCTGCGCCCGCTCGTGCATTTTGCAAGGCTGCCAATTGGCCATCTTGCAGATTGCAACCTGCCATCCTTTTGAAAACCCTGTAAACTACTGAAAACACTGGGTTTTAACCGCACGATCAAGTTGGCACGAGGCCTGCTGTAGTCACTCCTATAAAAAGTGGCCATGCAGCCCTTCACCCTCTTCGCGGAGACAGCCCCATGAACAGCACCCTCTTAGCCTTGAACACGCTGGCGCTCGTCGCCCTGGTGGCTTTTCACTTCCACGATGCCAGCCAGCCGGATGCGGCGCTGGCGCCTGTTCAGGTCGAGCACTTCATGCCACGGCCAGCTCCGCAATTGGCAGACATGAACCCGAACCGAGGGATGCCGGTGTTGACGTCGCAGCCAGATGAGGGCGAGGCGACGCCAGTGCATCACATTGAACGCTTTACCTTCTGAGGAGCCGCACATGTCCAAAAGCGCATGGGCCTTTTTTCTGGTTGCCATCGCCAGCTTCCTGGCCGCGGTGACGCTACCGCCGGACGCCGGTCAGGCCAGCGCCCTGCTGGGTACCGTCAGCGGTGTGGCTGGCGTGCTGTTGCTGCTGGCCTTGTTCCGAGGCCGCAAGATCAAGTTCGATCCATCGTTGCGTTGATGCCGTGACGTGCCAGCAGCGCCAGCAGGCGCTGCACCGCTGACGCAAGGTCGGCGGAATTGTCCAGCGCTTCGATGCGCACACTTCCCTCCTCCCATTCGCTTGCGTCCGCCTGCAGGCGCGCGTTGCGTGCAAGGCGCTGGTCGATCTCGGCCAGGCTCTCGCGGCCACGGCTCAGCAAGCGCTGGCGCAGCACGTCGGCATCCACGGTGATCAGTACCGGCAGCAGTTCAGGGTAGCGCTGCAATGCCCGAGGCAACCAGGCACGGGAACCGTTGACCAGCACATGGTGGCCGCCCGCCAGGCGTGCGCTGATGTCAGCACCGATACCATATTGCAAACCATTGGCCTGCCAGTTCATGGCAAACTCGCCGGCCTCGCGCATGCGCGCGAACGTATCCGGACCAACCCCCACGGCATCTTCACCCACCGCCTCGGCGGACCTGGTGATAATGCGCCGCGCTACGTGTACGTCAACCTGGGCCAACGCACTGCGTGCCGCCTCGATGACACTGTCCTTGCCTGACCCCGAGGGGCCCATGAGGTAAATCAAACGTCCCGACATCTTATCGCCCTGTATGGCGTCGTGCTGGCAAACTGCCAAAATGCCACTATGCTGAGTCATAGGGTAGCTCGCGCGTCATTGTGCACAGGTTGCACCCGACGAGCCAGAGCACCTCTTGAGATGGCGTTGGCGAAAACGATGGTCGCCTGGCGGTGGGGATTTTCTAACCAGTGCTCATTTTCGACAATTGGTGCTGGCAAAAAGCCCTCATTCAGTTCAATATTTGTCACAGAATTGGCGCCAATGAAATGGCGACTATGAGGCATCATAGAAGCCTCTTTCACAATTCGGGTTGAACTTTTGCTGTAGCGACTGTCGTAAACACATCGTGCGGCTAATTTCGAGAACCGCTCCCCCTGAACTAAACGGTCAAATATATGCGCCCATTGAAACAGGCTATTTACTCCAGCCGTACGGCTGACAAATTCGTCGTACGCCTTCCCGATGGAATGCGTGAGCGCATTGCAGAGGTAGCTCGTAATCATCACCGTAGCATGAACTCGGAAATCATCGCCCGCCTGGAGCAGAGCCTCATTCAGGAAGGCGCCCTGGGCGAAGAACTGAGCATGCGCCTGGACAGCCCCGAGCTGTCCCTGCACGAGCGCGAACTGCTGCAACGCTTCCGCCAACTGTCGCACCGCCAGCAGAACGCGCTGGTGTCGTTGATCGACCACAACGCCGAGGCCGCCGCCGACGCCTCGTGAGCGTTCGTCACTGCCCATGAAAAAAGCCAGCGCTAAGCTGGCTTTTTTTGTGGGCGGCGATTGCGCCAGGCATCCGGGTTACATCAGGAACAGCGTGGCCAGGCCCAGGAAGATGAAGAAGCCGCCGCTGTCGGTCATGGCGGTGATCATCACGCTGGAGCCCATGGCCGGGTCGCGGCCGAACTTGGCCAGGGTCATGGGGATGAGCACGCCCATGAAGGCAGCCAACAGCAGGTTGAGCGTCATGGCGGCCGTCATGACCACCCCCAGCGACCAACTGCCATACAACATGTAGGCGACCACGCCGATGACACCCCCCCAGATGATGCCGTTGATGAGCGACACCGCCAGCTCCTTGCGCAGCAGGCGGGAGGTGTTGCCGGGGCTGACCTGGTCCAGCGCCATGGCCCGCACGATCATGGTGATGGTCTGGTTGCCGGAGTTGCCACCGATACCGGCCACGATCGGCATCAGCGCCGCCAGGGCCACCAGGCGTTCGATGGAGCCTTCGAACAGGCCGATCACCCGAGAGGCCACGAAAGCGGTGATCAGGTTGATGGCCAGCCACGACCAGCGGTTGCGCAGCGAGCGCCACACTGAGGCAAAGATGTCTTCTTCCTCACGCAGACCGGCCATGTTGAGGACTTCGGTCTCGCTCTCCTCGCGGATCAGGTCAACCATCTCGTCAATGGTCAGACGGCCGATCAGGCGGGCGTTCTTGTCGACCACGGGCGCAGAGATCAGGTCGTAGCGCTCGAATGCCTGAGCCGCGTCGTAGGCATCCTCATCAGGGTGGAACGACACAGGGTCGTTGGCCATGACCTCGGCAACCTGCTTTTCCGGGTCGTTGACCAGCAGGCGCTTGATCGGCAGCACGCCCTTGAGCACGCCATCCTGGTCGACCACGAACAGCTTGTCGGTATGGCCCGGCAGTTCCTTGAGGCGACGCAGGTAGCGCAGCACCACTTCCAGGCTGACGTCTTCGCGGATGGTGACCATCTCGAAGTCCATCAACGCACCCACCTGCTCCTCGTCGTAGCTCAGGGCCGAACGCACGCGCTCGCGCTGCTGGGCATCAAGGCTTTCCATCAGCTCATGGACAACATCACGAGGCAGCTCGGGAGCCAGGTCGGCGAGTTCGTCGGCGTCCATCTCCCGGGCAGCGGCGAGCAACTCGTGATCGTCCATGTCGGCGATCAGGGTTTCACGCACCGAGTCGGATACTTCGAGGAGGATGTCACCATCACGCTCGACCTTGACCAACTGCCAGACCGTCAGACGGTCTTCCAGGGGCAAGGCTTCGAGGATGTAGGCGACGTCGGCAGAGTGCAGGTCATCGAGCTTGCGTTGCAGCTCGACGAGGTTCTGCCGGTGCACCAGGTTTTCCACCAGCTCGCCATGCTGGCCTTCCTGGCGGTGCGTCAGGTCTTCGACCACACGCTGGCGCTGCAGCAATTCGACCACCTGGGCCAGGCGATCCTGCAGGCTGTCTTGCGGCTTTTTTACTTCTACTTCAGTCATAGGCGAACTCCACCCCCAGCAGCGGAGTACGCCGGAGGTTCAATCGGTCGATTCTTGATAAGTGCAGCGAGCTATTGAGTAACTACTGGGTAAGTCCATGGATATAGTCCAAAGCCCCGGCGGGGCTGACGGGCGCAATGATACACCGCCTGCAGGCTTTTAATGCGAAAAAATCTGGCAAGAACAAAAGCTTGCGCACGAAAGCTCAGCGCCTTGCCAACATTGTTGATGGGACGACGCACGCGGAAAGAAAAGCACCGCCCCCAGGGCGAAAAACAGCGCTAGGCTTTGGACCACAGCGTCATGGAGGACGTTCGATGAAAGCCACCCACTACCTGGCCGGCCTGCTGCTGGCCTGCCCTACCCTGGAAGCCTTGGGCCAGACCGTGTCGCGCTGTGAAGACGACGAGGGGCACCTGACCTTCACCACCCTGCAATGCCCGCCCGGGACGCACCACAGCCTGCACAGGGCCTACCACCCACTCCTGACGAGCGATACCGAGCGCACGGCTGTGCGCGAGCGTGAGGAACGCAGGCGACAAGACCAGGAATTGCGAAGAATGAGCGAGGAGTAAACGCACTGCATGAGCATGGGGCGCGAGAAGGACACCCTGGAAAGCAAAAAGCCCGCCTTCAGAAGAAGGCGGGCTTTCACTTGTATGGTGCACTCGACAGGATTCGAACCTGTGACCGCTCGGTTCGTAGCCGAGTACTCTATCCAGCTGAGCTACGAGTGCAAGGTTGGCGCTTGGTAGACCAGATCACCTCTGGTTGTTGCAGAAGACTCTCTCGTTACCGAAACAGACTTCGTAAAATGGTGCACTCGACAGGATTCGAACCTGTGACCGCTCGGTTCGTAGCCGAGTACTCTATCCAGCTGAGCTACGAGTGCACGATGGTACTTGATGGACCAGATCACCTCTGGTTTGTTGCAAGAAGACTCTTTCGTTACCGAAACAGACCTCTTAAATGGTGCACTCGACAGGATTCGAACCTGTGACCGCTCGGTTCGTAGCCGAGTACTCTATCCAGCTGAGCTACGAGTGCATATGTTGCCGCGCATCATAGTTCGTTGAAACTTTTTGTAAAGCACTTTTTTCAGTAATTTCAACAACTTACCTAAAAAGCCAGTTTTCAACGCCCTAAAGAAATAATGGCGGAGAACGGGGGATTCGAACCCCCGACACCCTTTTGAGGTGTACTCCCTTAGCAGGGGAGCGCCTTCGGCCACTCGGCCAGCTCTCCGCAACACGGGGCGTATATTATCGATAGCCCCTTTCTGACGCAAGCACTTTTTTCAAAAAAACCTAAATTAATTAAGCACTTGGTTCCTCGTCCTTCTCCTGCTTGATCCGCAGGTAGATTTCCTCGCGGTGAACAGCCACCTCTTTGGGGGCGTTCACGCCGATACGCACCTGATTGCCTTTGACGCCGAGCACGGTCACGGTGATCTCGCCATCACCAATCACCAGGCTTTCCGCGCACCGACGAGTCAAAATCAGCATTACCTCTCTCCTCACCCACTGCGTGGGGAACAACACGGTCTGTAAAAAAGCAAAAGGCGCGGCAGAGCCGCGCCTTCTGGGCAGACGCCTTTATTCGCCCTGGCGGGCAGCGTCCAGTTCGAAAGCGGTGTGCAGCGCGCGCACAGCCAGCTCCAGGTACTTCTCTTCAATGACCACCGACACCTTGATTTCGGAGGTGGAGATCATCTGGATGTTGATGCTCTCCTTGGCCAGCGCTTCGAACATGCGGCTGGCAACGCCCGCGTGGGAGCGCATGCCAACGCCGACGATCGACACCTTGGCAATCTTGGTGTCACCGATGGTCTGGCGCGCACCGATCTCGCGAGCGGTGTTCTCCAGCACCTGCAGCGCAGACTGGTAGTCGTTGCGGTGCACGGTGAAGGTGAAGTCGGTGGTGTTATCGTGCGAAACATTTTGCACGATCATGTCCACTTCAATGTTCGCGGCGCTGATGGGGCCCAGGATCTTGAACGCCACGCCAGGGGTGTCTGGCACGCCACGGATGGTCAGCTTGGCCTCATCGCGGTTGAAGGCGATGCCGGAAATGATCGGCTGTTCCATGGATTCCTCTTCATCAATGGTAATGAGGGTGCCCGGACCCTCCTGGAAGCTGTGCAGGACGCGCAGCGGGACGTTGTACTTGCCGGCGAATTCCACCGCGCGAATCTGCAGCACCTTGGAACCGAGGCTGGCCATTTCCAGCATTTCTTCAAAGGTGATCTTGTCCAGGCGCTGGGCCGTGGACACCACACGCGGGTCGGTGGTGTACACACCATCGACGTCGGTGTAGATCTGGCACTCATCGGCCTTGAGCGCGGCAGCCAGGGCGACACCGGTGGTGTCGGAGCCGCCGCGGCCCAGGGTGGTGATGTTGCCGTGCTCGTCCACGCCCTGGAAGCCCGCCACGACCACGACCCGACCGGCCTTGAGGTCGGAACGGATCTTCTGGTCGTCGATCTGCAGGATGCGCGCCTTGGTGTGCGAGCTGTCCGTGAGAATACGCACCTGGTTGCCGGTGTAGGACACCGCCGGCACACCACGCTTGATCAGGGCCATCGCCAGCAAGGCAATGGTGACCTGCTCACCGGTGGACACGATCACGTCCAGCTCACGCGGGACCGGCTGCTCGCCGCCACTGGCCTGTTTGGCCAATTCGATCAGGCGGTTGGTTTCGCCGCTCATGGCAGACAGTACAACCACCAGGTCGTCGCCGGCTTCGCGGAATTTCTTAACCTTCTCGGCCACCTGCTCGATACGCTCGACAGTGCCGACGGAGGTGCCTCCGAATTTTTGTACGATCAAAGCCATTTCAAAGCCGCCTCAGCCCGTGAAGGGCGCCCATTAAACAATCAAACGCTACAACGCGGGGGCCAGTGACTAGACCACTGGCCCCCGCGAGGGTGAATCAGAGACCTTGTTCGACGAACGGCACGGTCAGGGCCAGGGCCGCGTCCAGCGCGCCGGCGTCGACGCCGCCGCCCTGGGCCATGTCCGGACGCCCGCCGCCCTTGCCGCCGACTGCCGCGGCAGCCTGCTTCATCAAGTCGCCAGCCTTCAGTTTCGAAGTCAGCTCCTTGGTGACGCCGGCCACCAGCACGACTTTTTCCTCATGCACGCCACCGAGCAGGATCACGCCCTCGCCCAGCTTGTTCTTCAATTGGTCGACCAGCGCCAGCAGCGCCTTGCCGTCCTGGCCGTCCAGGCGCGCAGCCAGCACCTTGACACCCTTGACGTCCACGGCCGAGGCCGACAGGTCGTCACCGGCGGCGCTGGCAGCCTTGGCTTGCAGTTGTTCCAGCTGTTTTTCCAGCTGGCGGTTGCGCTCGATCACCGCCGACAGCTTGTCGATCAGGTTGTCGCGGCTGCCCTTGACCAGTTGCGCGGCTTCCTTGAGCTGCTCTTCGGCACCGTTCAGGTAAGCCAGCGCAGCGGCGCCAGTGATGCCTTCGATACGGCGCACGCCCGAGGCCACACCGCCTTCGCTGACGATCTTGAACAGGGCAATGTCGCCGGTACGGTTGGCGTGGATACCGCCACACAGCTCGACGGAGAAGTCGCCACCCATGGTCAGAACGCGCACCTGGTCGCCGTATTTCTCGCCGAACAGGGCCATGGCGCCCTTGGCGCGGGCGGTCTCGATGTCGGTTTCTTCGGTTTGAACCGGCGTATTCTTGCGGATCTCGGCGTTGACGATGTCTTCCAGCGCCTTGATCTGCTCGGGCTTGATGGCCTCGAAGTGGCTGAAGTCGAAACGCAGGCGCTGGCTGTCCACCAGCGAGCCTTTCTGCTGCACATGGTCACCCAGCACCTGGCGCAGGGCCGCGTGCAAAAGGTGAGTGGCAGAGTGGTTCAGCGAGGTGGCGTGCTGCATGTCGCCGTCGACCTGGGCGGTCAACTCGGCGCCGACGTTCAGGTTGCCCAGCGAAACCACACCGTGGTGCAGGAACGCGCCGCCGGTCTTGGTGGTGTCGCGCACGTCGAAGCGGCCATTGCCGGCCAGCAGGTAACCGCGGTCGCCGACCTGTCCACCGGATTCGCCGTAGAAAGGCGTCTGGTCGAGAATGACCACGCCCTCTTCGCCTTCAGCCAGTTGCTGCACGGCCGCGCCGTCCTTATAGAGGGCCACGACCTTGGCAGCACCCTGGTGGCCGGCGTAACCGGTGAACACGGTAGGTACGTCGACCTTGACCAGGGCGTTGTAGTCCATGCCGAACGAGCTGGCGGAGCGAGCGCGCACGCGCTGGGCTTCCATTTCGCGTTCGAAGCCGACTTCGTCCAGGGTCAGGTTGCGCTCACGGGCGATGTCGCCGGTCAGGTCCATCGGGAAACCATAGGTGTCGTACAGCTTGAACACCACGTCACCCGGCACCACGGTACCCTTGAGGGTCGCCAGGTCGGACTCGAGGATTTTCAGGCCCTGTTCCAAGGTCTTGGCGAACTGCTCCTCCTCGGCCTTGAGCACGCGCTCGATGTGCGCCTGCTGAGCCTTGAGCTCAGGGAAAGCTTCGCCCATCTCGGCCACCAGCGCGGCAACGATCTGGTAGAAGAAGCTGCCCTTGGCGCCCAGCTTGTTGCCATGGCGGCAGGCGCGACGAATGATACGACGCAGCACGTAGCCGCGGCCTTCGTTGGACGGCAGCACGCCGTCGGCGATCAGGAAGCCGCAGGAACGGATGTGGTCGGCCACCACTTTCAGCGATGGCTGGTTGTCGTTGGTGCAACCGATGGCCTGGGCCGACGAGGCCAGCAGGCTCTGGAACAGGTCGATCTCGTAGTTCGAGTGCACGTGCTGCAGCACGGCGCTGATGCGCTCCAGGCCCATGCCGGTATCCACCGACGGCGCTGGCAGCGGGTGCAGCACGCCGTCGGCGGTGCGGTTGAACTGCATGAAGACGTTGTTCCAGATCTCGATGTAGCGGTCACCGTCTTCTTCCGGCGAGCCGGGTGGGCCGCCCCAGATGTCGGCGCCGTGGTCGTAGAAGATCTCGGTGCATGGGCCGCATGGGCCGGTATCGCCCATGGTCCAGAAGTTGTCGGAAGCGTACGGGGCGCCCTTGTTGTCGCCGATGCGCACCATGCGCTCGGCCGGCACGCCGACTTCCTTGGTCCAGATGTCGTAGGCTTCGTCATCGCTGGCGTAGACCGTCACCCACAGTTTTTCCTTGGGCAGGTTCAGCCATTTGTCCGAGGTCAGGAAGGTCCAGGCGAAGGTGATGGCGTCGCGCTTGAAATAGTCACCGAAGCTGAAGTTGCCCAGCATTTCGAAGAACGTGTGGTGACGGGCGGTGTAGCCGACGTTTTCCAGGTCGTTGTGCTTGCCACCGGCACGCACGCATTTCTGGCTGCTGACCGCGCGGGTGTAGGCGCGCTTTTCCTGGCCCAGGAAACAATCCTTGAACTGGTTCATGCCCGCGTTGGTGAACAGCAGGGTTGGGTCATTGCCCGGGATCAAGGAGCTGGAGGCTACACGGGTGTGGCCTTGCTCTTCGAAGAAGCGAAGGAAGGCTTCACGGATTTCTGCGCTTTTCATTAGGTTCTTCCACGACAGGCTGCGGCCATAGGCCAGTTCGAAACGTCACTGGACGTTTCGACGGCAAAGGGCCGCATTATATCGGCCCTGAGGCCGCGGTACAGTGTGTTTATACGTCACAGGCTGCCAATCGGGGCCCCGGCTGTCAATTTATGCCTGAATCCGCCCTCCACAAGGCACCGCCCGGTAGCAGCGGACTTGGCCGCGTCAAGAACGCCGCTTGGTTTCAGGCATGCCGCCGGGCCGCTGAAGGGTGTGCGCTGACCAAAAGTTTGGCGCCTACAACTAAATGGTTAGCGCTCTGGCGATGCACAGTGCAAAAAAGTATGTTAAAAATCTCCCCGCCGCCTACCGATGGGCGGCAAACGTTCTCAGGGCGGGGTGCAATTCCCCACCGGCGGTAATGGTGCGCAATGCGCCTAGCCCGCGAGCGCTTGGCAGGCTTTGGCCTGGCAAGGTCAGCAGACCCGGTGTGATTCCGGGGCCGACGGTCATAGTCCGGATGAAGAGAGAACGGGATTGGCACCCAAGGGCCGACGGCTGGCCGCGTACCCTTGAATCCCATTCGATCCAACTGCCCTGTTTTTCACACAAACAGGAGTCAACGTAGATGCAACCCACCGCAATCGACAGCAAAAGCCACCCGAACGAGCGCATCGCTTTCATCCAGGCTTGCTGGCACAAGGATATTGTCGACCAGGCCCGTATCGGCTTCGTCGAGCAGATCACCCAACTGGGCTACCAGGAAAGCGATATCGACGTCTATGAAGTTGGCGGCGCCTTTGAAATCCCGCTGCACGCCAAGCTGCTGGCCAAGACCGGCCGCTACGCCGGTATCGTTGGCGCGGCCCTGGTGGTGGACGGTGGTATCTACCGCCACGACTTCGTCGCCGCCACCGTGGTTGACGCGCTGATGCAAGTGCAACTGGAAACCGAAGTACCGGTGTTCTCGGTATCGCTGACCCCGCACAACTTCCACGGCCAGGAACACCACGACTATTTCTTCAAGCACTTCCTGCACAAGGGCCATGAAGCGGCCAACACCTGCGCCGACACCCTGCAGAAAGTCCGCGCCCTGCGCCGCCTGAGCGCCCAGCACAAGGTCGCCTGATTTGCGTTGACCTCTTCCCGAGCGTCGCCCGGCCCCACAAGGCATACACCCTTCATTGTGGGACCGGGCGAAGCTCGGGAAACAGACGCCACCGATCTCACACAGGAACGATCAGTATCCCCGCACGCAAGCCGTTCTTGACCTTGGGGTTGGGGAAAATGATGCGCGCACCCTCCTCCTCCACGATCCAGCGGCATTCGGCCAGGTCTTCGGCCAACAGATAGCCCTGGGGCAATTCCGAAAAGTTCTCCACGTCAGCCGGCAGATGCAGGCGGAACGCATCGCTGTGCTTGATCACCTCGCGGGCCACACGGAACTGCTTGAGGTGGCGCGGCTCGCCCAGGTCAGGCTCATTACCTTCGATGATCTGCTTCAGACGGGTTTCCAGCGGCGCCAGATTCACCTGCTCGTTATGGCCGAACGGCCGCGCCTTGCCCAGCTCCAGGGTAAAGGCCTCGGCCTCGAGCTGTTCATAGGTGTAGGCACTGAAGGTAATGGAGGGCTTGCTCTGCAGCAGCACCGCTTCCATGCCTGCCGCCTCCAGCCGCGCCAGCTCATGGGCTGAATGCTCGCGCCCTTCCTTGAAAGGGTACAGGGCGAACTGCTCGATCTTCGAGCCACGGATAGCGGTGTGCAGGTCGTAATGCAGCCGGGTGCGGCCGGGCACGCTGAAGAAGGTCGCCGCCAGCCGTTCCAGTTCACAGGCGCGCAACGCCTCGGGGCCGCTGGAGAGTTCGTGGCGGCCGTTGAACAGGCGGTTGACGTCCTGCTCCAGGTAACGCTCGCCGCGCCGGATGGCTTCCGGGTTGCCGAACAGGAAAAGCATACGGGCGCGCGGCTTGAGATCGCCGCGTGCGATGTCGTGCAACAGGCCATCAAGCAGCTCGATGGGCGCTGTCTCGTTGCCATGGATGCCCGCCGACAGCAGCAGGTCCAGGCCATTGTCCCGGGCGTCGGGAGGGCGGACCTCGAGGGCACCCTCGCCGAGCCAGCGCATGCGCACGCCTTCGACGGTCAGCTGAGTTTTCTCTGCCGGCTCACGGCCGGCGAGGGTCAATTCAAGCAGCTTGCCGAGGGCGAGCATAGGCGTCAGTCCTTAGTGTTGGCAGTCCGGACCATGTACGTGGTCGTCGTCTTCACCGGCGTCGGCCGGCTCCATCTCCAGTTGCAGGCTCACCAGGTTGGTGGCCAACGGGCGCAGCAGCAGGTTGGCGTATTCAGCATCGCCTTCCTCGACGTCAACGCCGATCAGCAACTGGCCGCGGCCATCCTGCTGGATCCAGACTTCCTTGCCTTGCCAGACCACGGCAAAGCGGGTGCAGGAGGTTTCCAGCTGGGTGCCGTCGGTGTCTTCAAGAATCAGCCGCAGGGCGTCGGACATGGGGAAAATCTCTCAAGGTTGAAGTTGGAAAGGGTAAACCGCGCCCAGTTTAAGGATTTGCGTCAGTTCATCCAATGCCGTGCGACATTCCAGCAGCAACTGCGGGTCGGCCAGGTCAGCTTCGCTGAGACGGTCGCGGTAATGACGGTCCACCCACTGGGTGAGCGTGTCATACAGCGGCGCGGTCATGATCACCCCGGGGTTCACCGCCGCCAGCTCGGTTTCATTCAGCGCCACACGCAAGCGCAGGCACGCGGGGCCACCGCCGTTCTGCATGCTCTGCTTGAGGTCGAACACCTTGACCTCGGCAATCGGCCCGCCCTGGGCGGTCAACTGTTGCAGGTACTGCCAGACACGCTCATTGGCGCGGCATTCCTCGGGCACGATCAGCAACATGGAGCCGTCTGCGCGCGACAGCAGCTGGCTGTTGAACAGGTAGGACCGTACCGCGTCCTCTACCGCGACCTGGCTGCGTGGCACGCACACCGCCTGGAAATTGCCGCCCCTTTTCGCCAGTTTAGCCTGCAGTTGCGCGAGCATCGGCGCGGTGTCGACAAAGGCGTCCTCGTGGTGGAACAGCAGCTCGCCGTTGCCCACCGCGATCACGTCGTTGTGGAACACGCCCTGGTCGATCACTGCCGGGTTCTGCTGAGCGTAGACCACGCCCTCCTCGCTCAGGCCATGCAGGCGGGCGACCGCCTGGGACGCCTCTAGCGTCTGGCGCGCCGGGTATTTCTGCGGTGCCGGGTAACGAGTGTCGAACGCACTGCGGCCGAACACGAAAAACTCCACGCCCGCTTCGCCGTAGTCGCGGCAGAAGCGCGTGTGGTTGGCCGCGCCCTCATCACCAAACTGACCAACGGCAGGCAATGCCGCGTGGTGGGCAAAATGGTGCTCGTCGCGAAACATGGCCCCCAGCACTCGGCTGGTGGTGGGGTGCTCGATGCTACGGTGATACTTGCAGTTCAGGTTCGCGGCAGTGAAATGCACGCGGCCGTCGGCGGTGTCGGCGCTAGGGCTGACCGTGGCGGCATTGGCCACCCACATGCTCGATGCCGAGCAACTGGCCACCAGCAATGGCATGGCATCGCGCGCCGCGCGCTCGATCACCTGAGCATCGCTGCCGCTGAAACCCAGCGCACGCAGGGCAGCTACATCCGGGCGCTCCTGAGGGGCAAGCACGCCTTGCTGAAAGCCCATGTCCATCAGCGCCTTCATCTTCGCCAGGCCCTGGCGCGCCGCCTCGCGCGGGTTGGACGCCTGCTGGCTGTTGCTCTGGGAGGCGACGTTGCCGTAGCTCAACCCACCATAGTTGTGGGTCGGCCCTACCAGGCCATCAAAATTCACTTCATAGGCTTTCATCGGCCAGGCTCCATGGATCTCATTGTCATGCACACGCTCACAGCTTCACGCCTGGGGTCAGGCTGGCCGGCAGGCTGACCTTCGGCGCCTCCAGGGATGCCACCGGGTAGGCGCAATAGTCAGCGGCATAGTAGGCACTGGCGCGGTGGTTGCCCGAGGCGCCGACGCCGCCAAAGGGTGCGGTGCTGGCCGCACCGGTCAACTGCTTGTTCCAGTTGACGATGCCAGCGCGGCTCTGCAGCCAGAACTGCTGGTAACGCGCTTCGGAATCCGACAGCAGGCCAGCGGCCAGGCCGTAGCGGGTATTGTTGGCCTCGGCGATGGCCGCATCGAAATGGCCATAGCGGATAACTTGCAGCAACGGGCCGAACCACTCTTCGTCAGCTCGCTCCCTGACCTGGGTGACATCGATGATGCCAGCGGTCAGCAGCGCGGCCGTCGGTTGTGGCTGAGTCATGCTCAGCAGCGCCGTGGCGCCTTTGGCCAGCAGGCCAGCCTGGGCATCGAGCAAGGCCTGGGCAGCCGCCAGCGACACCACCGAGCCCATGAATGGCGCCGGTTGCTGGTCGTAGGCACCCACCACCAGGTTGCCCGCCACCTCGACCAGGCGCTTGAGCAGCCCGTCACCCCACGCGCCTTCGGGCACGATCAGGCGACGGGCACAGGTGCAGCGTTGGCCGGCGGAAATGAACGCCGACTGGATGATGGTGTAGACCGCCGCTTCCAGGTCCTGGACTTCTTCCACCACCAGCGGGTTGTTGCCGCCCATTTCCAGGGCCAGGATCTTGTCCGGGCGCCCGGCGAACTGGTTGTGCAGCGCGTTGCCGGTACGGCTGGAGCCGGTGAAGAACAGGCCGTCGATGCCATCATGGGCGGCCAGGGCAATACCCGTGTCGCGTGCGCCGTGCAACAGGCTCAGCACACCGGCGGGCAAACCGGCGTCGATCCAGCACTGCACCGTCAGCTCGGCGACCTTGGGGGTCAGCTCGCTGGGCTTGAACAGCACGGCGTTACCCGCCAGCAGCGCCGGCACGATATGACCGTTGGGCAGGTGGCCGGGAAAGTTGTAGGGGCCGAACACGGCGACCACGCCATGAGGCTTGTGGCGCAGCACGGCGGTGGCGTCGGCCAGCGGCCCGCTCTTCTCGCCTGTGCGCTCTCGGTAGCTCTGGATCGAAATGGCAACTTTGTTGACCATGCTGGTCACTTCGGTGGCCGCTTCCCACAACGGCTTGCCGGTTTCCTCGCCGATGCAGCGGGCCAGTTCATCGGCGCGCGACTTGAGCGTGGTGGCGAATTTTTCCAGGACGCCGATACGCTCGTCCAACGGGCGCGAGGCCCAGCTGACGAAGGCATGACGGGCAGCGAACACCGCCTGATCTACCTGGGCCTCGCTGGCGGCGCGGCCTTGCCAGATCACCGCCTGGGTCACCGGGTTCAACGACTCCAGGGCCTCGCCCTGGCCTGCCAGCCACTGGCCGGCGACATACAGGGTGTTCATGAGCGTGCCTCCTTGCCAGCCTGGGGGGAGAGCGGCACCGCACGCACCTGGTCACCGGCACTGAGACGCAGGCGCTTGGCGGTCAAGGGGTCGACCACCAGGGTACCGGCCGCCTGGCGAGCGGGGGCCGCGGTGATCCGGCAGTCTTCGCGCTTGCGGTTGTGAATCACGTACGGCGTGGCATCGTCACCGGGGGTACCGATGGCCAGCACCAGCGCCTCGCTGTCCTGCACGGCGCGAATCTTGGCGGTCTCGCACTCGATGGCCGGGCCCGCGTCGAAGATATCGACGTAGCCCTGGTAGCTGAAGCCTTCGCCCTTGAGCATGGTCAACGCCGGCTCGGTGTCGGTGTGCACACGACCGATGACGTTGCGCGCCGCCTCCGACAGGAAGCAGGTGTACAACGGAAACTTGGGCATCAGTTCGGCAATGAATGCCTTGTTGCCAACGCCGGTCAGGTAGTCGGCCTGGCTGAATTCCATCTTGAAGAAATGCCGGCCCAGGCTCTCCCAGAACGGCGAGCGGCCGTTCTCGTCGGACATGCCGCGCATCTCGGCGATGATCTTCTTGCCAAACAGCTGCGGGAACTCGGCGATGAACATCAAGCGCGCCTTGGACAGCAGGCGCCCGTTGAGGCCGTTACGGTGTTCGCTGCGCAGGAATAGCGAGCACAGCTCGGAATTGCCAGTCAGGTCGTTGGCCAGGAACAGGGTGGGAATTTCCCGGTAAATGTCCAGTTCCTGGGAGGCGCTGACCGTCAGGCCTACCCGGTAGTTGTACCAGGGCTCACGCAGGCCCACCGCGCCGGCGATGGCGGAAATGCCCACCACCTGGCCGGCATCGTCTTCCAGCACGAACAGGTAGTCCGCGTCGCCGCGGCCGGCTTCGCCCCGGAAGGTCTTCTCGGCCCAGCCCACCCGGTGCGCCAGGCGCTCCTCGTTGGCCGGCAAGGTGGTCAGGCCGGTGCCGGTGCTGCGGGCCAGCTCGATCAGCGCGGGTAAGTCGCTGCTGCGTACGGGACGAACGATCATGCTTTCTCCTTGCGCGGGCCGCAGTGGCGGCCCGCAGAACTCGACCTGTGAATGACAGGTATCAAACCGCTACCAGGCGCACGCTGGCGCCTTCACCAACACCCAGGGCCTCGGCCGCTTCCAGGCTGAGGGTGACCGGCTTGCCGGGCACCCAGTCCAGTTCCAGCAACACGGCGCGGTAGTCCTGCAACTGGGCGTTGGCCACCAGGTAGGGGCGTGCGCCCTTGACCACGTCGCTGTGGCCACTGTCGAGCTTGACGGGCACCACGCGGCTCTGGGCAATGGAGCGGATGCCCGAGACCCGTGCATGCAGCGTCGGGCCGCCGTCGAAGATGTCGATGTAGTGGTCGGTCTCGAAACCCTCGCGCATGAGGATGTCGAAGGTGATCTGCGCCCGCGGGTGCACCTGGCCCATGGCTTCCTGGGCAGCGTCGGGCAGCAGTGGCACATAGATCGGGTAGTGCGGCATCAGCTCGGCCAGGAAGGTGCGGCTCTTGATACCGCACAGGCGCTCGGCCTCGGCGTAGTTGAGGTCGAAAAAGTTGCGGCCGATGGCGTCCCAGAACGGCGAGTCACCGTTCTCGTCGCTGTAGCCCACGATCTCGGTCACCACCGAGTCGGCGAAACGCTCGGGGTGGTTGGCCATGAACAGCAGGCGCGCCCGGGAGTTGAGCTCCGACCAGGCGCTGCCCACCAGCTCGGGCACCACGTAGAAACTGGTGAGCAGGCTGTTGCCGGTCAGGTCATGGCACTGGGAAAGCACGTGAATCTTGTTATGGATCTTCAGCTCGCGGGAAGCGTGCACGAAGGTCTCATTACGGAAACTGTAGAATGGTTCGGAATACCCCGCCGACGCGACGATGGCGGAACAGCCCACCAGGCGCTGGCTATGGGCGTCTTCCAGGACGAAGAAATAGCTTTCTTCACCGTTGAAGCTGACCTCGGCGGCGAAGGACGCTTCCGACTTGGCGATCTTGTCGCGCAGGCGGTCGGCGTCATCCGGCAACGACGTGACACCAATAGGGCTGTCCGCGGCCAGGCGTTGTACCTCGGCCAGGTCAGCCATTTGCGCAGGGCGCATTACCAGCATGGTGTCACTCCTTGGAATTGCTTGAAAAGAACGGCGAGCGCCAGGGCACCCGCCTTCACGACCCGGGAATCAGGCCTGGGTCAGTTGCTTGACGGCACGTTCGAAGCGGTCCAGACCTTCGTCGATGTCGGCGTCTTCGATCACCAGGCTCGGGGCGAAGCGCACCACGTCCGGGCCAGCCTGCAGGATCATCAGGTCATGCTGCTCGGCGGCGTTGAAGAAGTCCTTGGCCTTGCCTTTCCAGGCATCGCTGAGGGCGCAGCCGATCAGCAGGCCCAGGCCGCGGATTTCAGTGAACACGCCGTACTGCTCGCCGATCTGTTGCAGGCGAGCCTTGAAGCGCTCGTGCTTGGCCTTCACGCCGGCCAGCACTTCAGGGGTGTTGATCACGTCCATCACCGCCTCGCCCACGGCGCACGCCAACGGGTTGCCACCGTAGGTGGTGCCGTGCACGCCCACGGCGAAGTGCTTGGCCAGCTCGGTAGTGGTGAGCATGGCGCCGATGGGGAAACCGCCGCCCAGGCTCTTGGCGCTGGAGAGGATGTCCGGGGTCACGCCATAGTGCATGTAGGCGAACAGCTCGCCGCTGCGGCCCATGCCGCTCTGCACTTCGTCGAATACCAGCAGCGCATTGTGCTGGTCGCACAGCTCGCGGGCGCCTTGCAGGTAGGCCAGGTCGGCCGGCAGCACGCCGCCTTCACCTTGCACCGGCTCCAGCACCACGGCGCAGGTCTTGTCGGAGATGGCGGCTTTCAGGGCGGCCAGGTCGTTGTACGGAACGTGGGTGATACCGGTGATCTTCGGGCCGAAACCGTCGGAGTACTTGGGCTGGCCACCGACGCTGACCGTGAACAGGGTACGGCCATGGAAGCTGTTGGTGGCCGCGATGATCTCGTATTTGTCCGGGCCGAAGTTGTCATGGGCCACGCGGCGGGCCAGCTTGAAGGCGGCCTCGTTGGCTTCGGCGCCGGAGTTGCAGAAGAACACCCGGTCGGCAAACGTGGCGTCGACCAGCTTATGGGCCAGGCGCAGGGCCGGCTCGTTGGTGAAGACGTTGGACACGTGCCAGACCTTGTTGGCCTGCTCGGTTAGCGCGGCCACCAGCGCCGGGTGGGCGTGGCCCAGCACGTTCACGGCGATACCACCGGAGAAGTCCACCAGCTCGCGGCCGGCCTGGTCCCACACCCGGGAACCTGCGCCGCGCACCGGAATGAAGGCCGCCGGGGCGTAGTTGGGGACCATTACCTGGTCGAAATCGGCGCGTTGCACCTGGGCATGCTCAACGGACATCGGAGTCTCCTGAAGAGGAACGCCAGCCTGGTAATGGCCAGCGATGGGGGGATTGTAAGGACGAACCGGCGCCTGTCCTTGTCGCCAAGCGACAACTTATTACAGCGCCAAACCGCGAAAACCG